>JAUNGK010000168.1 GCA_030524555.1 Bacillota bacterium | reverse complement strand
GTCCAAAGCCTCAAATTTGCAGAACAAAAAAGAGTTGGCTCAAAGCCAACTCTCCATTCTTCTTAATACACCTGATTTTGATTTAATAGATATTTTGCATTTGCATAGTCTTTTTTTGCTACGAAAATATGATAAATAAACCTGCATGACATATCCATCCCGAAGCTGCCTGCAGTTCTTCTCTCCGAATAAATGCCACGGTCAAAATTATCCTTTGTTCTCACATAAAATTTAATATGATGCTGACTTAATATATCTAATACCTTTGACTTCTGTTCTATGGATAACGTAACAAACAACTCTCTTTTAAATAAACACATGGCTTTCCTCCTAATTATTCACTCTTCCATTCCAGCGCTGCCAAACGGTATTGCTCCGCCTGTTCCTTCATTCCCAGAGCCTCATAGCACTCCGATAGCCTTTTAAGGGGCAGATCACCGCCCGCATGAATATTTAAAATACTGGCTGTCTCATACGCCGCATTATAGTACCAGATAGATGCCTCCTGATAATCACCCTGCTCCAGATAATATTCCCCAAGTTCATAGCATACCTCGCTAATGCCCTCATCCGTCACTCCTTTAATGGCATAACGGAACATTTTCAGATAATCTCCACGCACTCTGGCCGCCTTAACCACAACACAAAGGGCCTCCTTCATCTGTTCCGGTGCCGTATCTCCTGCGTCTGCCGCATTTTTAAAAAATTCCTCTGCATTTTTAAGCTGCTGCTCATCTCCGGAGATTAACAGCTCCTTGGCATACATATTAAAAAGCCTCTCCGACAATCTCTCTCCTCTCTGGATTATGGCTTCAAAAATCCCAATATCCCTGCCTGCATGATTATTTTCCGGCAGGTGCGTGATCTCAATATCACTGTCAAATACTACCGGCAAAAGCCGCATGGTCTCATGAACCGGCTCAATCCAGCTAAAGGAGCGCAGCCTCTTAAACAGTTTGGGGCGCAGTTCTCTGTCGTAGTTGTAGACCGTTCCGTGTAAGAGCTGATTTCCATAATACATTTGCACAATTTCTACCTCCGGCACCATGTTTTCCTTTAGGAGCCGAAATTTCTCCCGGTTTTCTTCATCCAAAACCTCGTCTGCATCAGCGGAATAGATATAATCGCAGGAGGCCTTGGAAAAAGCGAAATTTCTTGCAGCCGAGAAATCGCCGATCCACTGAAAATCATAAATCATGTCCGTATATCTCCCCGCAATCTCTTTGGTTTCGTCTGATGATCCCGTATCCACAATAATAATTTCATCCATAAGTTCACAGATACTGTCAAGACATCTTGCCAGAACTTTTTCTTCGTTTTTTACAATCATACACAGGCTGATCGTTACCATCGTTTCTCCCTTTGCACTTTCTGTGATATTTATTGACATTGCCTAACTATTCATTATATTATTTTTATTGCTACGAACGATAAGATTATAACATAAATAATTTAATTGGAATAGGAGCAATACCATGAAGATTCTCAGCGTTAAAAATATAATACTCAAAATCCTGCAAAGCTTTTTTGCAGCATGGGCGCTCATGAAAGCAAGCCGGATGGAGCCGGGTAATATTATCACCGTGATATTTTTCATGCTGTGTTTCTTCTTCTTCAACCATGTAGACCTGCGGCTGTCTCACTCTTCTTTCAATATTAAAGCGGCACGCAAAGCGTCTGCTGTCATTTCCCTCATTTTTTCCGTACTGTACATAAGCGTAGATTATCCACATTATATAGAAACTCTGACCAGTCCCTTATTCCGCATGAGCATTATTTTCGCAGTGTTTATTGGCTTTATTATTCTATTTTACAACCTGCTTTTGTTCCTGTTCTCTTACACTGCAGACAAGCCGCTTCTCGACAGGGTGCTTTTTGTCAGGTCTGACAGTACCCCTACTGCCATCCATTGCCGTTCAAAGCTTATTCAAACAATAGTGAATAAGCTGATCGGTCTTTATTGCAGTCATACCGGACTTTTTACTTTTCTTTTGTGCCTTGTTGGCTGGATACCCTATTTCTTATATCAATATCCCGGCATCATGACCCCCGACAGCATTAATCAGTTGGAGCAGGTACTGCATGTGGTTCCCTACAGCAATCATCATCCATGGGTACATACCCTGTTGATCGGACTGTTTTATCATCTGGGCTATGCAATTACCGGAAATATGATAATTGCCATGTCCTTTTATACCTTTTTCCAGATGTGTATGCTGGCCTTTTCCGCTGCATACCTGATTAATACTCTAAAGCAGTATCAGATCCGGTATGCCTTCTGCCTGATCATTACCTTATTTTATGCTCTGGTTCCTTACCATGCGGTTTATTCGGTGACGATCTGGAAGGACATTCTTTTTGCCGCCGGCGTAATGGTTTTCGGCTGTTCCATGCTGCGGCTTGTAAGGAAAGTAACTCCTGCATCGCTAGCTGCCTTTGCCCTATCGGGACTTGTGGTGTGTCTGTTCCGCTCCAACGGCTGGTATGCCTTCTGCCTGTGCCTTCCTTTTCTGTGCTTCTATTTCAGGAAGAAGGTAAAAACCATTATCCCAATTCTTTTGGGTGTTTTCGCCATTTCCGTTATCGTTAAATATCCGGTCATGAATGCCTTTCATGTGACTCAGCCGGATCTTATAGAATCTCTTGCGATTCCCACTCAACAGGTTGCCGCCGTTCTGTGCAACGACAGACCACTTACGGATGATCAGCTTGAATTAATTGAAAATGTCATAGACCTTACCTATATTAAGGATTTATATAATCCCTACTATGCCGACAATATGAAGGAATTAGTCCGCAGCGGTAATCAAAGCTATCTGGCAGACCACAAAAAGGAATTTCTAAAGCTGTGGATAGATTTGGGAATTGCCTATCCCGGAGATTACTTTACCGCATATATCCATCAAACCTATGGTTACTGGTACCCTGACTCCTTCTATCTGGTAGCAGAAGCTGAGGGCGTAAGCGCTACCAGCCTTGGAGTGTCCCATACCCCGCTGCTTCGCGGTCCCCTGGTGATCAAAGCTAAGGAAATTGCCATTAAGCTTGGAGGCATGCTTCCTCTCTACAGTACACTCTGGAGTATGGGGGTTATTTGCTGGATATTTATCTTCTGCATTGGGAATATATTGGTCAGAAATGAAAAAAGAAAGTTGATTTTTTATCTTCCAAGCGTCTCACTCCTTCTTACTGTATTAATTGCCACACCTGTTGCCACAGAATTTCGCTATGTATATTTTCTGGTATTCGGGCTGCCTCTTTATCTTATGTGCTCCTTTGTAAGGCTGCCGGATACCGAAAAGTCAAATACCAGCGTATCATCCAAATAATTCAGAATTGAAGTTTAAACAAGGCAGCGGCTTCTCCTAAGGAAGCGGCTGCCTTTTATGCCTGTAGTAAAATAAGCTTTTATACTTATGTATAATCATTCATTAAAGTACCTTAGAAAGGAAATCCTGCAGTCTCTGGCACTGGGGATTGCTGAAAAACTCTGACGGTGTGTTTTCCTCCATGATGATACCCTCATCCATAAACAACACCTTAGTGCCTACCTCTCTTGCAAATCCCATTTCATGAGTTACCACCACCATGGTCATGCCGCTGTCGGCAAGCCCCTTCATAACATCCAAAACCTCTCCTACCATTTCAGGATCCAAAGCAGAAGTAGGTTCATCAAAAAGCATCACTCTGGGATTCATAGCCAGTGACCTGACAATGGCAATTCTCTGCTTCTGCCCGCCGGAAAGCTGACTGGGATAAGCGTCCGCCTTTTCCTTAAGCCCCACTCTGGCAAGAAGTGAAAGTGCGTTTTCACTGGCCTCTTCCTTACTCATAAGCTTAAGCTTTACAGGAGCAAGAGTGATATTATCCATAATGGACAGATTATTGAACAGATTAAAATTCTGAAACACCATACCCATATGCTCTCTGATCTTGTCAATATTTACCTTCGGACCTGTAATCAGCTGACCGTCAAACCAGATTTCGCCGCTTGTGGGTCTCTCCAAAAGATTCAGACACCGAAGGAAGGTGCTCTTACCTGAGCCAGAGGGTCCTACGATAACAATCTTTTCGCCCTGATGAACATGATAATTCACGCCCCTAAGAACATGATTATCTTCGAATTTTTTATGTAAGTCTTTAACGATTATCACTCTTACGCAGCCTCCTCTCCAGCTTCTCTAACAGTATCGTCAGTATCTTAATAATAACAAAGTAAATCACCGCCGCACCAATCAGGGGCATGAAAGCCTCATAGGTTCTGGACGATATTTGGTTTGCCGCTCTTGTAAGATCAGTAAGGCTCACATAACCTACAATAGCTGTTTCCTTAAGAAGTACGATAAATTCATTTCCGATAGGCGGAAGCACATTCTTAATAGCCTGCGGCAGAACAATATAGATCATGGTCTGTACCTTGGAAAGACCTAAGGATCTTCCTGCCTCTGTCTGCCCCTTATCCACCGCCAGGATACCGGCTCTTACAATTTCAGCAACATAGGCGCCGCTGTTGATACCAAAGGACAAAACCGCTACAAGAACCCCGTTTTTGCAGCTCTTTAAAATGATAAACCACATAATTAAGAGCTGTAATACCGAGGGCGTTCCCCGGATAATATCTATGTAGACATTGGCCACTCTGGCCCAAATGCTCTTTCCTCCCTTCTTATTCGTGGAAAGCTTCATCAGCGCCACAACCGTACCGATGGCAAGTCCTAATATAGCCGCAAAAAGGGCAATTTCCAGAGTTACTCCCAGCCCCTTTATGTATAGCTTCCATCTTTCACCGGAAACAAAGGCCATATCAAACATTTTCGCTACTTTTTCCAACCATGCCTGCATATCGTCAGTTCCTTTCTTTTCTAAAAGAGGATAGCACCTTACTAAATGCTATCCTCTTTGACTTTCATACTTTATCTGCCTATCCCGTCATTTATTCCAATGATCTGCTGTCTCTCATTTTCTTTTACTGGCCAATATAAGTGTTAACAAGCTCATCAAAGGTTCCGTCAGCCTTGATTTCTTCCAATGCTGCATTTACCTGATCAACCAGTGCTGCATCACCCTTAGGCATTGCAATTGCATACTCCTCAGGCTCAAATCCAAACTGTGCTCCGTCAACTGCAACTACCTGGCCTTCAAACTTCTCTTCAAATACAAGTGCAGGGTTCTTATCGATGATTACACAGTCAACTCTTCCGTTGATCAGATCATTTACTGCATCTACTGCCTTATTGTAGCCTGAAACCTCTGTGTTTTCAATATCACTGGCAATGAAATCACCTGTAGTTCCAAGCTGAACGCCAATTGCCTTACCCACAAGATCGTCTGCAGTTGCAATCTCAGAACCTTCAGGAAGGATTACATACTGAACAGCCTCATAGTAAGAATTAGAGAAATCCACGCTTTCCTTTCTCTCATCAGTAACTGTCATACCTGCAATTGCCACATCAATCTTGTTTCCGATAGAAGAAACCAAGGAAGCAAATTCCATGTTCTCAACTACAACCTCTACACCAAGCTTCTCGCCGATTGCCTTGATAAGAGCAATGTCAAATCCATCTGCTTCGCCGTTGTCATCAACATACTCGAAGGGAGGGAACTCTGCATTGGTACCAACGGTAAGTACGCCGTCAGCCAGTGCCGCTGATGCTGCTCCGTCCTCAGCACCTTCAGTATCTGCCTCTGCTGCATCCTCAGTATCTGCCTCTGCTG
>JAUNGK010000167.1 GCA_030524555.1 Bacillota bacterium | reverse complement strand
ATTATATTAATTTTACCACAAAAAATGTTTTACATCCTTAAGAAATATTTTATTTGGAAATTACTAATGACAATGGTAAAATAGTAACAGAAATAATAAATATGATAAGGGGTGGGTTGATATAAAAGTCAATCCGGAAAGAGGTTTAGCATGAGCAGAGTTTGTGTGTTTTTTGGAACAGGCTTTGAGGAAATCGAAGGCCTGACTGTGGTAGATATTTTACGCCGTCAGGGAATTGAGACGGATATGGTATCAGTCATGGGAGATAAGGTGGTTATGGGCTCCCATCAAATTCCCGTAGTTACCGACAAGCTGATCGGGGAAGTGGATTTTAATACTGTGGATATGCTGGTGCTTCCGGGCGGACTTGCAGGAACTAAGAATCTTGAAGCCTGTGACAGGCTGATGGAGCAGGTGGATGCTTTTGTAGAGGAAGGAAAGGCGGTATGCGCCATTTGTGCGGCTCCTTCCATTTTAGGACACAGAGGACATCTTAAGGGGAAAAGAGCAATCGCATATCCCGGTTTTGAAGAGCAGCTTACGGGTGCAGAGGTTATATACGAACCGGCTGTAAGGGACGGGAATATTATTACCGGACGTGGAATGGGATGTTCGATTGAATTTGCACTTAAGATAGTAGAATATCTGGCGGATAAAGAAGCAGCACAGGCTATGGCGAAAAAAATTGTTTATGGGGAATAACATAAGAAAGGTTACTAATGAATATTTTATTTTTTTTGACGCCGAAAAGCGAAGTGGCATATCTTTATGACACGGACTCTTTAAGGCAGGCACTTGAAAAAATGGAAAACCACAGATATTCGGCAATTCCCATTATTTCCAAGGGGAATGGAAGATACATTGGTACACTGACGGAGGGAGATTTGCTCTGGAACATTAAGGACAGCATGGATTTATCCCTTCGGGATGCAGAAAACATCTCTATTATGGAGGTAAAGCGTAACAGGGATAACGAGCCGGTAAATGTGGATGTTGATATGGAGGATTTGATTAACAAATCCATGAATCAGAATTTTGTCCCGGTGATTGACGGCGGTCAGCACTTCATTGGTATCATTAAGCGTAAGGATATCATTCAGTATTTGAGCACCAAGCTGGCAGCTGCCAAGCAAAATCAGTAAAAGAAGAGAGCGGTTAAAATGTATAATCAGTTGACACAAAAGGATATAGAGGCTATGGAGGCTGAGATAGAAGAAAGGAAGCTGGTTATTCGGCCTAAGCTTCTTGAGGCTGTCAAGGAAGCCAGAGCGCATGGTGATCTCAGTGAGAATTTTGAATACTATGCCGCCAAAAGAGAAAAAAATAAAAATGAAAGCAGGATCCGCTTTCTTGAAAGAATGATTAAAACGGCACAGGTAATACCGGATGAGTCTAAAGAGGATGAAATAGGTATGAACAACACCGTGGAGGTTGAATTTGAAGAGGACGGAGCAATCGAAAAGTATAAGATTGTTACCACCATGCGGGGCAATTCTCTGGAAGGTCTGGTCAGTGTAGAATCGCCCATTGGTAAGGCTTTAATGGGACATAAGGTGGGGGATCGGGTTTTCGTGAAGGTGAATGAGGAGTATGGCTATTATTTGATTGTTAAATCCATTGAAAACACCGTGGATGATGGCAGCGACAAAATCCGAAGCTTCTAAATATAATCAGTTTATAAGAAAGAAAAATTTTTGTTTCTTAACAGGTTGGCAGAACTTACCATAATATTTTCAGAAACACCGTTAATACTATGAACAAGATAAGTGATACGAAAACGTTTTGAATGAAGTCTTCTTCAGGATAAGCGGGCGGATCAGCTTATCTTGGAAAAGACTGAAACATTTGGTCAAAAAATTTAACGGAGGTGAATGAAGATGGCAAGCAGCAGATCTAATAGAGTAGAAGTTCCTGAAGCTAAGGCAGCTATGGATCGTTTCAAAACAGAAGTTGCTTCTGAGCTTGGTGTTAGCTTAAAAGAGGGTTATAATGGCGATTTAACATCCAAGGAAGCCGGTTCTATCGGTGGCGAGATGGTTCGTAGAATGATCAAGAAGCAAGAAGAACAGATGAAATAACCAACGTCTTTTTGCTTGAATTAAAAGGTAAAATCTAAAATGAAATGGTCCGTCTGCATGGTGCAGACGGATCATTTTAAATTCAATAGAAAGTAAACCCTGGTTTTAATCCTTACCGGATTTGATATATTTCTTAAGTGGTATCCAAATTAAGTAGGCAAGTACACTTCCGATCAGAGCAGTAATAAGCTGGGTGATGGAAAAGGTAGTTTTGGCCGTGGCAAGTACCTTTGGAAGCGCTTCCGGTTTTGGAAGCCTGGAAGCAACATTGTCACCGAACAGAGGCAGGATAATCAGTACTACCACCACTCCCATGAAAATTGCTTTCAGTACGGAGCCGGCAATCAAACCGGCAGGAAGACGCCATTTAAATGCTGTTTTGTCCTGAAAATACCATACACATATGGCAAGAATGGCATTTCCGGCCATAACTACGGGGAACATTAAAGGGATTGCAGCCATAATAGGTGAACCGGTGAAGAAAAAAGCGGTAATGGGAGCAATGATACTGATGAAAAGTCCGCTCCACAGTCCCACTGCTAAAACCGCAATGATAATGGTGGTGTTGACGATAGGCCCCGTAATATATACGGAGAGATTTTTAAAATACTGGCTTGCAATGCAGATAGCAAGCAAAAGGGCTGTCTGAACCAGCTGCTTGGTTGTGAGCTTCATAAAGCATCCTCCTTTATATAGAGACTATAGTTTGGCCTGCATTGCTTTGGCGCTGATGCCTTTAATTCTGCCAAGCTTTCCAGAGAGTGCACTGATTTTGTCAGGGGAAGCGCTTATGATTACGGAGATAATATTTAAGGACTTTTCACGGTAGGGAATACCAATTCGTCCGATAATGCAGTCTGCGTATTCATGAAGCAGCTCGTTGACCTTGGAGGCGGCTTCTATGTCCTGAATAAAAATACCAATGATGGCTACCTTTTCTTCCATAATTATAACCATACTCCTTTCGTGCAAAAAGAAAAAATCCCCTACCGGCATTCGCAGATAAGGGTAATTATCTTTACCGCAGGAATCCCTTTAGCTCAGAACATATACATCGCTGCAAGGACAGAAATACTCTCGTTGCAGGTTGCTTATAGTATAAAGGAATGTATGGAAAAAAGTCTAGTATTTTTTTTGCAGGTATGATATAATCGTACAATGACTGTGAGTATGCTTTGTAGCATTGAACATAGAAAGAACACAGGATATATAAGGAGGATGTACTGAAATGAGCGTACAGGTAGAAAAATTAGAAAACAGCATGGCGAAGCTCACTATTGAGGTTTCGGCAGAGGAACTGGAAAAGGCATTGGAGAATGCATTTCAGAAGAACAAAAATAAGATCAGCATTCCCGGTTTTCGTAAGGGAAAGGTTCCCCGTCAGATGATAGAGAAAATGTACGGACCGGCTATCTTTTATGAGGATGCAGCAAATGAACTGATCCCTACAGCATATGAGAAGGCTCTGGATGAGTGTGAGGAGGATATCGTATCCTCTCCTGAAATTGATGTAACACAGATTGAAAAGGGCAAGCCCTTTATTTTCACAGCGACAGTGGCATTAAAGCCGGAAGTAAAGCTTGGCAAGTATAAGGGTGTGAAGATCGATAAGATTGACACAGAGGTTACCGATGAGGACGTTGAGGCAGAAATTAATAAAGAGAGAGAAAACAATGCAAGAAACATTGAGGTTACTGACAGAGCTGTAAAGGATGGCGATATGACGGTAATCGATTTTGAAGGTTTTGTGGACGGCGTTGCTTTTGACGGCGGTAAGGGTGAAAATTATCCTCTTACAATCGGTTCCGGCGCTTTTATTCCCGGTTTCGAGGAACAGCTTGTAGGTGCCCAGATCGGCAAGGAAGTGGAAGTAAACGTAACCTTCCCTGAGGATTATCAGGCTGAAGACTTAAAGGGCAAGGCAGCAGTATTTAAGTGTACTGTTAAGGAAATAAAGGAGAAAGAGCTTCCTGCGCTTGATGATGAATTTGCAAGCGAGGTTTCTGAATTTGAAACCCTTGCGGAATATAAGGCAGATGTTAAGGCTAAACTGACAGAGAAGAAGGAAAAGGATGCCAGGGATGCCAGGGAAGCAGCAGTTATTGAGGCAATCGTTAAGGATTCCGAAATGGAAATTCCTGAGCCCATGCTGACAACACAGCAGAGACAGATGGTTGATGAATTTGCACAGAGAATTCAGATGCAGGGCTTATCCATCGACCAGTACTTCCAGTTTACAGGCTCTACCTATGACAAGATGATCGAGCAGGTTAAGCCTCAGGCTGAAAAGAGAATTAAGTCCAGACTGGTTCTGGAAGCAATTGCAAAGGCTGAAAAGATTGAAGCTACTGAAGAGGACTACGAAGAAGAATTAAAGAGCATGGCAGAAGCTTATCAGATGGAGGTAGACAAGGTAAAAGAGCTGCTTCCTGAAAAGAGTGTTTCTCAGATCAAGCAGGATATTGCTGTAAGAAAGGCTGCCGAATTTGCAGTGGAAAATGCAAAAGAAAAATAAACAGCGCAGGAAAGATTGGTGCCGCAGAGGCGGCACGTGGTTAGAGTAAGTTATATAAGGAGGAGTATACAATGAGTTTAGTACCTTATGTCATTGAACAGACCAGCAGGGGGGAACGTTCTTACGATATTTACTCAAGGCTTTTAAAGGAAAGAATTATTTTTTTGGGAGAAGAGGTAAATGATGTGACAGCCAGCCTGATTGTGGCGCAGATGCTGTTTCTTGAGGCCGAGGATCCGGAAAAGGATATTCAGTTCTATATCAACAGCCCCGGAGGCAGTGTGACTGCAGGTATGGCGATCTATGATACCATGCAGTATGTTAAGTGCGATGTTTCGACCTATTGTATGGGCATGGCGGCAAGTATGGGTGCATTCCTTTTGTCCGGCGGAACTAAGGGCAAGAGACTTGCTCTTCCTAATGCTGAGATTATGATCCATCAGCCTCTTGGAGGTGCACAGGGTCAGGCTACTGAAATTGAGATTGCAGCAAAGCACATTCTGCAGACCAAGCAGAAGCTGAATAAAATTTTGGCAGAAAATACCGGAAAGGACTATGATGTGATCGCAGCAGATACGGAAAGAGATAACTGGATGACTGCTGAGGAAGCAAAGGAATATGGTCTGATTGACAGGGTTGTCTACAAGAGATCAGAAGCTTAGAAAGGTGCATGATATTAAAATGGCAGGCAGAAATTCAGACAACATCAGGTGTTCTTTTTGTAATAAGACACAGGATCAGGTTAAAAAATTAATTGCTGGCCCGGCAGGGGTCTATATCTGTGATGAATGCGTGGAAATTTGCGCAGACATTGTGGAAGAGGAATTTGAAGAAGAAGAGGTACAGGAAGCAGAGCTGGATATCAACTTGCTGAAACCTGTAGAAATCAAGGATTTTCTGGATGATTATGTAATAGGGCAGGATGAGGCCAAGAAGGTCTTATCTGTTGCTGTCTATAATCATTATAAGCGTGTGACGGCTCCTAAGGATATGGATGATGTGGAGCTTCAAAAGAGCAATATTATTATGTTAGGGCCTACAGGATCAGGAAAAACCTACCTGGCACAGACCCTGGCGAAGATCATTAACGTTCCTTTTGCCATTGCAGATGCAACCACGCTGACGGAAGCCGGTTATGTAGGCGAGG
>JAUNGK010000166.1 GCA_030524555.1 Bacillota bacterium | reverse complement strand
CATTAGAGGAAAGTGCCCCGGAAACAGATGAGACACCATTAGGAGATAGTGTCCCGGGAACAGATGAGGCACCATTAGAAGAAGACAGCTCCGCATCAAACGAAGAGGATGAATGGAAGAGCAGTCTTGACGAGTTAATGGCACAGGTAGATTTAGAGATGAATAAAGAGAGCACTGTGTCGGAAAATGGCTCTATGGATGATACTGATAGCTTGCCTTTGGAAACAGCTGTAAATCAGGATGTTTCGGATGTAATAGACGGTTCAGGCAGCGGAGATGATGATCTGGAAGAAATCAATGGTCTGTTAAAGGAAACTGATCGAAGTGAAGCGGTGGATGATGACATGCTTGCCTTATTGGAAAGCATGAATGATAGTGGAGATCATGCTGAAGCAGATGAGATTGATGAGAGCTTTAATCTGTTTGGAGATGAAGGATCGGCAGAGAACGATAAAGAAATTCCGGGAGAAGTAAAGGAAAAGCCAAAGAAAAAGCGTGTTAAGAAGGAAAAGTCAAAGCAGGGCTTTGGGCTGTTTGGAAAGAAAAAAAATAAAGATCAGTCAGCTGTTTCCGAAAAGGAGAATATTGATGATATGTTTGCACAGCTGGACAATCTGGATTTTCAGCAGCAGATTGGCGGATTGACGGATACTGTCGAACCATCTGCGGGTGATGCGGCAGAGAATGACGGGCAGGGTTTGGAAATTGAGAAAACGGAGAAGCCTGCTAAAGAAAAGAAACCGGGATTCTTCTCTAAGCTGTTGACTGCGCTTACGGAGGAAGAAACCGATTCTGATGAGATAGAAAATATTTCAGCTGAGAATAAAGCTATTTTGAATGAGCTGGAGGAAGAAGATCAGAAGGAAAAGAAAAAGAAGAAAAAGAAAGATAAAGCAGGCAGAAAGAAAAAAGGGAATAACAAGACTCAGACCGACAGCAATGATGAAGATCAAGAGGATGAGGATGCGGAGGAACCAGGCAAGAAAAAGAAGAAGGTAAAGGAGCCGCGTAAGGAAAAGAAGGCTAAAAATGAAAATAAGGAAAAGCCTGTTAAGGTGCTTAGCCGGAAAAATCTGCTCTTACTTATTGCCTGCTGCGGTACCTTGCTGGCATGTATTCTTTTGTTAAGCACGTTTTTGCCGGAATATTCGGATAAGGCAGCGGCAAGAGATGCTTATTATGCGGGAAATTATGAGGAGGCTTATAAGCTGCTTTATGATAAGCGTTTGAATGCCAGTGACAAGCTTGTTTTTAATAGAGCGAAGACAGTACTGCGACTGGAGCGTAAAATAATTTCCTATGAGAATAATCTTACCATGGGCAGGGAATTGGAAGCCGTGGATGCATTATTGCAGGGAGTTAGCTGCTATCAAAACTTAACTGATGCGGATGAATACGGAGTGCGCAGTGAGGTGGATGCACTGTATCAGCAGATTTGCAGCGTTTTGGAAAGCAATTACGGGATTTCGGAAGAGGAAGCGTTGGAAATTAACGCATATGACAATCAAACTTATACAAGAAAGCTGAATTCTGTGGTTTATGGAACGGATTTTGTGAAGCCGGGCGAAGAGAAAGCTGAGCCAGCTCCTTCGGTGCCGCAGGATATTCTTCCCGAAGAGGAGGAGATTATCAGTTATTAGCAAAGTCGAATGAAAGAGAAAGGTCAGGAAGAATTATGACAGCTATAATTGATTATGATGCGGGAAATATTAAAAGCGTGGAAAAAGCGCTGCAGGCATTGGGAGAAGAGGCTGTAATTACCAGAGATAAACAGCTGCTTTTAAATGCAGACCGTGTGATTTTGCCCGGTGTGGGTGCTTTTGGTGATGCAATGGAGAAGCTGCATGCCTATGGTCTTGTGGAGGTTATTCGTGAGATAGTAAGTAAAGGGATTCCCTTTTTGGGAATATGCCTTGGGCTGCAGCTTTTGTTTGAGAGAAGCGATGAAAGCAAAGGCGTTTCCGGATTAGGGCTGCTTAAAGGAGAAATTTTAAGAATACCGGATGCGGAAGGGTTGAAAATACCTCATATAGGCTGGAATTCTTTAAAATTTCCTCAAAAGGGAAAGCTTTTTGAAGGAATAGCGGAGGATTCGTATGTTTATTTCGTACATTCCTATTACTTGAAGGCGGCGGAAGAGGATATTGTAAAGGCAACAACGGAATATGGTGTTTTGATACATGCATCTGTTGAAAAGGGAAATATTTTTGCATGTCAGTTTCATCCGGAGAAGAGCTCGGATGTAGGACTTAAAATTCTTAGAAACTTTATTGGTATAAACAGAGCATAATAAACGGAGGAGCAGTGATGCATACCAAAAGAATTATTCCGTGTCTGGATGTAAATAATGGAAGGGTTGTGAAGGGAACTAATTTTGTAAATCTGCGGGATGCAGGCGATCCTATCGAGGTTGGAAAGGAATATGATAAAGCTGGTGCGGATGAGCTTGTTTTTCTGGATATTACAGCATCCTCCGATGCAAGGGCTATTAAGGCTGATATGGTACGCAGGGTGGCGGAAACAGTGTTTATTCCTTTTACGGTGGGCGGCGGTATCAGAAGCGTAGATGATTTTAAGATGATTTTGCGTGAGGGCGCAGATAAGGTGGCTGTAAACTCGGCGGCGATTATGACCCCGGAATTAATCAGCGAGGCTGCCGATAAATTCGGAAGCCAATGCGTGGTGGTTGCAATTGACGCTAAGAGACGGCAGGATGGAAGCGGCTGGAACATATATAAGAACGGCGGACGTGTAGATATGGGAATCGACGCTGTAGAATGGGCCATAAAAGCGGAAAAGCTGGGGGCGGGAGAAATTCTTCTCACCAGCATGGATTGTGACGGTACAAAAGCGGGATATGACATTGAACTGACAAGAATGGTAGCGGAAAATGTGTCTATTCCAGTGATTGCCTCAGGAGGCGCCGGAACCAGGGAGCATTTTTATGAAGCGCTTAGTGCAGGAAAGGCAGAAGCGGTGCTTGCAGCGTCGCTGTTTCATTATAAAGAGCTTGAAATCAGGGAAGTAAAGGAATACTTGAGAGATAAAGGGATTTCCGTCAGACTGTAGGAGGTTTAGAGAAACGATATGGCAATGATAAGCAACGATTGGCTGGATTGCATTCAGGGAGAGTTTAGGAAGCCCTATTACCGGGAGCTTTATCAGTTTGTAAAAAATGAATATAACAGCAAGGTGGTATATCCTCCGGCAGATGATATTTTTAACGCGTTTCATCTTACGCCCCTAAGTCAGGTCAAGGTGCTGATTTTGGGACAGGATCCCTATCATGGAGAGCATCAGGCGCATGGATTGTGCTTTTCGGTACTGCCGGATCAGCCGGAGCTGCCTCCGTCCCTTCAAAATATTTATAAGGAGCTTCAGGACGATTTAGGGTGTTATATTCCCAATAATGGTTATCTGGAGAAATGGGCCAGGCAGGGTGTGCTGATGCTTAACACGGTACTGACGGTTCGGGCCCATCAGGCAGGCTCTCATCAGGGGAAAGGCTGGGAGCAGTTTACGGATGCCATCATTCAGGCGGTAAATGAGCAGGATCGTCCTATTGTTTATCTGCTTTGGGGTAAGCCGGCGCAGAGTAAAATTCCCATGCTGACTAATCCCAGGCATTTAATTTTGAAAGCGCCGCATCCAAGTCCGCTTTCCGCATACAGAGGATTTTTTGGTTGTAAGCATTTCAGCCAGACCAATGCGTTTCTTGAAAAGAACGGCGTAGAACCCATTGATTGGCAGATCGAAAACATATAAATTTATATTGACAAAATTATATGGCTGATATATAGTGTTCCTGTAAAGAACCACTAAAAGATCAGCCTTATGAAAAGTAGGGAGTAAAGCAGCGGTTTTATTCCCTTTTTTGGTGATAATCATGGAAGAAAATACAATACTGGAAGGACTGATGAAGTTTGGGCTTACCAGACAGGAGGCTGTTATTTATCTGACACTATATAAGAACGGTGAAATGACAGGCTATGAGGTGGCTAAGCTTACTGGAATTTCCAGATCTAATGTTTACAGTGCATTGTCAGGACTTGCCGATAAGGGAGCTGCTTACTTGGAGGAAGGAAGTACCAGCAGATACCGAAGCGTGCCTGTAGAAGAATTTTGTGCAAATAAAATAAGAGAGTTAAGCCGGGAAAGGGAGTATCTTGTTCACAATATTCCTGCCACCAAGGAAAAAGAGGTTGGCTATATTACCATCAGCGGATGTCAGAATATCTGGAATAAGGCTGAAAATATGATCAGGGAAGCCGGAATGCGCATATATATTTCCGCTGCATGGAAGGTGATCGAAAAGCTGCAGGATGAGCTTTTTAAGGCGCTTGAGAAGGACATTAAGGTGGTTTTGATTACAGATAAGGAACCGGAACATGAGCTTTGGCGCAGGAAGGGCATCTGCTATATCGGCAGTGAAAGAGGAAACGACATCAGGCTGATCATCGATTCGGCTTACGCACTGACTGGTGAAATCAATGACAGCCAGGATGATGCCTGTTTGTATACAGGGCAGGAGAATTTTATCAGGGTTTTTAAGGATGCACTTAGCAATGAGATAAAGCTGATACAGCTTAGAGGAGGAGAAACAAAATGAAAAAGGTACCATTTGTGACAAAGGAACAAGTACAGGAGATTACAAAGACATATCCTACGCCCTTTCACATTTATGATGAGAAACAGATCAGGGAAAATGCCAGGGCGGTGAAGGAGGCTTTTGCTTGGAATCCCGGATTTAAGGAATATTTTGCGGTAAAGGCAACGCCCAATCCTTACTTAATAGAGATACTGCGTGAATATGGCTGCGGCTGTGACTGCTCTTCCTTGACGGAGCTGATGCTCAGCGAGGCAATGGGAGTTTCGGGCCATGACATTATGTTTTCCTCCAATGATACACCGGCAGCGGAATACAGCTATGCAGCAAAATTAGGTGCGATTATTAATCTGGATGATATTACTCATATTGAGTTTGTGGAAAATATTTTAGGAAAGCTTCCTGAAACCATGAGCTGCAGATACAATCCGGGCGGTGTGTTTAAGATGAGCAACGGAATTATGGACAACCCCGGAGATGCCAAATATGGTTTTACCACGGATCAGATGTTTGAAGGATACCGTCTTTTGAAGGAAAAGGGAGTACAGAATTTCGGTATTCATGCATTTCTTGCCAGCAATACGGTGACCAATGAATATTATCCCATGCTTGCAAAGGATTTGTTTGAGCTTGCGGTTAAGCTGGAAAAGGAAACCGGAGCGGATATTAAGTTTATTAATCTTTCAGGAGGCGTAGGTATCCCTTATACACCGGATCAGGAGCCGAATGATATCCGGGCAATCGGCGAGGGCGTGCGGTGCGTATATGAGGAAGTGCTGGTGCCGGCAGGAATGGGCGATGTGGCAATCTACACGGAGATGGGACGGTTTATGATGGGGCCTTATGGACAGCTGGTGACTCAGGCAATTCATGAGAAGCACACCCACAAGGAGTATATCGGCGTGGATGCCTGCGCAGTGAATTTAATGCGTCCTGCAATGTACGGGGCTTATCATCATATTACGGTTTTGGGAAAAGAGGATGCGCCCTGTGATCATAAGTATGATGTTACGGGTTCCCTTTGTGAAAATAATGATAAGTTTGCAGTTGACAGAATGCTGCCTGAAATTGAAAAGGGAGATTATCTGGTTATTCATGATACCGGAGCCCACGGATATGCTATGGGATATAATTATAATGGAAAGCTGAAATCAGCAGAGCTGCTTCTTAAGGAGGACGGAAGCGTAAAGCTGATCAGAAGGGCAGAAATACCGAAGGACTATTTTGCAACCTTTGACGGATTGGATATTTATAACAAAATTCATTTTTAAACTTGCCAACAACAGCCGAATGTGCTATTATATTACTCGGCTGTTAAAGCTTTGCCGGCGTGGCGGAATGGCAGACGCGGCAGACTCAAAATCTGTTTATGGTGACA
>JAUNGK010000165.1 GCA_030524555.1 Bacillota bacterium | reverse complement strand
GGATGCAACGGTAACAGGTAAAGACGGCACCGTAAAGGCTCACTCTACCACCGCCGCCGATCTGGCACGCATCATGTCCTATTGCATTACGGACTCTCCTCAAAAGGAAGCCTTTCTGGAAATAACCGGGACTCCTTCCTACACCTTTACAAGCTATCAGGAAAAGGACGGAGAATATGTCTCCAGCGGCAGAACCTTTAGCTGCACAAACCATAATGCCTTTCTCACCATGATGGACGGCGCTCTGTCCGGCAAAACCGGCTTCACCGGCAATGCAGGCTACTGCTATGTAGGTGCGCTTAAACGGGATGACAGAACCTTTGTAGTCGCCCTGCTTGCCTGTGGCTGGCCAAATAATAAAAGCTATAAATGGAGCGACACAAAAGCCCTTATGAACTATGGGCTTGAAAACTTTGAATACCACTCTCTAAATGAGGTTCTCTATGACTCCTCCCAGCTTACACCTATTCCGGTTCTTGGCGGACAGACAAAGAAGCTGGGTGATCAGGCATATACTAAGGTTGAAATCAGACGTCCTGATTTGACCGCTGCAAATTCTTTAAATGGCTCAGACGGTCTTTTACTGAAAAAGGATGAAGAAATCCAGGTTGATTTCCATATTGAAAGCCAATTAACCGCTCCTGTCAGCGCCGGCACCGAGGTTGGCCGCATCAGTTATCTGGTGGATAATACCCCCTACCGGGTAGAATATATTTTGACGTGCGAGGATATTCCCGCCATTGACTATTCATGGTGCATCAGACAGATCCTACGGTATTTCTGTATATAAAATGCGCAAGCTCAGCAGCTTGCGCTTTTTATATATCCAGCTGTACGCTGGCTTCCTGCTCTGCCTGTATTTTAAATTCCTCAATCTGCACTGCGGAAAGCTCCGGCAGTTCCTCCAGGGATTTGACACCAAAGCTGCGCAAAAATTCTTCCGTAGTTCCGAAAAGCAGCGGACGCCCCGGTGCATCCATTCTGCCCACCTCTTTGATCAGCCCAAACTCTACCAATCTGTTAACCGCATGATCGCAGCTCACACCTCTGATCTTCTCAATCTCCGCCCTGGTTATCGGCTGCTTATATGCAATAATGGAAAGCGTTTCCAAAAGAGTATCCGTAAGAACATACTTCCTTGGCGTTTTGGCAATTTTGATCAGATACTCATACATTTCCGCTCTGGTGCACATCTGAAAGGAATCCTCCAGCTCCATCAGGGTGATACCGCACTGCTTCTGCTCGTACTCTTCCTTCAACTCCAAAAGCAGCTCCTTTGTTGTCTTTTTATCCTCTTCTATTACGGAAGCAAGTCTTTCAATCTCCACGGACTCTCCCATAGTAAAAAGAACTGCTTCTAAAATTGCTTTCTCCTTCTGTTTTCCCAAATCAAATCCCCCTGCTATTCATTCGAAGTAATTAGAATATCGTCAAAGGTATCCTCCTGAACGATAGATATCTTTCCAAGCTTCATCAGTTCCAGCATAACCAAAAAGGTAACAATGATTTCCATTTTACTGTTTTGCTTCTCTAATAGCTGACGAAAGCTGAATGTTCGATGAGTGTGAATGTAATTCTCTATGTAAGAGGTCTTAAGATCCATATCTATCTCATCCTTTTCAATTTGACCGAAGGTGCTTCTTACAGGATCAATCTTGTCCTCCTGTCTGCGCATAACCATCTTAAAAAGCTCCTGAAGCTTTCCAAGATTGGCATCCCCCAACAGCTCTTCCATATTTATGGGCGGCCTGTAATCCTCTATTTCCTTCGGAAGAGTTTTTGCTTTGAATAATGTCCTCGCAGCGTCCACCTGCCTGTCCTTTAATTCATAAGACATATATTTATACATCTTATATTCCAGCAGCTTCTGGACAAGCTCTGCCCTGGGATCCTCTTCCTCCCCCTCCTCATTCACTTCTTTGGGAAGAAGCATTCTGCATTTAATATTCAAAAGAGTGGCAGCCATTACAAGGAACTCACTCATCACATTCATATCCTCAGTTTCCATGGCCTTAATATAATCCAGATACTGCTCCGTAATCTCCACAATAGGAATATCATAGATATCAACCTTATTCTTTTCAATCAGATGCAGCAAAAGATCCAGGGGACCTTCGAAAGCCTGCAATTTCACTGATAATGCCATGCCCGGGCTCCTTTACTTACAGATTGCCACAGTAGCACTGGTGCCCAGCCGGCTTGCCCCTGCCTCTACCATGGCCGTGGCAGTTTCACGATCCCTGATTCCGCCGGAGGCTTTCACTCCCATATCATCTCCCACAGTTTTCCGCATCAGGGCTACATCCTCCGCCGTCGCACCCGCTGTTGAAAAGCCTGTAGAAGTCTTTACGAAATCTGCACCTGCTTCCTTTGCCAGCTTGCAGGCTCTGACCTTTTCCTCTTCATTTAAGAGACAGGTCTCAATAATCACCTTAAGTACCTTATTACTGCAGGCATTTCTTACTGCCTTTATATCAGCCAGCACTACATCATCCAGTCCGTCCTTTAACGCACCTACATTAATTACCATGTCAATCTCGTCAGCGCCATCCTCCACTGCAATGGCTGCCTCTGCCGCCTTAGCCTTAAGAGACATCTGTCCCAGCGGGAAGCCCACTACCGTACAAACCTTAACACCGCTTCCCTTAAGCTGCTCTGCCACATAAGCCGTATAATATCCGTTTACGCAGACGGACATAAAGCCATATTCCTTTGCCTCATCACAGATTCGTTTAACAGCCTCTTTTCCCGCATCCGCTTTTAATATGGTATGATCAAATAATTTAGTATTCATCTTTCCTCTCATTCTGCCGCTTTCACAGCCCCCGGAATCTTATTTCACAGTCCGAAATATCCCCTGCACATTCTAACACGGATCATTTTGGCAGTCAACTTGGATCACCACAAGCTCTCCCGGATTAAATATCCTGATAGGGAGGGTATGGGTTCCCAGTCCTCTGCTTAAAATCATGATACTTTTTCCTTCCTTAAAAATGCCTCCGTCATACTTTGGAAACAGTCTCATTGCAGGAGAAATAACGCCTCCCAAAACCGGCAGCCGCATCAACCCTCCATGCACATGCCCGGATACCACAAGGTCCGCTCCCCAGGCGGCATAGTCTTCAAAATAATCGGGATTATGCGCAATCAGTACGGAAAACCTGTTTTCATCCGGTCTCCCAAGCACTCCGTTCAAATAGCTCTTTTCCATCCTTGTCCGGTGAAATTTCCGATAATATTCCCTTCCCAGATCAAGCCCGAAAATATCTACAGCATCCTCGGACAGACATGCCCTTTCATTGATCAGCAGGCGTACACCGGCCTGTCCCAGCTCCTTTGCGTAATCCTCATACACATCCCCGTATTCCTTGGGGAAAGCCCTGGTCTTATACTCATGGTTTCCCATTCCGTAATAAACAGGATAACGGGCAGCAAGAGTACATACAAGTTCCTTTGCCACCTCCGTAGTCTGCCCAAGCCCCGCCGTATACATGTCTCCGGCTATTAAAATCATATCCGGCCTTATCTGCTCAATTGCCTGAAGAAGTTTTTGGTTGTTCCTGCCAAAAGACTTGCTGTGAAGATCCGTAAGAAGGACAAATTTCATGCCCTTCTTCAAGGATCCCGATCTGCAATGATATTCTCTTATTGTAAAACGGTTGCAGTCAACTGCCATGACAGCTATGAAAAAAAGTGCCAGCAAAATTACTGCTCCAATCAAAATGTTCAGCATTTTATAACCTTCCTGTGTAAAATCAACACTTTATTATCTTACCACAAGATTTAAAAACTACAAAACAGTTTCCATACTTTTATCAGATAGTCCTTATAACCGGCCTTCTCTATGGTCACATCAGACAAAATAGATACACTTCCTATCCGCTGCCCATTCAGCGTATAAACCGCTTCTCCCACCGCATCCCCTCTTTGAACCGGCGCTTCTACCTGTTCGGGAAGCGAAATGGTTTTTTCGATTCCTCCAAGATCACTGCCCTGGATATCCAGATAGCGAAAGGGTCCTTTATAGGTCAATGCGGCTTCATCCAAAACACCGCCCTTTACCGGCAGCGTAGGGAGCTTATCTTCGTTGGCATCCTCATACAAGGCGCTTACACTGTAGCCGTAATTAAGCAGTGCCATAGCATCCTGAAAACGGGTCTTATTACTGGGTGAACCCATAACGACTCCGATCAGATCAATATTGTCCTTACTTGCCGTCGCAGACAGACAATAAAGCGCCTTACTGGTAGAACCTGTCTTTAATCCCGTTGTCCATTCATACATCTTAAGCAGCTTATTAGTACTTGACAGCGTAAACGTGGAGCTTCCCTGTCTGGTCACATGGGTGATGTCCTCCATCCAGATTTTCGTATAGTCAAGCACCTGCGGATACTTGGTAATCAGCTCCTTAGACATTAAAGCCACATCCCTTGCCGAGGTGTAATGATTATCCGATTCGCTTAAGCCGCAGCAGTCCTCAAAATGTGTATTCTTAAGTCCCATTTCCTCTGCTCGGGCATTCATAAGCGCTACGAACTCCTGCTCACTGCCCGCTATAAACTCTGCAGCCGCCACACTGGCATCATTTCCTGATGCAACTGCAATACACTTAATAATAGTTTCCAGGGTCTGTACCTCTCCCTCCTCCAAAAAAACCTGAGAACCACCCATTGATTTGGCATAGGCGCTGGTCATAACCTCGCTGTCAAGGCGCACTCTGCCCGTTCCCAGATGATCAAAGATCACCAGAAGAGTCATAATCTTGGTTATACTGGCAGGACTTCTTCTCTGATCCGCATCCTGCTCGCAGATAATCTGTCCCGTGGTGGCCTCCATCAGTATGTAGGACGGTGCTTCCACCTCCGGTGCGGCATTTACCGTCAGAGGCATCCTTAGCAAAAAAATAAAACACATCACATAGCACAGGGTGATTTTGAAAAATTTGTTCACTTAATTACTCTCCCCTTATGTATTCTATTACTATGGATATGTTTTATTTTATTTTAAAATGCAAGTACAATTTAATACCATTTTGCACGGAAGGAATGATATGCTTCTCCCAGCTTGTGCTTTTGCTCCTTAAGGCTGATATTGAAAATATTCATCAGCTTAATGATATAGTCAATGGTTACCAAAAACAAAATCACCTTGCAGGCTCTTATCCCCCACTGCCTGTTATACAAATCCACAAAGCCGAGAATTCGGGAATGCAGGAAGGTAATAATAATAATTGCATAAAAACCCCACGCAATGGTGCTTTCCAGACAAATAATCCCCTGATAATTGCAGGGCTTTTCATTGTAATCCCACCAAACCTCACCAAAAAGCTTCAGCATCAATCTTCCTACCAGATATTCAAAGGTTGTGGCAAGCACGGCTCCCGCAAAGTAAAGCGCCACCAGATTTTTGCTTAGCGGATGCAAAATCAGGTATCCTACCACACCGCCAAAGCCGTAAATAGGGCAAAAGGGACCTCGTCCAAATCCTCTGTTAGTCAGCTTTCTGTTACAAAATGACATATAAATGGACTCTACAACCCATCCTACAATACTGTATATAATAAACGCAGAAACCAGATGATATACATCTGTCCCAAAAAATTCTTTTGCCCACATATCACTTATCCCCCTATCAAACAAGAAAGTCCTTGGTTAAAAAATCAAGGACTTTTCAATGCACGCATATTAATTGTATTTACGTTTTCTTGCTGCTTCAGATTTCTTCTTACGTCTCACGCTGGGTTTCTCATAGTGCTCTCTCTTGCGGATCTCCTGCTGGATACCAGCCTTAGCGCAACTTCTTTTGAAACGACGTAAAGCGCTATCTAAAGTCTCGTTTTCTTTGACGATTACGTTTGACATCTTACACCCTGACCTCCCTTCAGTCCCTTCAAGTAACATTGACTGATTGGGTTTTTATTGTGTACTCACATACACACCTATGATTATACCACAGAATCCCTGTCCGTCAATCAAAATTTTGAAATTTATTGACATAAATTATGAAATCTGCTCTTCCAAAACCT
>JAUNGK010000164.1 GCA_030524555.1 Bacillota bacterium | reverse complement strand
TATTAAATGGAGTACAGATTGTATCCAAAGCAGTTCCTAACAAAACTACCATGTCTATTCTTGAATGTATTCTTATTGATGCTACAGGAAGAAACATTAAGTTGATTGCAAATGATATGGAGCTTGGTATTGAAACGGTAATTGAAGGGGAGATTGTTGAAAAGGGACAAATTGCTCTTGATGCTAAAATACTTCTTGATATTGTTAGAAAGCTTCCTGACAATGATGTAGAGATCGAAACAGATAATTCTTTTAAAACTAATATTACCTGCGAAAAAGCTAAATTTACTATTATAGGAAAATCAGGTGAAGATTTTTCATACCTTCCTTCCATTGAGAAAATTGATTCTATTGTTATTTCCCAATTTACTTTAAAGGAAGTAGTAAGGCAGACAATTTTCTCAATTGCAGACAATGATAATAATAAGCTGATGACAGGTGAATTGTTTGATATTAACGGAAATGAATTAAAGGTAGTATCTCTTGATGGACATAGAATTTCAATTCGTAAAATTGAGCTTAGAGATAATTATCCTTCCAGAAAGGTTGTTGTACCCGGAAAGACACTTAATGAAGTAAGTAAAATTGTTTCCGGTGATACGGATAAGGATGTAAATATTTTCTTTACCGGTAAGCACATTGTATTTGATTTTGATAATACTACCGTGGTTTCAAGATTGATAGAAGGCGAATATTTTAAGATTGATCAGATGCTTTCCAGTGATTATGAAACTAAGGTTACAATTAACAAAAAAGAGCTCCTTGAATGTATCGACAGAGCTACTCTTCTTGTAAAGGAAGGAGACAAAAAGCCTATCATTATTAACATCAATGATGAAATGATGGAGCTTAAAATCAATTCTACAGTCGGAAGCATGAATGAAGAAATTGATATTTCAAAGCAGGGTAAGGATATTATGATAGGATTTAATCCTAAGTTTATGATTGACGCGCTGCGTGTTATTGATGATGAACAGATTGATATTTATCTTGTTAATCCGAAAGCTCCTTGTTTTATAAGAGATACCGCAGAGAAATATATTTACCTGATTCTTCCTGTTAATTTTACTACTGTGTCATAGTTTAAAAGGGGAAAAAATGGAAACAATCAGTTTAAAGGATGAGTTTATTAAATTAGGACAGGCACTTAAGCTTTCCGGTTTGGTTGAATCGGGAGTGGATGCCAAATTTGCCATTCAGGATGGTTTAGTAAAGGTAAATGGCCGGGTAGAAACACAAAGAGGCAAGAAGCTGTATGATGGTGATATATTTGAATTTGAGGGTAATCAGGTGAAAATTACAGCTGAAAAAGCTGAATAAGAAAGGCTTTGGGTTGAAAATTTAAGATGGTCATTAAATCTCTTGAATTGGCTGATTTCAGAAATTACGAAACATTAAATATAAGCTTTGATAAAGGAACTAATATTCTTTATGGTGACAATGCTCAAGGAAAAACCAATATTCTTGAGGCAATTTATGTATCTGCCACCACAAAATCCCATAAGGGAAGCAGGGATAAGGAAATTATTAACTTTTTAAAAGAAGAAGCTCATATCAGAACCTATCTTGAAAAAGAAGATGTGGAATACAGAGTGGATATGCATCTTCGTAAAAATAAATCAAAAGGTATTGCAATAGACGGTCAGAAGATCAAAAAAGCTTCTGAGCTTTTAGGTCTTTTGAATGTTGTTTTCTTTTCGCCTGAAGATCTCAGTATTATCAAAAATGGTCCGTCGGAAAGAAGAAGATTTGCAGACATGGAATTATGTCAGCTGGATGATTTTTATCTTTATAATCTTAATCATTATAACAAGATCATTAATCAAAGAAATAAGCTTCTTAAAGATATGTATTTTAATCAGGGACTAAGGGAAACCCTTAATATATGGGATTCCCAGCTTGTTTCTTTTGGAAGTAAAATTATTGAAAGAAGAAAAGTCTTTGCAGAGCAGCTTTGTGAAATTATAAAGGATATACATAGTAAATTGTCCGGTGGAAAAGAAGAAATTTCAGTAAAGTATGAGCCTGATGTAACCATAGATAATTTTGAAGAAAAGATGAAGGAAAATCAGGAGAAGGATATTAAATTTAAGCTTACCTCTACTGGTCCTCACAGAGATGATTTTTCTTTTATTGTAAATGGAATTGATATTCGTAAATATGGTTCCCAGGGACAACAAAGAACAGCGGCTTTATCACTTAAGCTGTCGGAAATAGAGCTGGTTAAAAAAATAGCAAAGGATACGCCGGTTTTACTTCTTGATGATGTACTATCAGAGCTTGATAGTAACAGACAAAATTATCTTCTTAACAGTATTGGTGATATACAAACTATTATTACGTGTACCGGGCTTGATGAATTTATAAATAATCGTTTTGAAATAGACAGAGTATATAAGATTACAAATGGAATTGCCGAAATGAAAGGACATGAATATTAGTATGAATAATGATTACGGAGCAGATCAAATTCAAATTTTGGAAGGATTGGAAGCGGTTAGAAAAAGACCTGGTATGTATATTGGTTCCACATCCAGCAGGGGACTTCATCATCTTGTATATGAGATTGTGGATAATTCTGTAGATGAAGCGCTTGCAGGCTTTTGCGATACGATTGAGGTTATTATCAATGAGAATAATTCAGTAACTGTTATTGATAATGGAAGAGGAATCCCTGTAGGAATCAATCATAAGGCCGGGCTTCCTGCCGTAGAAGTGGTTTTTACAATTCTTCATGCAGGAGGAAAATTCGGCGGCGGCGGATACAAGGTATCCGGTGGTCTTCATGGTGTAGGTGCATCTGTAGTAAATGCACTTTCTGACTGGCTTGAGGTTCAAATTTATAAGGACGGTAAGATATATCAACAGAGATACGAAAAAGGACATGTATGCTATCCTTTGAAGGTTGTAGGTGAATGTGAAGCCGAAAAAACAGGAACTAAAATTACTTTTATGCCTGATGCTACAATCTTTCAGGAAACAATTGTTTTTGAGTTTGATGTGTTAAAACAAAGACTTCGTGAAATGGCATTTCTGACTAAGGGTCTTAATATTATTCTCAGAGATATGAGAGTGGAAGAAGGACAAAGTCCTATAGAAAGAAAATTCCATTATGAAGGTGGAATTAAGGAATTTGTTACTTACCTTAATAGAAGCAAAACACCTCTTTATAACGATATTATGTATTTTGAGGGCAAGAAAAATAACGTATATGTTGAAGTT
This sequence comes from Bacillota bacterium, assembly GCA_030524555.1. Lineage (GTDB taxonomy): Bacteria > Bacillota > Clostridia > Lachnospirales > Lachnospiraceae > Suilimivivens. Next base: position 2,826 of record JAUNGK010000164.1, on the reverse strand, counting down.
GCCATGCAGCATAATGATTCTTATACAGAAAGCTCATACAGCTTTGTCAATAACATTAATACTCCTGAAGGTGGTACCCATCTTGTTGGTTTTAGAAATGCTTTAACGAAAACCTTTAATGATTATGCCAGAGGTAGTAAGCTTCTTAAGGAAAGTGAACCAAATCTTACAGGTGAAGATATCAGGGAAGGTTTAACTGCAATTGTAAGCGTTAAGATTGAGGATCCTCAGTTTGAAGGACAAACTAAGCAAAAGCTTGGAAATTCCGAAGCAAGGACTGCAGTTGACAGTGTAGTCAGTGAACAGCTTACATATTTTCTTGAGCAAAATCCTGCAGTAGCAAAAATGATCTGTGAAAAATCCATACTTGCCCAGAGAGCAAGGGATGCGGCCCGGAAGGCAAGAGATTTAACCAGGAGAAAAACGGCATTGGAAACAGCGTCTCTCCCGGGAAAATTGGCGGATTGTTCGGATAAGGATCCTAAAAATTGTGAGATTTATATTGTTGAGGGAGACTCTGCAGGAGGCAGTGCTAAAACTGCAAGAAGCCGTGCGACGCAGGCTATATTGCCTCTTCGTGGTAAAATTTTGAATGTAGAAAAAGCAAGGCTTGATAAAATATATGCCAATGCGGAAATAAAGGCGATGATTACAGCATTCGGTACAGGTATACATGATGATTTTGATATTTCCAAGCTGAGATATCACAAAATTATTTTAATGACGGATGCGGACGTTGATGGCGCTCATATAGCCACTCTTCTTCTTACCTTTATTTATAGGTTTATGCCGGAGTTAATTAAGCAGGGATATGTATATTTGGCACAGCCTCCTCTTTATAAGCTGGAAAAAAACAAAAACGTATGGTATGCCTACAGTGATGAAGAATTAGATAATATATTAAAAGAAGTTGGACGTGATCAGAATAATAAAATACAGCGCTATAAAGGTCTTGGAGAAATGGATCCCGAACAGCTCTGGGAAACAACAATGGATCCTGAGAGAAGAATCCTTCTTCGGGTGACTATGAATGAGGAAGCAGAGTCGGAAATTGATCTTACCTTTACCACATTAATGGGCGATAAGGTTGAACCGAGACGTGAATTTATTGAAGAGAATGCTAAATTTGTCAAGAATCTTGATATTTAATGATCTAGTGAGGAGCGGAGATGGAAGATAATATTTTTGATAAGATCCATGATGTGGATTTGCAAAAAACCATGGAGACTTCTTATATCGATTATGCCATGAGCGTTATTGCATCAAGAGCACTTCCCGATGTAAGAGATGGATTAAAACCGGTACAAAGAAGAGTACTTTATTCCATGATTGAACTTAATAACGGTCCGGACAAGCCTCACAGAAAGAGTGCCCGTATCGTCGGTGATACCATGGGTAAATATCACCCTCATGGTGACAGCTCTATTTATGGTGCATTGGTTAATATGGCGCAGCCCTGGTCTTTTAGATACCCTTTGGTAGACGGACACGGAAATTTTGGTTCTGTGGATGGTGACGGCGCTGCGGCAATGCGTTATACTGAGGCACGTTTAAGTAAAATTTCTATGGAGCTTCTTGCCGATATTAATAAAGATACGGTAGATTTTGTTCCTAACTTTGACGAAACGGAAAAGGAGCCTTCTGTTCTTCCCAGTAGATATCCAAATCTTCTTGTAAACGGAACTACCGGTATTGCAGTAGGTATGGCTACCAATATTCCTCCTCATAATTTAAGGGAAGTGGTAGATGCAATTGTTAAGATTATTGATAATAGAATTATTGATGATAAGGAAACAGAAATCGAAGAAATTTTGTCTATCATTAAGGCTCCTGATTTTCCTACAGGTGGAATTATTTTAGGAACAAGAGGAAGTGAAGAAGCATACAGAACCGGACGGGGTAAGGTAAGGGTTCGTGCGGTAACAGACATTGAAACAATGTCGAACGGAAAGAATCGTATTATTGTTACAGAGCTTCCTTATATGGTCAATAAAGCAAACTTGATTTTAAAGATTGCAGAGCTTGTTAAGCTTAAGAAAATTGATGGTATCACAGATCTTCGGGATGAATCCGACAGAGAGGGTATGCGTATTGTTATTGAGCTGCGCCGTGATGTAAATGCAAATATTGTTTTAAATCATCTTTTTAAGCACACACAAATGCAGGATACCTTTGGAATAATCATGCTTGCGCTTGTTAATAATGAGCCGAAGATCATGAATATTCTTGATATGCTGAAGGCATACATAGCTCATCAGGAGGATGTAGTAACCCGGAGAACCAAATATGATCTGAATAAAGCAGAGGAAAGAGATCATATATTACAGGGATTGTTGATTGCTCTTGATAATATTGATGAAGTAATCAAGATCATCAGAGGAAGCCGTACCACACAGATTGCAAAAGAAAGCTTAATGGAAAGATTTGGTCTTACCGATGTACAATCACAGGCAATCGTGGATATGAGACTTCGTGCTCTGACCGGCTTGGAAAGAGAAAAGCTTGAAAATGAGCATTTAGAGCTTCTTGCAAAAATTGCAGAATTGAAAGAAATTCTTGCGGATGAAAAGGTGTTATTAGGTGTAATAAGAACAGAAATCAAAGAAATTTCCGATAAATACGGGGATGACAGAAAGAGTAAGATAGGTTATGATGCCTTTGATATTTCAATGGAGGACATGGTTCCTAATGAAAACACCATTATTGCTATGTCAAACCTTGGTTATATCAAGAGAATGACCATTGATAATTTTAAATCCCAGCATAGAGGAGGTAAGGGAATTAAAGGTATGCAGACTATAGAGGATGACTTTATAGCAGATCTTT
>JAUNGK010000163.1 GCA_030524555.1 Bacillota bacterium | reverse complement strand
TTCGCTCTTTTTGCGCCATAATTTTTCTATGTATTCCCTCATAAACAAAACACCCGCCATAACTGTTATTACAGCCTATGCCGGGTGATGTTCGTCCTATGTGTAGAGCTTTGCTCCAATGTTCTTTCATATTTCCTTTTCGATGCCTTATCCCCGCCTATCCCATTACAATCATCGACACAAGCGGAATCGTGGCAACCGACAGGATCGTGGTAAGCGCCACTCCCTTAGAAGCCATCTCGTAATCACCATCATACTGCTGTGCCAGCATGGCAGTCATGCTTCCCACAGGAGTTGCCAGCATAACCATACATACCCCGCAGATCATTTCATTGCTCACAAACTGCTTAATAATCAACATTCCCACTATGGGAATAACCAAAAGCTTAATTGCGGAAAATACAAGCAGCTTCACGTCGGTAAACAGCTTTTTCAGATCAATGGTTGCCAGCGAAGCGCCGATTACCATCATACTTAAGGGAGCTGTCAGATTACTCAGATGCGTAATCGTATCTCCCAGCATATCGGGAATGGGAATCCGGAACAAATACAAAATCATTGTCACGATACAGGCAATCACACCGGCGTTTAATATCCTGCCAAGCAGCAAACCAGACCGGGACTTGTCCTTTTCCTTAGAAAGCGCTTTCTCATCCTCTTTCCTGATGGACATGGAAGCAATTCCATAGGTGTAAATCAATATATTATAAGGAATGGTAAACAGCGCCGCATATAGCAGGGCACTGCTTCCGTAAAGGGCTGATATCACCGGAAATCCCATGAATCCAATGTTGGAAAAGATGGTCATTGCCTTGTATACTCCATGGCTTTTCTTTTCAATATGAAGCGCCCATGGAAGGATCTGGGCGATCAAAATAAGTACGGTATATATTGCCAAGATAATGACCACCGTAAGTAAAAGCTCTTTTCCCTGTATCTTTTCCTCACCCATGCATCCGGTAAGAACCAGTGCAGGGTTTGCAATGTTCACCACAATAGCCGACAGCTTCTTGCTAACCTCATCCGTAATAATATTTTTCTTATAACACAGGTACCCTATTCCCATTAACAAAAAGAGCACCACCATCTGTTCTAACAGCAGCATTTTCTTCCCATCCCATTCTTATTTATTCCGATTAAATAGTATTATCTTTTCCCGTAACAGTAAATCCGTGCATTTAATTTTCCCTTTTTGCTGATCCCTGTTTCTCCTACAAATTCAAATTTTCCATATCCTCTTACACTTACCGTCTCGCCCTCTTTAAGAAGCTGACTGTTGTTTTCGCAAAGCCTGCCTCCCACGAAAATCTTCTTTTGACGAAATAACTCCACTGTCTCGCTTCTTGAAAGACGGTATACCTTTGCAACAACGCCGTCGATTCTCTTAGAAGCAATCTGGATTTTCATTTCCTGAATATCCTTTTCCGAGAAAGAGGGAATCTCATCTGTCTCTTCACACATCACGGCAGTATGCTTTACCCTGGTCAGATTTTCCTTAATATAGTCCGCCATACCGCTTGCGCAGAAAAGCCAGGCTGTCTTTTCCCTCAAAAAAATATCTCCCAGAGTGTCCCTTTCTATTCCCAAATTCATTAATGCACCCAGATAGTCCCTGTGCGTCAGCGCATCCGCAAACTTTTCGGCAAGAGGGCTTATTTTCAGGCATGCTATGGGAAAGGGCTCCTCATAGCCAAGTAATTCCTCACTTCCAAAACGGATCATCACACGCTCTGCAAGCCCGCTTCCTCCCCATACCGTATAAGGCACATAGGAAAGCTCCTTTTCCACCTCATAAAAGCATGCCGCATCCGCAAGTCCCAGAAATCCTGTAAACGTGTATTGATTATTCTGATAGCACTTTTGCGCCAGTTCACTGAAACGCTTCTTTAACAGTTCATCCGCTTCCATAGACCTTAAACCTCACACGGCTATAATCATATCACATATCCTGCCGTTTGGCTTTAGTCATTTTTAATAAATGAATAATATTATAATAAGAAACATATGATTAATTTTAGGGAATGCACATTTCTATGTCACAATTTCCCTTTACAATAAATACATTAACAAGGATAGGAGGTCATCAAATGCAGAAAATTTCAACTAGACAGAAACACCTGTCCCCTACGGAAGACAAACAGACCAAAGCATCCGCTCTAAGTGCGGAAGAGACCTGGAAGAAATATTCTACCTTCCACGATTCCTTTGCCGAGCTGCTCTCTTATGAAAGCAGCCGCAAAACCAATTCTGATTTCTGGCAGTTAAACTATATTTGAAACTATGTTATAATAGATAAAACTTAGCTTTAATGCTGCATATTGCAAGGAGGTCAGATATGAACCTGTCAGACGCCGTCAAAAGCATTATCCGCCCTCACGAGGAGGATAAGCTTACACCTCTTACAACCATATGGGGAGAACAGCTTGATTGCACTTCTCCCCTTCCCGAATATCCCCGCCCTCAGCTTAAGAGAAGCAATTATACCAGCCTTAACGGTTTCTGGGACTACGCCATTACCAAAGGCAGCACCCCTCCTTCAGACTATGAGGGGCAGATTCTGGTTCCCTTTTCCCCCGAAAGCTCTCTTTCAGGCGTAAACAGACAGCTTCTTCCAGGCTGGGCGCTCTGGTACCGGACAACCCTGCCCGACGAGAAATGCATTCTGCCAAAGGGAATGCGGCTGATCCTTCATTTCGGAGCTGTAGATTACAGCGCCCGGGTCTATATAAACGGCCAACACGCCGCCTCGCATCAGGGCGGCTATCTGCCCTTTGATGTTGATATCACAGATTATTTAAAGCCTGCCGGGAACGAGCTCACCCTTAGAGTGGAGGATTCTACAGGCGCAAATGATGAAGCTAAGGGGAAGCAGACCCTTAAGCGGGGCGGAATTTTTTACACTGCTCAAAGCGGTATCTGGCAAACCGTATGGATGGAGCAGGTTCCCCTTTCCCACATTGAGCATATCCTGTTTGATACCGATTATGACAACCGGAAAGTAACGATTCATATTCAGGCTGCAGCAGGCCGTGATTTGCCCCACCTGTCCGTTTCTCTTTTGGATCACGGCAAGGAAATTGCTTCCGGCTCCCTGCAGCTGACTCCGCCTTTTTCAGATACCCCCCGGAAAGAATCAGAGACCCTTCACTCCTTATCCGCATCCCTTGCGCTTACCATACCCACAGAGCATTTTCATTCCTGGAGCCCGGAGGATCCTTTTCTTTATGATGCAGAGCTTTTCTTCGGTGAGGATCATGTAACCAGCTACTTTGCCATGCGGCTTTTCTCCGTAGAAAAACAGACCCAGGGTGCGCTAAAGGGAAAGCCGATGTTTTGCCTTAATCACAAGCCATACTTTTTAATGGGAGTTTTAGATCAGGGCTATTGGCCGGACGGTCTGTATACAGCTCCCTCGGACGAAGCGCTGATCTACGATATTCGTACTATGAAATCCCTTGGCTTTAACATGCTTCGAAAACATATTAAAGTAGAGTGTGCCAGATGGTATTACCACTGTGACAGGCTGGGAATGATTGTGTGCCAGGATATTGTCAATGGCGGCAGCAAATATCATATGCCTGTAATCAGTTACCTGCCCACTCTGTCTCCCTTTCTGGCTTCACACCTTAAGGATTCTCATTATTCCATGCTTTCCCGCAAGAATCAGGAGGCAAGGCTGATCTGGGAAAAGGAATGCGCCGATACGGTCACCTACTTAAGCTTTTTCCCCTCTATTGCCATTTGGGTTCCTTTCAATGAAGGCTGGGGACAGTTTGATACCGTTCGCATCACTGACATGATCCGCAGACTTGATCCTTCCAGACCCATTGATTCAGCCAGCGGTTGGTTTGACCAGAACTGCGGAGATTTCATCAGCGTACACAATTACTTCCGCCCGCTTTCCGTACCTATAAGGAAATGGGAAGGCCGTGCCTTTTTCCTGTCCGAATACGGCGGCTATGCATGCCATTTAAAGGGGCATACCAGCGTAGAGAGAGTTTTCGGCTACAAACGCTATGACACACTCGAAGAATTTCAGAAAGCCTATCATGACCTTATTCAAAAATCCCTGCTTCCACTTAAGGAGCAGGGACTTAGCGGCGCTGTCTATACACAGCTTTCTGATGTAGAAGAGGAAGTAAACGGACTTCTGACCTATGACCGAAAAATCAATAAACTGATGCCTTAAATCAGCCGCGGACAGCTACCTCTTCATTATTAAATATTTTCTGCAGCCTTTTCCGCACATGGATATAGGCAGGTATAAGGAAAATATCTGCAAATATCCATGCCAGCGGACTGGCAAAGCAGGCTCCGATAAATCCCAATCTTGGAACTAAAACCAAACCCGCCAGAGTTCTTGCCACCATTTCAAACACACCTGCCAGAATGGCAAAGGTGGAAAATCCCATTCCCTGAATCAGAAATCTTATGATATTCACAAGCGCCAGCGGAATAAAGAATGCACTGTTAACAATCAGGAAAGTTCTTGCATTTTCCAGCATCTGTCCTCCGCCTTCGTCAACAAACAAAGAAGCCAGATCAGCGCCGAAGAAATACATAATTACAAATGCAACCAGAGAATAGATTGTGCCCAGGATCACACAATCCTTAAGCCCTTTCCCCACCCGGTCAAGGTTTTTGGCGCCCACATTCTGTCCTCCGTAGGTAGCCATAGTAGATCCCATGGCATCAAAGGGACAGCAGAAGAACATGCTTACCTTGCTTCCCGCTGTCACGGAAGCAACCGCCAAAGAGCCCAGCCCATTCACCGCAGTCTGAAGGATTACCGACCCAATCGCAGTGATGGAATATTGCAGTCCCATAGGGATACCCATGCCGCACAGCATTTTCATATATCCCACATCAATTTTCCACTCTTGTCCTGTAATATGCAAAATCTCAAATTTCTTTATTAGATATATAAGACACAGAATACCTGAAACCAGCTGTGAAACCACTGTTGCCACCGCTGCGCCTGCTACTCCCATATGGAAGCTCAAGATACAGAGCAGATCCAGACCAATATTCATAAAGGAGGACAAGGTCAGAAATACCAGAGGCGTTTTGCTGTCTCCCATAGAACGGATAATACCGGAAAGGATATTGTAAAGATATGTAGCCGGTATTCCCATAAATATAATCAATATATAACTATAGGAATCCTGAAAAATATCCTCCGGTGTATTCATCCACATCAAAATATTCCTGCACAGCAGGCAGACTGCTATCGTCATTACGGCTGCAAAGGCAATGGAAAGCCATACACAGTTTGCAACTACCCTGCGCATTCCCGAATAATCCTTTGCCCCGAATTTATGCGCTACCGGGATTGCAAATCCGCTGCAGACACCCATGCAGAAGCCTACTATCATAAAATTGATCGATCCTGTAGCTCCCACACCTGCTAATGCCTGCATGCCAAGAAAACGCCCTACAATCACTGTATCCACTACGTTATAGAACTGCTGAAACAAAAATCCAAATAGCAGCGGAATAGAAAATCCCAAAATCAGCTTCATGGGTGATCCCACTGTCATGTCCTTTGTCGTATCCTTTGCCATCTCGTTTTCCTCCAATCAATCAGACGAAACACACATTGCTCACATAAAAACTGCGTGATTAAAACTCATCATAGAGTATAATCACGCAGTTCCATAATTGATAGAATAAATATTTCCAAAAAAGGTATATTCCTCTTTTATCCTAACATCTATGCATGTTCACTGTTTATGCCGGCTTATGCAAAAGGATTTTCGGATTTGTAAAGCATTCCCTTAGGCTGATTGAAGCCGATCTCATCCAGCTCAACACCGATATACTTAAATACCTCAAACAGAGCCTTTCCGTAGTGGCCGAACGCAACCGCACCATGATGAGGATAATTACCCTCGATCAGAACATGACGGTAGAAGCGTCCCATTTCGGGAATAGCGAACACGCCGATACCACCAAAGGACTTGGTAGCTACAGGAAGAACCTCTCCGTGTGCAATGTATGCGCGAAGCTTGTTATCAGCTGTAGACTGGAGACGATAGAAGGTAATATCACCAGGTACAATGTCACCTTCCAATGTTCCGTTGGTAACCTCTACAGGAAGGGATCTCGCCATGATCATCTGGTTCTTCATGCTGCAGAATG
>JAUNGK010000162.1 GCA_030524555.1 Bacillota bacterium | reverse complement strand
GTTATCCCGGCTGCTGCTAAGGAGGACTGGAATATGAAATACCAACCGATTACCTGTGTCTGGGAGGTGACAATGGGCTGCAATATGCGCTGCGGCCATTGCGGTTCCTCCTGTGCAGAACCCCTGGAGGATGAACTGAATACGGAAGAAGCCCTGAGCTTATGTGATCAGATTGCAGAGCTGGGGCTTAGATGGGTTACGCTTTCAGGGGGAGAACCGCTGACGAGAAAGGATATCCCATTGTTGGTGGAAAGGCTTTCCGATAAAGGAGTTGCCGTAAATATTATTACCAATGGCTGGCTTTTAGAGCGTGAAATGGCGCAAAAATTAAAAGAAAGCGGTATTTCCACCGTGGCCATCAGTATTGACGGAACGCCTGAAATCCATGACAGGATCCGGCGTAAGGGCGCCTTTGAGCATGCCAGAAAGGCTTTTTTAACCATGAAAGAGCTTGGCATACAGACCGGCGCAGTAACAACCATTACCAAACAGAACATAAGTATTCTGAAAGAGCTAAAGGAAGAGCTGATCGGTATGGGGGTAAAGAGCTGGCAGGTTCAGCTGGGGCTGCCTATGGGAAATATGAAGGAACGGCCTGACTGGATACTTGAGCCGGAACAGATAAGGGATATTATTGATTTTTGCTATGGTACAGCGAAAGAAGGAAGAATAGGAATTTTTCCGGCTGATTGTATCGGGTACTATACCAAAAAGGAGCTTGAGATCAAACGAATATCCTACAGGAGCAATATGGTTTCCATATGGGACGGCTGTAATGCAGGTATCCGCGGCTTCGGTATTTTGCAGAACGGAGATATTCTGGGGTGCACTTCAATCCGTTCAGGAGAATATATTGAAGGAAATATAAGAAAACGTTCCCTTCGTGAAATATGGGAGGATGAGGGGAGCTTTGCCTGGCGCAGAAAAATGACAAAGGATCAGCTTTCGGGAGCATGTAAAACCTGTATTTACGGCAGCAAATGCTTAGGAGGGTGTCCCAATACCAGACTGACTATGAACGGTGACATTTACTCCGAAAATCAGTATTGTGCCTATCATCTTGCGTTAATAAAGATGGAAGAAAAATACGAAGTATGCGAGAACGCAGAGGCTTTATTCCAGATGGCCGATTCACTGATGCGTCAGGGAGAATATCAGGAGGCGGCATATGCGCTTAAGCAGGTGCTCAGGTTAGAGCCGGAGCATATAAATGCCCTTAAGGAAAAGGGATACTGTGAATTTATGTGCGGAAATTATGAGCTGTGTCTTAAGGATAATGAAAAGGCTCTGGCACAGAATGAGAATGACAGCTATGCGCTGGCAGGAGGCAGGTAGGTGCTATGGAAAAGCTGAAGTTTACCTCATCAGCAGGAAATCAATACTTTTATGATAATGTAAGCGGTTTTATTTATCCCGCATCGGGGCATGTCTTTCCGGTGCAGGATAGAATCCTCCCGGGACAAGTAAAGGCGGAAAAAGCAGACATAGAAAGATATTTGGCTCAAAACGGATGCCGCCAGCTTTTGCTGGAGGTGACCGAAAAGTGCAACCTGCGGTGTGAATACTGTATCTATAGCAGCCATTATGAAAACACCAGGGAGCATGGCTGTAGGAATATGCCGAAGGAAACTGCATTCAAGGCAGTTGATCAGTATTTTGCCAGTTATGAAAGGACAAGCCTGCATAATCCCCTTCGGGAACCGGCCATCAGCTTTTACGGGGGAGAGCCGCTGCTTAATTTTCAGTTGATTCAGGAAATTGTGGAATACGTTGAAAAAAGCTATCCGCAGCTTCAGGTTAATTATAATGTTACGACCAATGGATTGCTGCTGACAGAGGAAGCAGCCCGGTTTTTGACGGAGCATAATTTTGCTGTTATTGTCAGTCTGGATGGAGATGAGGAAAACCATGACAGAAACAGAAAAAGAGCGGACGGACAGGGAAGCTTTGGGCAGGTTTATGCAAACCTCTGCCGTTTCAGAGAGCAGTATCCAGACTACGGCAAGATCGGATTGAGTGTCTGCATGGACTTTCAAACGGACTTAGAGGCTGTGGAGGAGTTTTTCACCCAAAATCATTTCTTTGTTGTCATGCTGAATATGATTAACGATGCGGAAACCGATTATTACCGGAGCTTTACAAAGGAGGACAAGGCGCTGTTTTTTCACAGGATGGAGAAGCTGAAGAAAAAGTATTTTTCACTGGCGCAGAAGGAGGGAATCTTGCTGTCAGACCACAGCTTTCTCTTTGCCTTGTTTGGGGCAGGCTATGTGGAGATGTGCTTTCATTCGCTTTTGGAGGAAGGTCGGCCATATTTTATGCCCTGTACAGGCTCCTGTATACCTGGAGAAAAGGTCTATGTGACGGTAAACGGAATTTATCATATGTGTGAGCGGATAAGCCCTCAATTTCCTATAGGAAATGTGGAAACCGGACTGGATTATGAAAGCATTGCAAAATATGTCAATGCATTTAACAGCTTTTCTGAAAAGTGCAGGGAATGCAGCGTAGGGCGAATGTGCGGAATCTGCCTTGCAAGAGCCTCTGCGGGAAATGAAATAAAGCTGCCTGAAGGATATTGCGAAGGGCGAAGAGCCTATATCTGCAATCAGCTAAAGGATTATGCAGACCTGATGGAAGCCGGGCCGGAACAAATGGAAAAGGCAATCCATGCCTGCTATGTGAAGCTAAACAGTATTGCAGGGGATCATTGTTGACGGAGGAATCATGTTTTTTCAATTATATGGTGAATGTTGTTTGGTAAAGGGAGATCAGGAAGGCGCAATTTATCATCTCCTGAAGGAGGAAATGGTCAGTCTGACTAATGAGGAGGTTCAGGTACTCTTGCAGGCAGAAAAAGGTGAAGAATGCCGAAGAGAGCCGTTTTTAGAGCAGCTTGAGGAGATGGGATGGGGATTTTTCTCCGAAAAAAAGGTTTTTATCGATAAACTGCGCCCTTATAACAGTTTAATGCTTTTGCGCCGGGATTTAATGTCCTTTCATCTGGAAACAGTGTTTTTACAGCTGACTAACAGATGCAGCTGTGGAGAGATGCATTGCAGAGAAATGTTTTGTACGCCCTGCCGCACCGTCAAAGCCGGGACAAAGGAGCTTACTGTGGAGGAATGGAAAGAGATCTTACACCTGCTTTCTAAGCTGCATGTGGGAAATGTTATTTTGACGGGTGGTGATCTGTGCGGATATGAAAGGCTGGGAGAGATGATTATGCTCTGCAGGGAGTTTGGGCTGTCCTGTTCGGTGGTGCTGAACCATTATAGGGAAGAGACCCTTTCCCAAATACCCGAGGATGTATCCGTGCTGGTTTATGTATGTGATTTTACAACATGGGAGGACTGCATAAGAATTGGGAATAGGCGGAAGGATGCCGTTATGATCTTAAATGAGAAAATGAGCGGTCTGAAGGACAAGCTTCTGAAAGGTACACACAACCGGATTATAGATGTGCACGCCTATGGCCAGCTGTTAGGAGAAAAAGCTATTCGGCCCTGTAATCTGAAAGAATTTTATGGAAAGCGGGATGGAAATAATTGCCTGAGGGGAAAGATGTACATACTTTCAGGCGGGGACGTGGCTGCCTGCTACCAGAGCACGGAAAGGGTGATAGGAAACTTGCAAAGAGAACGCTTTCAGGACGTGTATAGAAGGCTGATTGAGGACTGCTGGTGTAAGCCGGTACAACATGAAAAATGTAAGAAATGCAGTTTGTTTTACGGGTGCAGTGTGTGTATGTGTATGGATCCTGATATGTACTGTTCCTATCAGTCGGAGAAATAAGGTAACGATAAGAAATATGAAAATAGGAGGAATTACGATGCAAAAACTGAAATTTGAACTGGATGAAACGTCAAGTGCAGTGGCGGATGGCGGCTGTCCCTGTACAGCCTGCGCAGCCTGTGCAGCCTGCGCTACCTGCGCGGCATGTCTGGCCTGTGCATCCTGCTTATCCTGTATTGCAGCCTGTGCGGTAACCTGTGGCATTGCCTCCGCCGGTGCAGCAGCGGCGGCAGCGGCAATTGCGGCAGAGGCTGCTTTGGGAGCGGCAGCAGCCGTGGCAACAGGGGCAGCAACGGGAGCGGCGACGGGAGCTTCCGTCTCAGCAACAAAAGCATGATGGAAAGGGAGGTATCACTAAAAATGAATTTAGAAAATTTAAGAATATGTATTGAACAGAGCCCGGTTTTGCGTTATACCTACCGAACCAAAACCGATTGCTGCAGGAGCGGAGCCGTGCAATCTGTAGTGACGGAAGGAAGCTGGCTGGTCAACTATGAGGAAAAAACAGCAGTCAGCACCACGAAAACCTTCACGGAAGAAGGGCCTGCCGTAATTGAAAAGGCAGTATATCGGGACTGCAAGGTTATAAAGTCGGTAATACAGGAAGGGGTGCTGACGGAAGATATTCTTACACCTGAGGAAAATCTGCTTTCCGAGGGAGAATATAATGCGCTCTTTCATGCGAAAGGAGCTCTGAGACCGGTAAATTTTGACAGGCTTACCTTAAAAAGCAGCCCAAAGCAGTTTCCAAATACATTAAGCTTTATTGTGGAGCCGGAGGCAATGCCGGAATTAGATGAGACGGAGGAGGCGGTAGACGTCCGGTCCAGTGCAACTATTTCACTTTGTTCAGAGGATACTATGAAGCTTACCCAGCTTTCAGCCTTCCTTCCTTCGGAAAATCCCCAGGATATGACATTGATGACCCATAATATGACGGTATATCTGTGAAAAAGCCAGGCGGAGGCGTAAGAATAATATAGAATGGAAAAATATCTTCAGTCATTTTGAGGGCTGGAGATATTTTTGTTTTCGGATAATCAAAATATTTGTGGTTTGGGCGGCAAATTATTCATGCCGTGTCTCGAAACAGGACATAAAACAAAAAAGAATATAATAAAATATTTGTGTCAGTGTAAATCTCAATGGAGAAATGTTATGGCACGAGTAGTAGATTATATTGTTCAGAACGTTGTGGGCGATAAGGTGAAGAAGTACAGACTGGAACAGAAGCTGAGCCAGAAGGATTTGGCGGCGAGGCTGGAGACATATGCAATATATATTTGCAGAGGTTCCATTTCAAGAATAGAGAACCACGAAAGAACAGTAACAGATTACGAATTACGGGCGATAGCAAAGGCACTTAGAGTTTCCATATATGATTTGTATGAGGATGACGGTTTTATTCCGGGAAATAAGGAAATATAGAATATGTAATTAAGAGCGTACTAAAACAATCCGAAGTTAGTGCGCTTAATTTATGTTATGTAATGGGAGTTTAGTATGAAAACGATACTGATTGTGGAGGATAATGAGACCAGTGTTGAAATTTTGGAGAAGGTTGTAAGGTCTGTGGACGACCAATCTATAATTAAAGCAGCCGCCAATGAGGACGAGGCGTATTTAATTGCAATGAAAAATAATATTTCTCTTTTTCTGATAGATATTGTCTTAAACCCGTTAAATCCGGGAGACGTTTCTGGAATGAACTTTGCAAATCAAATTCGCAGCATTGAAAAATATAAGTATACGCCCATTATTTTTGTTACAGCCATTGAGGATTCCAAGTTATATGCGTATAGTGATGTTCATTGTTATTATTACTTGGAAAAGCCCTTTGATTTGGAGAAAGCGTCCAAAGTTATTTCGGAGGCGTTAAGGTTCCCGCAGATAGAAAATAAATCTCAGGCGGTGTATTTTCGCAAGGACGGCATCCTTTACAAGAGAGATATTTCTGAGGTGATATACATAGAAAATACCCGGTTAGGACAAAAGGTTTACCTTACGGATGGAATATTGGAATTGCAATATAAGCCCTGCAAAATAATTCTTGAGGAGATAATGTCCGACAAACTTTCGCAGTGCAGCAGAAGCGTGATTGTTAACAAGGATTATATTGACAGTGTTGACCCGATTAGCAGATACATTAAGCTGAAAAACGGTTACGGGCAGATTGATATAGGAGTTTCGTTTAAGAAGAGATTTATGAAGGATATATGTGATGATTAGAAATTTGGTGCAGCTTGCGGAAATTTTCGCAGTATTATTGTGCATGTCTGCCTTATATGGCAGGAAACTAAAATTTGATATTTATGCGGTAGTGCTGATTATTTTGGATGTTTTTCTGTTTACGGGGATCAATGAGTATGGGTTTCCGGGATATTTAGCTGCTT
>JAUNGK010000161.1 GCA_030524555.1 Bacillota bacterium | reverse complement strand
ATATTGCAGGGAAGCGTTAAGGTACTCAAAAGCCGGAAATAAAATCTCCTGAAAGACCGACAGGAGGGTAAGCAATGGCAAATTATTGGTGGCTTGTCGTTATTCTGATTATCTTTTGGTGGATTAGGAAAAGGCGGCGAACAGCGGCGGCTGTGTGGCAAATACAAAACCGAAGAAAACAAAACAAGGAGATATTGGTTATGAGAGAACTTGCAAGGCAATTTATTGGTGAAGAGTGCATCATTTATACGATTACTTCAGATGGCGGCAGCTTACAGGGAATTATAAAGGAAATTGATGACGGCGGTATGGTAATTGAGAGAAGTTCCGGCGAACGGGAAATCGTCAATCTCGATTTCGTCACTCGCATCAGGGAGTATCCCAGAAAGAAAAACGGCAAAAGTCGCCGGTTATTTTTAGAAGGTTTTGATTGATGAAGGATATGCCGGCTATTTTGAACATATCTGTTTTGCCATATATGGAAGCGGGGAAGGAAAAAATATATCAGCGTTCAGAAGGTGTTTTGGGGGATTATGAAAAAGATTGACGGAGGTGGCTCATTCGTGCAGACAAATAAAGAATCAGAACAATTAGAGTTAATTGTCCGAATTGTATGGTGCGCCAAAAAAGGAAAAGCAGGCACCATAGGGCAGGCCCGTTTTGATATGGCGCTGAATGTCAGGACGGGACAACTGCTTAACGCCTGTGGCGCAGGAATCAATTGGCTGGTGTGTCCGGCGTCTAAAGGCAAAGGCAGTTACGGTTTCCGGGAAGGAAAATTGTATCGTGTTCTGGTAAGGGAAAACATTAAAAAAGAAAATAACGTGCATTATAAGGCGTATTATGTAGATGAGGTACTGCAAAGGAATGTAAAAGCATTGTCGCTGGAACATAAATATATGTTTGAGTCCGGATTTGAAGAGCAGACGGAGGATATGCTGATATTCATCGGGGAAAAGCCGACAAACGGGTATTCCTCAGAGGGATATCGGGAAGTGCGGTGTGAATATACCGCCGTTTGGAACAGACAGACGGATAAGCCGGAGCATAGCTTTGGAAAACTCACATGGATAGAGAAGGATATTCCACTCATACATAAATTTTATTTTAAAGAAATGAAGGCGTATTATGTCAGGGGAAGAAAAAGCAGAGAAAATTCAAAGTGCTATATGGTCTGCAGTATGGAAAAGGTTACCGGAGAGCGTTTTGAGAGGCTAAGGGAAGAAGCGGAAAAACCGATTACGATAACTGGTCCGCTCGGTACATTTGAATGGAATAAAGTTTTCTTGGAGTTTGAAGGAAAAATTGATTATTTAGGGGAAGCCTGTAATATCTGGTTAAAGACGGATAACAATGAAACGGAAGCGGATTCCCAGTTTGAAAGGCTGAACGGCGTATTCAGACAGCTTGAAAAGTGGGATACAGAGGTAAAAGAATTTGCCGCAGAAGACCTGCTGGAGCTTGCGAATGAATGGCGTGAGGATGAGTCTGAAATCACAAAGGAAGAGTTTGTACGGAGAATAGGAACGCCGGATATTACAATCAATGCGGATATGTCGATGGTATTTACATTTGGCAGTGATGGGATGTTTACTGACCATTGGATAGAAATTTATATTGATGAAAATGACAATATTACCGGCTCACATATTGAGGGGTAACGGAATGTATCAGGAAGCGGATTTATGTGGAAAGGAATAAGGACAAAAGGATATTGTACTTACGGCAAGAGACGGCGCAGTCTATATGGATGATATGAGGCTGGATATTATGTATGCTGTGCAGGATCACGAGGTGTACATTAATGCCAAATGTTATGCGGGAAAGCCTGGCCGCCAGAAGGAAATCTTCTATGGAACTATTGACGGCGATGCGGTAGAAGGATTCCTTGCATTTTGCAGGAAAAACAGTGTAATGATGGAGGTATTCGATGAATCAGAACTATAGATTTGACTTTCGGTGCATAAAGGGCGTTGGCACTGGTATGCTTCTTTATGAAAATAATGGGGAAATTGCAAAAATTGATATTAGAAAAAGCGCTGAGACCTGGTGGGATTTACATAACAGGAACACGATAATGAACATATTGTTAAAGAGGCGTGCAAAAAACAAATTTGCCGGAGATAAATGTTTTGCCTATACAGAAGCATATATCAGATTGTATGCGGACGGAAATGAAATACTCTTTGTAAAGAAATTCCCAAATGAATGGGATACAAATGATGCGCATGGATTCAGAACATGGTGGGAGCAGATTAACCGAGATTTCAATAAGCTTGGATATTGGCTGTTTGATGAAGGATAAGTACACTTTTGCCGCCATACGATTATATTGTGGTTTTTGATGAAGATGTCTGTGTTGAGCTATCAGATAGCAACAACATGAGTATCATTATGAGGATTAGAATATGTACACAACGACAGTTAAGACAAGAAAAATATTAAAGGGTAGGTCGGCTCTGAAAATAGCTGCTCCGCTGTTCCTATGGTGGATAGCACAGGCTGTCGTTTTTGTAGTCGCAGTCAAAATAGAGCCTTTAGTAATGCCATTTTTCTTTATTGTATTGTTAACCGTCATACCTATTACTTACTGTATGAGAAAAAAAGCAGCCGAATTTCGGGGTAAGGAATCGTTTCAATATGAAGATGTCACTTTTCATGTTTTAGGCGGGGAACTTTATGTTGATGATATAAAGCTAACTGTTACATATAACGAATCCAAAACCAGAATACTCGTAAATCATATTGTGACCTATAAACAAAAATATGGACTTATGACTAAAGCTGCTGACTTTATAGGATGGGTTGAGGAACCGTATTTAGAGGGCTTCATTCGGTTTTTGGAGGAAGAAGGGGTAAAGATAAATGTGGAAATAGAGGTTGGGGAGAATTAATTCAAATTCTGATTTTTATTGAAAGGCTAGTAGGACTATAAAAAATAAGACGGGAGAATGAAATTGAACATACATGAAGAATACCAGAGAGAAAATGAGTTTTCAGAAGATGAGAAAATATATTATATTCTGACCGGAGAAGGTGGCGCAGCAATGATAAGCAAAAGCAATAAGTATTATGTGATTTCCTGCACGCTCATAGCTGCTTACGATATCGAGGAGGATAAGCTTCTGAAAAAGCCGGGCATCATCCGATGGCCTATTTCCACAGATGATTATGAGAAACAGGACGCAACAAGCGAATACTTTCATACCTACAAGGACGGGGTTATTTATAAGGTTCGTGGAAGACAAGTGATTAATAATATGGGGAAATTGCCTATTCTGTATGTGAAGGAAATATTAGAAACGGATATACATGGCACGAAGCTTGATAAGATACAGGGAAAATACCTTGCGCCAATTCTTTTGGATGATGAAGTACTGGGACATCTGACACTAGAGAAAGATAGTGGAGTTTTTAAAGGAAGCTATAGTGTGAATGGGAAAACGATTGCCATTTATGTAGAAGTGGAATGGAGTCAAAAACGAACATGGAAAAAGCCGCTTACGATTGCCAGGGAACTTATTGCGAATATTGAGGTTAAGGATCAACAGGCAAGAAAGTATGCGGCTTTCGATGAGGAATTATTTGAAAATGCGTTGGAGTGTTTGGAGGACGATTGCGAAATAAGCTTTTCTAACCCAGAGGAATTTGCGGAAGCATTAAAAGGACGGTTGAAATACATATTTGTGAATCAGAATGGCTCCTATACAATTGGTTATGATGATGGATGTGTTTTTGGCGGGCATGGGATTGATGTAGATGTGAATGCGAAGGGGATGTTTGTTTGCACCGAGGTTCGGTAGACTGAGCTCAATATGGATGGTTCTGATTTGCAGGAAAATTAGATCACAACCCTGTCAGAATTGCAGGAAATTGTATCGGAGATGAAAAAGCGGTACAGGAATACCAATGGGAAGATTAAGCAGACGGAAAAACAGCTCCATGATAAAAAAGAGCTGATAGACCAAGTCGAAGAAACAGGAAGAATATGCGGAACGCTGCCGCACCGAACTTGCATCATATGACAGGGCAGAGAAAGGAGATGTCAAAAGGGCATGATATGTCATTGTGATACAATTTCAGTGTTACTGATAACAGTAAGTTTGAATTTGTTTAAACAGCAATTAGCAAAAATCGACATGAACTAATTGAAATTTTGTAGTATAGATGTTATGATTATAAGCGTGACGAGAGCCATTAGGAGAGTACCCATGACAGGGTGGCAGCCTCCCGAGCCAGTGACCTAGCCTGCTAGGAATACATAGGAAGGGAGGTGCGTGATATGACGGTTGCAGATATTATTTTAATATTTATAGGGATAATCGGCTTGCTGATTTCCTTTGGTAGTTTGATTGTTGCGTTTCTGACCTTTCTCGACAAGAGAAAAACTTGTCGAGACAAGCGTAAGAAGAAATAAAAATGCCTCACCTGTCTGCAAACAGATGAGGCGGTGTCCATAAGGACAATCTAAATCGTTTTTGGGAGCATCCACTTTGGAGAGGGTGCTTTTCCTATGTCTAATATAACATAAGAGGCAGGGAAATCCAACAACTATTTTCGTTGTCTATTCTAATCTATTCTAATCAATTTATCAATCCCATTATAACATTAAAATGTTGCAAGGCATATAGTGAAAGCTATGTGCTTTTTTTGTCTTGACGAAACAGACCGAAATGGAGCCGGAGCGGCAGAAACCTAAATTAAGACGGACTGGAAGCGTATGCATGTACAATCTGCGGAGCTTACCTTAAATATGGAAAGATGGAATTCCTATCCAAGTGGTTTATGGAGATTATTGAATCAAGAAGAGATCTGACTGTGAAGCTTCAGTTTGAATATCAGCATCAGCAGATGGAAATTACGATTTCGGCAGGTGTTGAGGTTGATACCGGTTGCGAATGGTATGGACCGTTAAAGCTTGATCTGCTTTATTAAAATTTATGCCGCAAGGATGGAAACAGGATTATGGTGGATAAGAATCCCGAACTGTGATAAAATGATAAAGGTTCGGTATCATAAGACCGGCAGCCTGCAAAACTTATCGGAAACATGTACAGGGAGAGATTTAATTTGAAAAGAAAGCTGAAAAAAATAATAATCATACTGGCAGTTTTAGTAATTGCTCTGGGAGCTTATGCGGTTTATGTTTTCCAAAGCTATTATCGCCTTCCAGACAATTTGACTCTTGATGTAAATAGAAATGGTGAGAACAGTTATTTTGATGAGGACTTTGCCATAAAGGAAGGCAATGCTTATTTTATTATGACCTACAATATCGGATTTGGCGCCTACCGGAAGGATTTCAGCTTTTTTATGGATGGGGGCAAATCCTCATGGGCGAAGGATGAGGAAAGTGTACTGGCGGCAGTTTCCAGCATGGGAAAGATTATTAATGATGTAAATCCTGATTTTGTCCTTCTGCAGGAGGTGGATAGAGATGGAACAAGGACTTACCATGTGGATGAATTGGAGCTTTTAAATCAGTTTGCCAAGGGTTATTATTATGTTTTTGCCCAGAATTATGATTCTCCGTTCTTATTTTTCCCACCATGGCAGCCTCACGGAGCGAATGTGAGCGGGCTTGTGACTTATTCCAGGGAGGAAATTTCAGGAGCTCTTAGAAGAAGTCTTCCTATTTCGGAAACCGTCACTAAAATATTGGATTTGGACAGGTGCTATTCTGTAATAAGAGTGCCTACGGAGAGCGGAAAGCTGCTTTGTATTTACAATATGCATATGTCTGCTTACGGCAGCAGTGATGAAATCAGGGAAAAGCAGCTTGCCATGCTGTATCAGGATATGGAAGCTGAATATAAAAGAGGAAATTATGTGATCTGCGGTGGTGATTTTAATCACAATTTGAAAGAAGATGCTCAGGAAAATGCACCGGAATGGGCATATCCCTTTCCCAAAGAAAGTCTTCCGGAGGGCTTTCGGCTGGCAATTGAATCGGTAAGGGCACCGGAGGATATTGAACATAATAGCTGCAGAAGTGCGGATGAGCCTTATGTGGAAGGGGAAACCTATACGGTGACGCTGGACGGATTCATTGTTTCCGACAATGTGGCAGTCAACTATTATCAGAATATGGATTGGGGATATGAATACTCGGATCATGATCCGGTGCTGATGCAGTTTATACTTTATTGATGAACAGAATTTGGGCACTGAAAACAACATTTCAGTGCTTCATCGAGCCTATGAAAGTTTTTCTGTAAATAAAGATTTATCAGGTCTTCTATGATAAAA
>JAUNGK010000160.1:775-6256 GCA_030524555.1 Bacillota bacterium | reverse complement strand
GCCTTACGGGCAGCAGTATTATTGTGCGGCCTGTTTCTCTTAAATCTGACGAAAGACTGTCCTAAGCGTTTATCAAAGAAGCAGTTGCCTACCCGGGACGGCGCAGGAAGATGAAACAGAAGATAGAACTGTTACTTGACCTTCCACACTTTTCCCTCTATAATTTTACCGAAAAGGAGTGCCGCATATGTGGCAGAATAACAGCCATCATGAGTATTTTAAATGTTGAACACCTTACCCACGGTTTCGGTGACCGTGCAATTTTTCAGGATGTATCCTTTCGTCTTTTAAAGGGCGAGCATATTGGCCTTGTAGGAGCTAACGGTGAAGGAAAATCCACTTTTATGAATATCATTACAGGAAAGCTTATGCCTGATGAAGGGAAAATAGAGTGGGCTAAGAATGTCCGGGTAGGATACCTGGATCAGCATACTGTTTTGGAAAAGGGCATGACCATAAAGGATGTGCTCTCCTCTGCCTTTGACTTTCTTTTTGAGATGGAAGCCCAGATGAATGATATCTGTGACAAAATGGGTACTGCATCGGAGGAAGAACTGGAACAATATATGGAGGAGCTTGGAACCATTCAGGAGCTTCTCACCGTACACGATTTTTATCTTATTGACTCAAAGGTGGAAGAGGTTGCAAGAGCTCTCGGTCTGCTTGATTTAGGACTTGACCGTGATGTGACAGATTTAAGCGGCGGCCAGCGTACCAAGGTTCTGCTTGGAAAGCTTCTTTTGGAAAAGCCGGATATCCTGCTTTTAGACGAGCCTACCAACTATCTTGACGCAGAGCATATTGAATGGCTGAAGCGCTATCTGAATGATTATGAAAATGCCTTTATCCTGATCTCCCATGACATTCCTTTCCTAAACAGCGTGATCAATTTGATCTATCACATGGATAATCAGGAGCTGAACCGCTATCCCGGCGAGTATGATAAATTTCAGGAAGTATATGCTATGAAACGGGCTCAGCTGGAGGCTGCCTATAATAAGCAGCAGAAGGAAATTTCCGATTTGAAGGACTTTGTTGCCCGAAACAAGGCAAGAGTTGCCACCCGCAATATGGCAATGTCCCGTCAAAAGAAGCTTGATAAGATGGATGTGATCGAGCTTTCCGCAGAAAAACCGAAGCCGGAGTTTCATTTTAAGGAAGCCCGTACTCCCGGAAGATATATTTTCCAGACTAAGAATCTGGTAATCGGCTACGACGAACCGCTTTCCTCTCCTCTTAACCTTGAGATGGAGCGCGGACAAAAGATCGTCCTGACCGGGGCAAACGGTATTGGAAAAACCACCCTCTTAAAAAGTATCCTCGGTCTGATTCCACCCCTTTCCGGCAGCGTGGAGCAGGGCGATTACCTGAGTATCGGATACTTTAAGCAGGAAATGGATCAAAGCATTAAGACCACCTGTATAGAGGAAATATGGCAGGAGTTTCCCGGCTTTACCCAGTATGAGGTACGCTCCGCCCTTGCCAAATGTGGCCTTACCACCAAGCATATTGAAAGCCTTGTGAAGGTGCTTTCCGGCGGAGAACAGGCTAAGGTCAGATTATGTAAACTCATCAATCGTGAAACTAACATTTTGCTTTTGGATGAGCCCACCAACCATTTGGATGTAGATGCCAAGGCTGAATTAAAGCGTGCACTTACCGATTACAAGGGCAGCATTCTCATGGTATGCCATGAACCGGAATTTTATGAAGGCCTTGCCACTGATGTGTGGGACTGCACCAAATGGACCACCCGCGTATTCTAAAAGCAGCTCCTGCCAAACCAAAAGAACCGCTCTAAAAGGCAATGTTATTAAGATCATAATGCCCTTTAGAGCGGCCCTTTTTCTATTTTATTTCAGCTTCCAAATATCCCTGTTATACTCCGCAATGGTTCTGTCGGATGAGAAGAAACCGGCCTTTGCAATATTCACCAGCATCATCTTTTTCCACTTCTGACGATCCTCATAATCAGCCAGTGCCTTATCCTTCACCGCGATGTAATCCTCCAGATCAAGCAGTGTCATAAACCAGTCCTTATTTAACAGTTCCTTATAAAGACGAGTCAGATTTTCTTTATGGCCAACTGCAAGCGCCTTCTTGCCTACAATAAAATCTACCGCCTCCTTAATCACGGGACTCTTCTTATAGTAATCCCTGGATACATAATCCGCCTTCTCGTAATGCTTGATAACCGTTTCTGACTTCTCGCCAAAAATATAAATATTATCCCTGCCTACCAGTTCATCGATCTCCACATTAGCGCCATCTGAGGTTCCAAGGGTAATCGCACCGTTTAACATAAACTTCATGTTTCCGGTACCTGACGCCTCCTTGGATGCAAGAGAAATCTGCTCGGAAATATCACATGCCGGAATCAGCTTTTCTGCATAGCTTACATTGTAATTCTCCACCATAAGCACTGTCATATAAGGGCTTACATCAGGATCATTATTGACAATCTCCTGCAATACCAAAAGAAGATGAATAATATCCTGTGCAATCACGTAGGCGGGAGCTGCCTTGGCTCCGAAAATAAAGGTAATCGGTCTTGTTGGCTTCTTTCCTCTCTTGATCTCCAAATATTTGTGGATAATATATAGAGCATTCATCTGCTGACGTTTGTACTCATGCAGCCTTTTGATCTGAATATCAAAAATGGAATCCGGATTTAAGGTAACGCCTTCCTTTTCCTGCACGTACGCCACAAGCTCTTTCTTGCGGTTCATTTTAATCTGTGCAATGGAATCCAAAACCTCCTGATTATCTGCAAACTCCAGCAGCTTCTCCAGCTTATCCGCATCCTTCTTAAAGCCGTCGCCGATGGTCTTTGAAAGAAATGCCGTAAGCTCGCGGTTACAGCTCATCAGCCATCTCCTAAAGGTAATGCCGTTGGTCTTATTGTTGAACTTTTCGGGATAAAGCTTATAGAACGCATTTAACTCCGTGTTCTTCAAAATTTCCGTATGAATAGCCGCCACACCGTTTACGGAAAATCCGTAATGAATGTCAATGTGGGCCATATGCACTCTTTTATCCTTATCAATAATCTGCACCTTGGGATCCTTATACTTAGCGGCAACCCTCTTGTCTAACTCCTTAATATAAGGAACCAGCTGAGGAACCACCTTTTCCAGGTACTTAAGAGGCCATTTTTCAAGTGCCTCCGCCAAAATGGTGTGATTGGTGTAGGCGCAGGTCCTGCTTACCACAGCAATGGCCTCATCCATGCTAAACGCCTTTTCCTCCACCAAAATTCTGATCAGTTCGGGAATGATCATCGTGGGATGGGTATCATTGATCTGAATAACCGCATGATCATACATTCTCCGCAAATCATATTTCTTCTCCTTCATCTCACGGAGAATCAGCTGCGCCGCATTGGATACCATGAAATACTGCTGGTAAATGCGAAGAAGATTTCCCGCCTCGTCGGAATCATCAGGATACAAAAACAGTGTCAGATTCTTTTTAATTGCTTCCTTGTCAAAATCAATTCCCTTTTTAACTAAGCCTTCATCAATTGTCTCAATATCAAACAGGCGAAGTTTATTGACACCACTGTCATAACCAGCAACATCTATATCATAAAGTCTTGAAACAACCTTTTCCTTTCCAAAATACACATCAAAGGTTACATCCGTTCTCGTCAGCCATGAATTTTCCTCAATCCAGTCATTCTTTTCCGCTGTCTGAAGTCTGTCCTTAAAGACCTGCTTAAAAAGACCGAAATGATAGTTAAGGCCAATTCCTTCCCCCGGCAGTCCAAGGCTTGCAATAGAATCGAGAAAGCATGCTGCCAGTCTTCCCAGTCCGCCATTTCCCAATGAGGGTTCAGGTTCAATCTCCTCAATAACGGAAAGACTTTTTCCCTTACTTTCCAAAATGCTTTCCATTCTGTCATAAATTCCAAGGTTAATCAAATTGTTGGATAAGAGCTTACCAATCAAAAATTCAGCTGAGATATAATAAATCTTTTTTTCACCTTCATTACAGTCTGAAACGGTCATCAGTCTCTTAGTAAAAGTAAGTACCACATAATAGGTTTCCTGATCAGTCAACGCCGAAAAATCCTTGCCAAACATGGACCTTGCAATTTCTTCCAGCTGCTGTTCCATGTTAAGAACCAAAATATCCTTTTGCAAATTTGTTTGTGCTGCCATAATCTCCTCCTCAATTTACATGTGATTATTTATTTTCACCGGTAAATGCATTTCACTAACGGAGCTGACACTGAATATTTCAAGTCAGCATCAGCTCCCTACATTCTTTCCATAAAGCATTCTTTTAACTGTTTAAAACCTTTGCTATCACTTCCTTCACATCATCCGCCTCATAAGGCTTAGATATAAATTCTGCCGCGCCGTGCTTGATAGCCTGAATCATTTTTTCCTTTTGACCCGCTGCTGTAATCATAACAACACGGGCATTCTCGTCAAATTTCTTAATCAACTGGAGGGCTTCAATTCCATCTAACTTGGGCATGGTAATGTCCAGAGTAACCAGATCAGGTTTAAGCTCCTTATACTTCAAATATCCTTCTTCACCATCTAATGCCTCACCTGCTATCGTGTATCCGGCATCAACCAATATTTCTCTCAAAATTTTGCGGGATGTTCTCGAATCATCCACAATCAGTATCTCTGCCATTTTTATGCCTCCTGCTCCATCTTGATTTTATGATCGATTGCTACTGCAAACTCAACCCTCTGCCCTTTAATATGCAAAGGAATAATCAGTAATTCTTCACTTTCTATTCCGCTGATCTTATCTGAAAATTCCGGAGGATAAAGCTCCATAGAAATTCCACTTTGGCTCAATGATGTTGCATATAATCCGTTAATACAATTCAGCAGCTCGCCAATGGCATCCAACGCATCCATATTAACTTCGGGGAAATCTTCCCTGCCGAAAACAGATGCTGTCTTAAGAAGCGCCTGACCTTTTCCTATCATGGCACAGGTAATATTGTGCTCACCCTCTACAAATTGAATGGCTCCGTTGTCCGCATCACACCGTTTGGTAATATATGCCCTTTCAGGATAAACATTGTTGTCTACACAACGCAAAATGGTACGAAGCGCAGTTCCTACCGCATTAAAATACTTATCACTGCCTGCCGGCATATACAAGGGTAAAATCCTGTCCACATCATCGCTTTTTAAATCTTCCATATCGGAGATCGTCAGGCTATAATCTCTCTGGAAATCAATCATATACTGCTCAAGCTGTTCAATCGACATAAGCTGCTGATTTTCAAGCGCCTGTGCAAAAGCAAGATAAGCATTTCCCTGCTTTTTAAGAAGGGCTTCCACCTGCCCCTGTGTCAAGGAACCTTTTTCAACTGCAATGTCTCCAAACCGCTTATCCATCACTGCCTGAAGCCTGTTGATCTTATCTGCCTCTTCCTGACTGATCAGTCCTTCTGCAACCGCAATCAGCCCCAGCTTCACTCTGACCTTCTGCTGCTCTTTGAGCAAA
>JAUNGK010000160.1:0-765 GCA_030524555.1 Bacillota bacterium | reverse complement strand
TCTACCAGATAGTTACCCACTATACTCGATACCATAGCGCTCTGCCTCCCACATTCAATATATTTTTAGAATATAATATTTTAAGAGTTTAGTCAATAAATGTACATCCTGCAGTGCCGTTTCCACTGATTATCCTTTCCGCAGCTCCGAAACAGCCTTACATTTAAAGGAAAAATAGCTGAACAGGCTTCCCAAAAGCCCCGTACACAAAAACATAACCGCCATTCCGCTTCCCGGCTTGCTTCCGACAAGCACATGACAAACCCTGGTAACGGCATTATCCTTCAGCATAAAAGGTTCAAATACATAATCCGCTAAAAATCCGCCCAAAAGAATGCCAACAGGAATCGTGCTGTACTGTATTGCATTGCGGACAGCAAATACTCTTCCCTGCATTTTCTCCGGAACCTTTTTGTACAAAATTACATTTTGCCCTGCATTGATAAAGGCTATCGGAAAGCTTGCCGCCAATCCGGCAAAGGACCACATAATAACATTTCTTCCGACCCCCATCATTAAATCTCCCAGCAAAAAGGAAATCCCTGCCGATACATATATCATCTTCACAGGATCCTTTGATAATTTCCCCGCTGATACAATAATGCCTCCGATAATACCTCCAATTCCCATAGCCGCATTGACCGCTCCAAGCACAAAACTATTATCACCGCTTCTTGAAAGTATCATTGGTGAAAGAATATTTTCAAAGTTCAATCTCGAAAAGAAAATAAGTAATGCCATATTAAGCAAAATAGAGAAAATTCA
>JAUNGK010000159.1 GCA_030524555.1 Bacillota bacterium | reverse complement strand
AGCCTGTAAATAAAGATAAATTGGCAGAATGCCTTAACCGGGTATATGAAAAAATGAAGGATAGGGAGCCTTTTGTGCTCCTAAACACAAGCAGCGGCACCATAAAGCTCCTGCAAAAAGATATTTTAAAAATAGAAAGCTTTTCGGGATATTGCATTTATACTGCCTTACAGGGAGAGTACCGGGTAAATATTTCCTTAAAGGATGCACTGAATGCACTTCAAAAGGAGAATTTTTCTTACTCTCACAGAGGCATTGTGGTTAATCTGCAGCATGTAGAAGCCATCACTCACGAACAAGTGATTTTGACCGGGAAAAACACGGCCCTTGTCAGCAGAAGGCAGTATAGCAGCTTAAACAAAGCATTTATTGATTTTTATAATGGAGGCAGACCATGGTAGTACTTATACCTGTAGTTCTTATTTTGGTACTTTATGCTTTGACCGTATTTTTCATCCTTCCCAAAATGATTGAAAACCGACTGGAAACCTGGCAGAATAAGCTTTCCGAACGCCAATTTGAAGAAATGCGCAGTACTTATAAGGAAATGCGCGGCTGGCGCCACGATTACCGGAACCATATGCAGGTGCTTAAGGTTTATCTGGAAGAGGAAAAGCTTGACCAGGCCAAGGAATACATTATGCAGATGGATAAAGACCTAAGCGACGTAGATCACATGGTAAGATCGGGAAATATCATGGCCGATGCTGTCTTAAACAGTAAATTATCCCTTGCAAGATCAAAGGATATTTCCGTAAATGCCACAGCTAAAATTCCTGAAATACTTCCTGTCTCCGATACCGAATTTTGCGTTATATTTGGAAATCTTTTGGACAACGCCATAGAGGCCTGTGAAAAGATAGCGGAAAAGGATAACAGATTTATTCGAATTTACATTGGCATGTTTCAAAAGCAGTTTTATCTTTCTGTTACCAACTCCACCAATCAAAATAAGCGTATATCCTCATATCGTACTCTTAAGGGTATAAACCATGGCTTTGGATTATACCGAATCGACAGCATAGTAAATAAGCATCAGGGCTTCTTAAACCGGAAAAATGAACCCGGCGTTTTCGTAACCGAAATCATGCTGCCGTTCGTGTCCTAAAAAATACCGTTTATAAAAATTTAAAATTATTGCTTATCTTTTATGATACCCTCTTTTACAGAGGGTATTTTTAATAAAGCTACAGGAGATATATAACTATGAATAAAATTAAAATAGGTACCTGCGTCAAAGGAAATGAATTTTTAATTAAGCTTCCTGAAATTATAGAGGCCGGCTTTGAAACCGTGGAATTATATTTCAATGATTTTCTGGGTGATTTTGATTTCAAGGAAACCGCTAAAAGAGCCGAAGAAATAATTGGTGATTCTCATATTAAAATATCAAGTATTGGTTTATACTGTAATCCTCTTCTATATGAAGAACGGCGAAAGGAACTGGAATATTGTATTGACAACGCACATTTATTCGGTGCTAATACTGTCGGAACCTTTGCCGGTGCAGTTCCGGGAAAAAGTGTGGATGATACCATTCCCATATTTAAAAAAATATTTTGGGAATTAGTAAAAAGAGCTGAAAATGCAGATGTTAAAATTGGTATAGAAAATGCCCATATGTATGGCCACTGGTATCTGCCAACCTGCAATATCGGCTTCTGCCCAAGAGCATGGGAGCTGATGTTTCACGCAGTTGACAGCAAATACCTTGGCCTGGAATGGGAACCTTCACACCAACTGGAGCAGCTGATCGATCCGATGGAACAACTTAAGTCTTGGGCGTGGAAAATAGTTCATGTACATGGAAAGGATGCTAACATTAATCAAAACTACATTCGCACATATGGCAGCTGGTTTGGTGAAAAATACTGTGTACACCGTTTTCCGGGCTTAGGAGACTGCAACTGGCAGGAAATTATACGCACACTGCAAAGCAATGGATACTCAGGCGATATATGCATAGAAGGCTTTCATGATCCGGTGTTCAACAAAGAGCGGGAGATGGAAGGTCAGATTAACGCATTACACTATTTAAAAAACTGTAGGGAAAAATTATGAAACAGGATAAAGAAAAATACAGCTTAAAGAATAGCATTCACTCATTTACCCAACTGCTAATCTATATCTGGAAGAAAAATAAAACAGTATACGCCTTTACGCTTTTGTATTTTCCAACCTATATTCTTGCAAACCTTTTACAGGTATATTTACCTAAGGCTGTACTGGCGGAGCTGGAAAATGAGCAGACCGTATTACATTTTATTTCAACCCTTACATTAATTTTTATATCTCTTTTTACAGCGCTCTTTTTCCGGGATAAAAGTAAAGTCAAAATCGAAAACGGCAATACCCTCATTTCACTGGAAATGAATTATGAATATGCGCAAAAATTCTTATATGTTGAATACCCCTATCTTGAGAATCCTGATTTTCTTTTCCATCGTGATAGTGCAAAGACTGCTCTTTACGGACGAGGAAGGGACAGTGATCTCCCATGTCTTAAGGAATTTTTAAAAACACTAAATACCATGATAGCTTCCCTTGGAACTGCACTAATTTATATTATTATAATAAGCCACTTATCTCCTCTGTTAACAGCTGCAATTCTTGCCACATCTCTGGGAACTATGTGGTCCTCCTTAAGAGTAGGCAGGCCAAATTATGGAAATATGGATTTAGGAGAAAAGGCTATCAGAAAGCTGGACTACATTTCCTCTCAGATAGGAAATTTTTCTCTTGCAAAGGATGTTCGGCTGTACCATATGGAAGACTGGCTGCTTCGTACTGCCCAAAAATTCAGACAGCTATGGCTTTACAGCAAATCCATTCAGCTGAAACGGGATGCTTCTATCCAGCTGTCTGCTACCTTTTTTATGGGTATTCAAAATCTTATTGTATATTGGTTTTTACTGGCAGGAATTTTTCATTCGGAAATAAGCCTGTCTGATTTGGTATTCTATGCAGGTTCTTCCACCGCTCTGTCCAATGCTTTTATCTCATGGTCAAACCAGACTAAATGGCTGCACAGGCTTAGCATTGATTATAAAAAGCTCTGTGAATTTCTTTCCTTTGGCGAGAACGAGAAACAAACAACCCTTCCTGCTAAAAAAGAACAGGTAACCATATCGCTTGATCATGTATCCTTCCGCTTTCCCGGAATGGAAAGAGATCTTTTACATGATTTAAATTTTACCGTTAACTGCGGGGAAAGGCTTGCTATCGTAGGAATAAACGGCGCAGGCAAAACAACCTTGATGAAGCTTATCTGCGGTCTTTTAACTCCTACAGAGGGCAGAATACTTATAAACGGTGCAGATTTGCATACAATACCTCCTCATGAACGATATAGATGGTTTTCCTGCGCCTTTCAGGACGTAAGCTTTCTGCCGCTTACCATTGCAGAAAATATTTCCATGCGGCCTCTTGAAGAAACTGATGAAAAAAGGGTATGGAATTGTCTTTCTATGGCAGGTATCAGAGAAAAAATTGAAAATACACCTGATAAGCTTTACTCCTTTATGGAAAAGGATATCAGGGAGAATGCGGTAGATTTTTCCGGCGGTGAAAGGCAAAAGCTGATACTGGCAAGATCATTATACAAGGATGCATCCGTACTGATATTGGATGAACCCACTGCTGCCTTAGACCCATTAGCAGAAAACGATATTTACTTAAAATATGCCGCATTTTCTGAAGGAAAAACCTCATTTTTCGTATCCCACAGACTGTCCAGCACCAGATTCTGCGATAAAATACTTTTGCTTGACGGCGGCAGTATTAAAGAAGAGGGTACTCATGATGCGCTGCTTGCCAAGGGAGGTCTATACGCCCAAATGTTTACGCTGCAAAGTCATTACTATAAAGAGGAGGCGGTATAGGCTATGAATAAATTATCCTTAAAAGATATTCTTAAGATTAATTTTAGAGGACTAAAACTGATTCATAACAGAAATAAAGCCAGCATTCCTTTGGAAATAGCAGATGCCCTGCTGATTACTCTTTCCTCTTACTGGAATTTCTGGTTCCTTGCAAGGCTGATTGATCATGTTTCAATCAGCGCACCTTCGTCTGTTTTAATTACGGATACGGTACTAATCGTGGGCGGCGATTTTTTGCTGCGTACACTGAAATGTATTATAGATCACCTTATTTATTACGATGGTTCTTCTTTGTGGGAGGACACTAATCTTTATCTAAACCGGAAGCTGGTGTCCATGGATTATGAATATATGGAGTCGGAAAAGATTCAAAATCAAAAGAGAAATATCGATGAAATGGTGAACACCCGCGATGGCGGAGGCATGAATTTTCTGTTTTGGAGAATAATTGGTGTTGTTTCCTATACCTTAAACATTGTTATTTCGGTGGTCTACATGATACAGATCATCAGCACCGGCAGAAGCTTTTTTTCAGACAATACATTTAAATCCATTCTGCTGTCAACATTGTTTATTGCTATTATTATCTTTCTGGTTTTAATTTCTATGAAACGGGTTAAGCATTTAAAGGAAATGATATTTCACGAAAATGAGCTTTTGATACCCTATAACAGGGAGATGAGATGGTACACCAATAACTGTCTGGAAAAGGAAGCATTTGGCAAAAGCATCCGCCTGTTTCATCAGCAGCCTTTACTTGAAAATCATTTAAAAGCCCTTTTAACAGCCGGAAGTAAAATCCTTATCTGCAGGGAAAAGCTGGAGGAAAAAACACAGCGCATCACAGACCTTTTGCAGGCCGGGTTGGTAAGCCTTGTCTATTTATACCTTGGAATTATGGCAATCAAGGGACTGCTTTCGCCCGGAGATGTGATTCTTTATGCCGGAAGCATTACTATTTTTGCAAGCTATTTCAGCGAATGGATTTATGTGCTCACCGAGCTTATGACCAATACCGCTTATGTAAAAGCCTATTTTGATTTTCTTGACATACCCAACAAAAAATATGAAGGAGTACTTCCCGTTGAAAAAAGAGATGACGATCAGTTTGAATTGGAGTTTCGAAATGTTTCCTTTAAATATCCTGGTTGCAAGGAATATGTACTGAAAGATTTTTCCATTCGTTTCCGCATTGGAGAGCGGCTTGCCGTGGTAGGTAAAAACGGTTCCGGCAAAACAACCTTTATCAAGCTTCTCTGCCGCTTATACGACCCTACAGAAGGAGAAATACTTTTAAACGGTATTAATATTAAAAAATATGATTATAAAGAATATTTAAATCTGTTCAGCGTAATATTTCAGGACTTTAAACTGATTTCCCTCCCACTTGGAGAGAATGTCAGCGCTTCCATAGAATATGATAAAGAAAAGGCCATTAAGTCGCTGATAAAAGCTGGAATGGATGATACATTAAAGGAATTTGACAAAGGGCTTAATACGATTCTCTTTACGGAATTTGATACGCAGGGCATAGATGTTTCCGGCGGTGAAGCTCAGAAAATAGCCATCGCCAGAGCGCTTTATCATGACACTCCATTCATTATACTTGACGAGCCCACTTCTGCCCTTGATCCTCTTGCTGAATATGAAATATATTCAAAATTTGATCAATTGGTAGGAACCAAAACCGCCGTATATATCTCACACAGGCTGTCCAGCTGTCAATTCTGCAATGATATTATCGTAATTGATCAGGGAAAGCTGATCCAGCGTGGCAGCCATGAAGAGCTGGTAAAAGATCAAAATAACCTTTACTATCAGCTTTGGAGCGCCCAGGCGCAATATTATCAATAACTTTTCTATTTTACCATAATTGACATTCTGTGTCATCAATAATAAAATGAACTTATGGAGACAGTATTTATTGCAGATGATGAACAGAATATCCGAGAAGGACTTAAATGTATCGTAGACTGGAAGGCTTTAGATTTTGAACTTTGCGGGGAGGCCTCTAACGGCGAAGACACGCTTCAGGCTATTCTTAAGCAAAATCCCAGTCTTGTTTTGTTGGATATCCGCATGCCCAAAATGTATGGAACTGATATTATCCGTATTGCCAGGGAAAAGGGTTATAAGGGTAAATTTATTATTTTAAGCGGCTATTCCGACTTTACCTATGCCCAGACTGCCATCCGTTATGGAGTAGATTTTTATCTCACTAAGCCAATTGACGAGGATGAGCTGCAAAATGCACTTCAAAAAATTAAAAAAACTTTCGAAGAAGAACGATTTAAATCTGATAACTTCAGACTGCTGAAACATAAGGCTAAACATGTCATTTTGCATGAAATTGTAACAGGTGTCTATGAAACTTCTGATGTTAC
>JAUNGK010000158.1 GCA_030524555.1 Bacillota bacterium | reverse complement strand
AGGCTTTGGAGATTTTGGCAGTGCATGGGGAGGAACAGGAACCGGATATGAGGAAGACAATTATCTTCGTGCAGCTGGAAATTATGTGAGAAACGGCTACTACAAGGAAGCCAGAACGGTGCTGGACGGTATGGAGGAGAGCCGGCGAAATGCAAGGTGGTATTATTACAGCGCTCTGACCCATGCAGGCCTGGGAAATCAGGTTTCGGCACTTGAGCATGCAAGAAGGGCAGCAGCTATGGAGCCCGGGAACAGGGATTACAGCAATCTGGTATATCAGTTTGAAAACGGCGGTTCCTGGTACCGGCAGAAGCAGTATACCTACGGACAGCCATATAATGTGGGCAACAGCCTGTGCTTAAAGCTGTGCATTGCAAACCTGATTTGCAATCTCTGCTGCGGAGGTGGAGGGCTTTGCTGTGGCGGGGGGCCTTACTACAGATATTAATAAGATATAATCAGCGGCAGATTTGTATTGTAAATCTGCCGCTTTTGATAGTATAATAGTACATATAACTAGAATTGTGGAGGCATTTATGAGCGAGATTTTAAACGGAAACAGACTTGTGATGGGGACATGCTATTATCCTGAGCATTGGCCGGAGAGGCTTTGGAAAGAGGATTTGCAGCGAATGCTGGATACGGGAATTGAGGTAATCCGTGTTGCAGAATTTGCATGGAGCAAGGTGGAGCCTACAGAGGGGAATTTTACCTTTACATTCTGGGATCATTTTCTTGATTTGGCGGAAGAGGTGGGAATGAAGGTGATCTTTTGTACCCCTACCGCTACACCGCCGGCGTGGCTGACCGAAAAATATCCGGAGGTTTTAAATGCGGATATTCAGGGAAATCTCTACAGGCACGGTACCAGAAGGCATTATAACTATAATTCCCCTGTTTACAGAGAACTGTGTGCCCGGATCACGGAGAAATTTGCATCCCACTACGGCAGAAGGAAATGTATTATCGGCTGGCAGATTGACAATGAGTTAAACTGCGAGAAGGATGTGTTTTATTCGGAAAGTGACACCAAAGCATTCCGTGTATTTTTGAAGAAGAAGTACGAAACGCTGGATGCTTTAAATGAGGCATGGGGAACCGTTTTCTGGAACCAGACCTATACTGACTGGGAGGAAATTTTCGTACCCCGATATACCTATAGCGGATCGGTCAATCCCCATGAGGTGTTGGATTATATTCGTTTTATTTCGGACAGTGTGCGAAGTTTTGCCAGGCTCCAGAGTGATATTGTTAGAATTTATTGTAAGCCGGGCGATTTTATTACTACCAACGGATTGTTTGATCATATAGATAATCATAAGATGACCAGAGAGAGCCTTGATTTTTATACCTATGACTCTTATCCTGATTTTGCTTTTTGTTTGGATATGTATACGGATAAGCCGGGAGAGCTTCGGGATAGAAAGTGGAGCAGAAACCTTTCGGAGGTTCGTGCCATTTCTCCCATCTTTGGAATCATGGAGCAGCAGTCGGGAGCGTGCGGCTGGAATACCAGACTGGAGGCGCCTACGCCAAGACCGGGACAGATTACTCTTTGGACTCTTCAGTCTATTGCTCATGGAGCGGACTATATCAGTTATTTTCGCTGGAGAACCTGTACCTTTGGAACGGAAATGTACTGGCACGGCATTTTGGATTACTCTGGAAGGGACAATAGAAGGATCAGGGAAATCCGTCAGGTGCATGAAAAGATGGAAGCAATCAGTGAGGTGGCAGGAGGTATCTATCAGGCCAGGGTTGGCGTATTGAAGGACTATGACAATATCTGGGATGTGGAAATTGATCATTGGCATCAAAGAGTTGACTCTGTTAGTCAAAAGGCGATTTATGCCGCAGCGCAGAAAACACATACGCCTCTCGACTATGTTTACCTGACTGACAGCATAAAGACGGAGGATTTGGCAAAGTATCAGGTGCTGTTTTATCCCCATGCAACGATTATGACCGAGCAGCGAAGCAGGCTTTTAGAGGAGTATGTAGGAAACGGCGGAACCCTTGTGATAGGCTGTCGAAGCGGGTATAAGGATGAAACCGGCAAGTGTGTCATGGAAAAGCTCCCGGGATGGATGGCTGCATTGACCGGTACGGACATTCCTGAATATTCTTTTATCGCCCCGGATGCAGGCAGGGTGACGGTAGAATGGGACGGCAGTACCTTTGAAGCGGCAGTATTTACCGATCTTTTGGAGGCAGCAGGGGAAAATGCACAGGTGAAGGGTGTGTATACCTCTGATTATTATGCGGGAACACCGGCGCTGGTGTGCAACAGCTTTGGACGGGGGCAGGCGTGGTATTATGGCAGTGCCTTTACG
Source organism: Bacillota bacterium (assembly GCA_030524555.1). Classification (GTDB taxonomy): domain Bacteria; phylum Bacillota; class Clostridia; order Lachnospirales; family Lachnospiraceae; genus Suilimivivens. The sequence goes on along the minus strand of JAUNGK010000158.1, from coordinate 4,045 downwards.
GAGGAGGCAGCAAAAATCTTTTTGGAAAAGCTTGGAGTGGCAGAAACGTATCATGACATTGTAAAGGCGCCTCTCGATTGTGAGGTTGCAGTCAGAAGAAAGGAAAACACGGATTATCTTTTTCTTTTAAATTATGGAAAGGAAAGCGCATTTGTTACTCTCCACAAGGAGGGCACAGATCTTTATACCGGAGAGAAGGTGTCCGGCAGGATTGAGCTTCCCGGATATGGCACTTTGGTGGTAAAATTATAAAAAGAGCAATTGGCGTGGAGGCGTAAAGGTGAAAGCAAGTCAATATGAAATGATACTGGATTCTCTTCAAATGACCGGAGTTTATGTTATCCGGGAAGATAATCATGCGATCTTGTACTATAACAAGCGGGTAAAAGAAGTTGCACCGAATATCAGGGAAGGCATGATCTGCCATGAACTGTGGGAGGGCAACTGTACGAATTGTCCGCTGCGTTATATCGGGGACAAAAAGGAAGCGCGTTCCGTCAATTATGATGATCCGTTTGGGAAGGCTGTAGAGATTGCAGCTACAAGGCTTCTTTGGGAGGATGCTGTTCCGGCGTTTGTGATTACAGTTACACCTTATGCGGAAGTGGCAAACTGTGTATATCGCAAAGTGCTGCGGGGAAATCTGAGTACGGATAGATTTGAGGTGGTCAAGGCCGATGAGGAAGATCGGCAGGATATGCAGCAAATGGTTTCTCTTTCTGAGGGAGTTGAAGGGGCTGTCTTAAACGGCTACATTTATGAAGAAGATGTAGAGAGATACCGGAAATTCGTGAAGCTGGAAAGAATGAAGGAGGAGCTGCGGCGGGGGACGAAAACATTGAACTGTATTTACCGCCGTAAGATAGGCGACAGATTTAAATGGCATACATTGGAGGTTATTCCTGATTCTGATTATACGGATGACAATCAGGCTGTTATGATTTATGTAAAGGATGTTCATGATCTTTTCAGGGACGGGCTGGAGAGAGAGGAATTGAATATCCGTAATCAGGAAATTATCAATTCATTGGGAGAAATGAATTTTGCCATTTATGTGGTGGATTTGCAAAGCGGCGGCGTAAATGTTGTGCGGACTACAGAATTGGTCAGACGCAGCGTGAAGACAGAAATTTTCATATGGGATAATATCTTTAAGGGTAAAGGAACCGGCTACATAGCCCCGGAGGATCAGGAGGAATTTGCAAAGAAGTTTTCTCTTGAGGCTATGCGGCAGGCATGGAAGAAGAGAGAACAGAAAAGGACCTTTGTGTGCCGGGCGCTTTTGCATGGGGAGTGGCGTTATATATCCATATCTGCTTATTTTAAAGATAGTCAAAAACAGGGTGGATATGTAATTTTGGCTTTTCAGGATGTGGATGAGAGAACCAAAAGGAATATGGAGCGCACCAGAAATGACCGGAGGATGGCCACAATTATTAAGTCAGGATACAGTGTGCTTAATACGGTGGATCTGGAAACTGGAATGTGCGAGAGGATTTACTTAAGAGACAGTAATTCGGTCAGACGGCTGGAAGGAGAGTATAGCCATTTTATCCAAAAAGCACTTGATGAGACTGTTGCAGAAGCAGATAAAGAAAAATTCAAAGAGGCATTTCTGCTGGAAAATCTTCGAAGGAAGGCAGAAAATGTACAGGATTATAAAGAGGAAATATGTCAGTACCGTCAGAAAGGGAGCTCTGTGCTGTGGGTAGAGGAGCATGTGCTGTACATACATCAAGGAGAAAAAACTGTTGTTAATATATTAGGACGCGATATTACCTCCGAAAAGCTGGCGGAGGAGTATGCCCGAAGAGACTCGCTTGAAAAAGCATCTATTATTAACAGTCTAAGCAGTATGTTTTTTGCAACTTACTATATGGATCTTGAGCGAGATTCCTTCAGGCCTGTGACGCAGAAGGAAGAGGTCGGCAATGTTTTGGGAGACGAGACAAACTGTACGCAGGCCCTTCGGATGTATGCCCGGAATTTTGTTCATCCTGATGATCGGGAGGAATATTTGGAATACATCAGCAATCAGAATCTTTGCAGGAATTTGAGCAGAGAACATCCTCTGATTGCCTTTGAATATCGTATGGTACCGGATGAAAATAATCGGAGAGCTTGGATACGGGCAAGCGTGGTGCTTGCTGAAACGGCAAGCGATGGGCATCCTATACGGGCTCTTTATGTGGCTCAGGATGTGACGGAAAGTAAGCTGCGGGAGGAGCGGGAGCAGCAGGCGTTAAAGGAAGCGTGTGAAGCGGCTAATCATGCCAATGAAGCCAAGAGTGAATTTATGTCAAGAATGAGCCATGATATCAGGACACCCATGAATGCCATTATCGGAATGACGGCGATAGCAGGCAGGTATTTGGATGATCAGGAGCGTGTGGCAGACTGCCTGGGCAAAATTACGGTCTCCAGTAAGCACCTTTTGTCCCTTATCAATGAAGTTCTTGATATGAGTAAGATAGAATCCGGGAAAATAGATATTGCAGAGGAGGAGATTAATTTATCGGATCAGATTGAAAATCTGGTAACCATGATCCGGCCTTCCGTACAGGAGAAGAAACAGAACCTTAATGTACGGATTGTAAATGTGGAGCATGAGCGTGTGATCAGTGACTCCATGAGGCTGCAGCAGATTTTCACGAATATACTGGGAAATGCGGTGAAGTATACTCCTGAGGGCGGAAATATTGAGATAGAGATTAACGAGAAGCCTTCCAATACATACGGTTACGGGTGCTATGAGTTTGTTTTCCGGGATAACGGAATCGGAATGAGTAAGGAGTTTTTGGAAAAACTGTTTGAGCCTTTCAGCCGTGCGGAGGATTCGAGAGTCAGCAAGATTGAGGGAACCGGTCTGGGAATGACGATTGCAAGAAATATTGCCCGCAGAATGAGCGGTGATATCACAGTGAAGAGTACGCTTGGCGAGGGAACACAGTTTGTTGTAACGTTGTCCCTTAAGCTGTTGGATGCAATGCTGCCGGATACAGAAAAACTTGTGGATCTGCCGGTTTTGGTGGTGGATGATGATGAGGCGGCAAGTGAGACAACATGTCTGCTGCTTGAAAATATCGGAATGAAAAGCGAATATGTTTTGAACGGAAGAGATGCTGTGGAGCGTGTATGGGAGCGCCATCAGGCGGGTCAGGATTATTTTGCCGTGATTTTGGATTGGAAGATGCCGGATATGGATGGAATTGAGACAGCCAGGGCGCTTCGGAAAAAGGTTGGTATGGAAGTCCCTATCATTATTCTTTCCGCATATGACTGGAGTAGTGTTGAGGAGGAAGCCCGAAGTGCGGGGGTGAACGGCTTCATATCCAAGCCGTTGTTTAAGTCACGGTTGATATATCTGTTCAATCAGATCGTGGGAAGTGATACGGCTAAGAAATCTAAGGAAGAGGAAGCTGTTAACCCGGCAGTACTGCAGGGGAAACGAATTCTTCTGGTAGAGGATAACGAAATTAACCGGGAAATAGCCGAGGAGATTATCGGTGAGACGGGTGTGACTGTAGAAAGTGTGGAGAATGGACGGGAAGCTCTGGAACGGTTTGAGAGAATGGGTGAGAACTATTACGATATGATATTTATGGATATTCAGATGCCGGTTATGAACGGTTATGAAGCTGCCGCTGCCATTCGAAGCCTTCCGAGAAAGGATGCAGCTCAAATTCCGATTATTGCCATGACAGCCAATGCCTTTGCGGAGGATATACAGCAGAGCAAAAATGCCGGGATGAACGAACATCTTATCAAACCGTTGGATGTTGAACAGCTGATGAAGTGTCTGGAAACATGGCTGGCGCGCAGTAACAGTTAAGTCTTCGCACATCTGTGCAAACACGATACTGCTTCTTTGATAATGGCTTAGGACAGTCTTTCGTAGGATTTAAGAGAAACAGCCGGCACAATAATACTGCTGCCCGTAAGGCTTGTCTGAAAAGTCAATCATAGATAAAAGCACTTTGATCCTATAAGAAATTTTGGAAAAATCTAAGAAATCCATTTTAGATATGATATTAACACCCCGGTT
>JAUNGK010000157.1 GCA_030524555.1 Bacillota bacterium | reverse complement strand
TGAGGTGGAGGCGGAAAGCTTAAAGGAGATCGAGGATGTCCGGGGGCAGGATGAAATCGGAAGCTTGATGAGAAATTATAACCGGATGGTAAGGAGGTCTCAGGAACTGATCAAAACCGTGTACAAGGATCGCCTGGAAAGGCAGGAAATTGATATTGCCAGACAGAATGCGGAGCTTTTGGCGCTGCACAGCCAGATTAATCCTCATTTTCTTTTTAATGTACTGGAAAGCATCAGAATGCACAGTATTTTGAAAAAAGAGGATGAGACAGCAGGAATGATAGAACGTCTGGCCATTTTGGAACGGCAGAATGTGGATTGGTCGGATGATCTGGTATCGATTAAGGAAGAATTGAAATTCATAAGCGCTTATCTGGATTTACAGAAATACCGGTTTGGGGACAGATTGTCCTATCGTCTTACGGTTTCTCCGGAATGTGAGAATTATTGTCTTCCCAGACTTACCTTAGTTACCTTTGTGGAAAATGCCTGTGTCCATGGCGTGGAAAATAAGGCAACGCCATGCTGGATTGATGTAAGGGCATGGGAAAAGGAAGGCTGGCTGTATCTGGAGGTAGAGGATACAGGAGAAGGAATGGATGAAGAGCAGGTGGAGGAGCTGAGGGTCAGAATGGGCGCCTGCAGTATTGATGAAGTAAAGGAAAATGAGCACGTAGGAATGATTAATGCATGTCTGCGGCTCAGGATGATTACAGGCGGGAAATCTGAATTTGAACTGGAAAGTGAGCGGGGAGTGGGTACCTGTATAACTATCAGGGTTCCCATAGAGGAGCTTAACCACAGATAAGGAAGGAAAGGGTGAGGATGTGAAACTGAAGGTATTGCTGGTAGATGATGAGCCTTTTATTCTGCAGGGACTGACAGTGCTTGTAGACTGGGAAGCAGAGGGATTTGAGATTGCAAAAACCGCATCTAATGGCAGGGAAGCATTGGAATATTTGAAAGAGAACAAGGTGGATCTTGTTATTGCAGACATCAGAATGCCGGTGATGACAGGGCTGGAGCTTTTACAGACCATCAGGGAAAATGAAATATCCGATGCATACTTCATTATTTTAAGCGGGCACAATGATTTCAGGTACGCCCAGAAGGCCATTCACTACTCCTGCATGGATTACATTTTAAAGCCGGTGCAGAGGGAGGTTCTTGTAGAGCTTTTACAGCGTGTCCTTAAGCAAAAGGAGATCATTGTCAGAAACGAAGAGGATAACAGGAAGATGAAAAGAGCTTACCTGGCTCAAAATCTTGCTCCTCTTCTGCGCGGCAAATATGAGCAGGCACATTTGGATTATCTGAAGGAGGCTCTTACGCTTTCAGAGGGCGTGCGCTATGTACATATCAGCTTTGATAATATATCAATGCTTGAGGAAATGTCGGATGATGAGCTTAGAAATATGAGAAACAGGCTGTTTGGAAACTGCCTGCATTTTCTGGGGGCAGATCATGATCATTGCTTAAAGGATCTTATCGGCTTTGAGGAGGATTATGAGATCGGTTTTGTGTACTGCGATTATATGGCAAAGGCAAGAGGGATGGATACGGAGACATTTTTGGAAGAATTGCACAAAAATGCAAATATGGGGGGGTTCAATGTGCCTATAGTTCTTCTGGTGGGAAAGCGTGTGGATGATATATCCAAGATTTCCATATCCTACTCCTCCGCCTGTGTGCTTCGCTCCTTTAAGAGCTTTAGAAGCTCTAAAAGCATTTATTATTATGAGAAGGAAGTACATGTGAATCAATCCAAGGTACTTTTGTGCAAGCAGACGCTTGACCGGCTGATCAGAGCAGTAGAGCAAAATGACAGATCAGAAATTGGCAGCAGTGTGGATGAACTGTTCTCAGAAATGGAAAGTATGGGGATGACCGGGGAAATGGTCACCATGAATACCAATTACCTTCTCTTTCAGCTGATTCATCTGGCGGTAGAGCAGGATGAGACGGTAAATCAGCAGGAGGTTATGCGCTATATCAGTGAGAATGTTTCCGAAACGGGAATAGTCAGAGGCAGCAGGATGCACCTTAGAAAATTTGCCTGTGAGTATGCAGAGTATCTCATCCAGATGAGAAAAAATGTATCCAGAGGTGTGCTGCAGGAAATTGAGAAGGAGGTGCGGGAGCATTATTCGGAAAATCTCACGCTTCGGGAGCTAAGCCAGAAATATTATGTGAACAGCTCCTATCTTGGGCAGATATTCCGAAAGCGTTACGGTCAGTCCTTTAAGGATTATCTAAGCAGCTTCCGAATGGATGAAGCTGCCATGCAGCTGCTGAAAACAGACAAAAAAATCAGTCAGATTGCAGAGGATGTAGGATATCATGATACCGATTACTTCATCAATAAATTTATTGAATTAAAGGGGTGTACGCCATCCAGATACCGTAAAAACAGCGGAAATATATAACAGGAACAAATATACCGGGGAAACTCTTAATAAAGAACTAGAGTTTCTCCGGTTTTTTTCTAAAGTTACTCCGGTTGTAGAATTATTAAAAAATTATAAAATTAATTTAGATGCCGAACACGGCAGCCAAATTTATTATCACATTAAGCAAAGGGAGGTTAATGATGAAATTTAAAAAATTGACAGCATTACTTATGGGTGTTGTTATGACAGCATCCTTACTCACAGGCTGTGGCGGCTCTGGCGATGACAGTACAAGCGCACCGGCGCAGACTGATGAAACGACAGACGCAGCACAGGATTCAGAAGACGGGGACAGCGCTTCCACAGAGGAAGCCAAAACAGAATATTCAGATGATGAGATCATCGACTTTACCTGCTTTGTTGCAATGCCCGGTTCTGAGATCAATGACGGCAATGAAGTTCAGGAAATTATTGCAAAGAAAACCGGCGTCAGAGTAAAGGAAACATGGCTCACAGGCCAGACTGATGCAGAAGCAATCGGTACAATTATTGCAGGCGGCGAATATCCTGATTTTATTAATGGCGGAGAGGCAATGAAGGCCCTCTATGATGCAGGCGCATTGGTTGCCTGGGATGAGTATATTGAGAAGTATCCTAACATCAAGGAAATGTACAGTGATGAAGAGTGGGATAAATTCCGTATGGATGATGGTCATATTTACTGGGCTAACGTATTCCAGAATAAGTATGGCGAGGATAAGACTACAACCCATAATGATGAAGCTTTTTGGGTACAAGTAAGAGTTCTTGAGTGGGCAGGCTATCCTGAAATCAAGACATTAGATCAGTATTTCCAGCTTCTTGAGGATTATGCAGCAGCTAATCCTACCATGGAGGATGGAACAGAGAATATTCCTTACACCATTCTTTGTGAGGATTGGAGATATTTCTGTATTGAGAACGCTCCTCAGTTTTTAGACGGATATCCCAATGACGGTTCTGTAATCGTTGATGTGGACAATATGAAAGTTGTTGATTACAATACCACAGATACAGCAGTGAAGTATTTCCAGAAGCTGAATGAAGAGTACAACAAGGGTATCGTTGATCCCGAGTTTGCTACACAGACTTATGATGAGTATATTGCAAAGCTTTCTACAGGACGTGTACTTGGTATGTGTGATCAGTGGTGGGATTTCGCTTACACTGTAAATGATGTGTTTAAGCAGCAGGGTCTTGATGCTAAGGGCTGCAACTACGTTCCTTTCGGTCTTACTATTGAAGAGGGAATGGAAAACCAGTGGCACTCCTATGGTGATACTCTGAACAACTCTTCAGGTATTGCAGTTACTACAAGCTGTAGTGATGTTGATGCAGCATTTAAGTTCTTAAGCGACTGCCTGGATCAGGAAATCCATGATCTTCGTTTCTGGGGCGTAGAGGGCGTTGACTATGAAGTAGATGAGAACGGTTTATATTATAGAACTGATGAGATGAGAGCAAATGCAGCTGATACAGAATATAAGGCATCTCACCTTTGCTCTTATTCTTACTTCCCTCAGTGGCTTGGAACAAGCAAGGATGGAAAGAATGCAATGACACCCGGTGAACAGCCTTCCGAGTTCATGAGCGGATTGGCTGAGCCTCTTGTAAACTGCTTTAACGCATATGGTGTAACTACTTACGTGGAAATGCTTGGTTCTGCTAAGGTTGAGGTTGGTCCTTGGTATCCGATGTATTCTTTCAGTAATGCAATGACAACAGAGACACCTGGTGGTGTAGCATGGACTAAGATGGGTGAAATTAAGCATGAGTGGCTGCCAAAGGTAGTTATGGCTTCTGACTTCCAGTCTACATGGGAAGAATATATGAGTGTTTATGAGTCAGCGGATCCGCAGGCATTCTTAGATGAAATGCAGGAAGAGCTGGAAAGAAGAGCAGCTGCAGCACAGTAAACGTATCATAAAAGATCAGGTTGATCAATTGAACTGAATGGAAATATAAATGAGGCAGCCATGGTTGCTGACAGGTAACTGTGGCTGCCTTTATGAGAAGGAGGGAAGATATGGCTCGCAAAACCAAAAATCAGGCACCGGCTATGAAAATCACATGGAAAGAAGTGAAGCGTCAGAAGTTTCTTCTGTTTTGGGCGGCTGTATTTGTAGTATATGGAGTCGTATTCTATTATCTGCCTCTTGGCGGATGGCTGATGGCTTTTCAGAATTACAAGCCCAAGGATGGCCTTTTGCATTCTAAGTTTGTAGGCCTGGATAAATTTAAATTTCTGTTTTCCGATGCAACCTTTTTAAAGGTCATCAGAAACACTTTGGCAATGGGGGTTATCAATTTAGTTGCCACCTTTGTAATGGCGATTTTGTTTGCAATATTGCTTAACGAAATTCGCTCAAGAATTGGAAAAAAGACAGTTCAGACCATTTCGTATTTACCCCACTTCCTTTCATGGATTATTGTTACGGGTATTTTGCATGATGCTCTGTCTACATCGGGTATTGTTAACGAAATTCTCATGAAACTGAATATCATAGATCAAGCAATTAACTTTTTTGCCCATCCTTCCTATTTCTGGCCCATTGTTGCCTTCGCCAATGTATGGAAGGAGACAGGATGGAATGCCATTATCTATCTGGCAGCTATTACATCCATTGATCCCTGCCTCTATGAGGCAGCTGCCATTGACGGCGCAGGCAGATGGGCCAAAATTAAATACATTACGCTGCCGGGTATCCGGCCTACCATCATGATCTTACTGCTCATGAATATCGGTAATGTACTTAATGCGGGATTTGAAGTTCAATATTTGTTAGGAAACGGACTTGTAAAGAGCGTTTCCGAAACCATTGATATCTATGTTTTGACATGGGGTATCAGTCAGAATGATTATTCGCTTGGTACGGCGGCAGGTATCTTTAAGAGTCTTGTATCGATCATATTGATTATACTTGCGAACCAGGTTGCAAAGCGCACCGGCGAAGAGCGGTTGTTCTAGGGAGGTGCAGGTATGAGAAAGAAAAAGACATCTTTGGCAGATAAAATATTTGTGGTATGCAATACCTTGTTTATGATCGCCTTTGTGGTAGTCACGTTATATCCGGTATTGAATACGCTTGCAATTTCCTTTAACGACGGTATCGATGCGATCCGCGGAGGTATTTATCTAATTCCGAGAAAATTTACACTGAAAAATTATGCAACTGTAATACATAAACAGAATATGCTGACAGGCGCTTATATTTCTGTAATGAGAACGGTGATTGGTACGGTGATTGCGTTGGCAGCAAATGCACTTCTTGCATTTATCGTCAGCCGTAAGCGTTTTTTGTTTAAATCCCAGCTGTCACTTTTCTGGGTAGTAACCATGTATGTAAACGGCGGTATGATCCCTGTATTTCTGTTGTACAAAGGTCTCCATCTGACCAACAGCTTCTGGGTTTATGTTGTTCCGGGGGCGGTCAGTGCTTTCAATATGCTGGTGCTTCGGACTTACATGCAGGGACTGCCGGACTCTCTGGAGGAGTCGGCACAGCTTGATGGTGCAGGATATATGACCATCTTTGCAAAGATCATTTCTCCGCTGTGTAAACCGGTGTATGCTACGGTAGCTTTGTTTGTGGCGGTAGGACAGTGGAACTCCTGGTTTGATGCCATGCTGTACAACCGTATGAAATCAGAGTACACCACGCTGCAGTATGAGTTGATGAAGCTGTTATCCTCAGTTATGCAGCAGAGCGGCAGCGCAGACAGCATGAAGACGGTAAGCGGCAATGCGATTACCCCTACCTCCATAAGAGCGGCGGCGACCATTGTTACCATGCTTCCTATTGTTTGTCTTTATCCCTTCCTGCAAAGGTATTTCGTGGCAGGACTTACCATCGGCGGTGTGAAAGAGTAAGCAGGAAACATTATGTAACAGTTCAGTCTTTCTGCACTGCCCCGGATAGGCAACTGCTTCTTTGATAAAAGCTTAGGACAGTCTTTCGAAAGATTTAAGAGAAACAGGCCGCACAATAATACTGCTGCCCGTAAGGCTTGTCTG
>JAUNGK010000156.1 GCA_030524555.1 Bacillota bacterium | reverse complement strand
TCCTTAAATCCCGAAAGCTGTCATAGCTGCTATCAAAGAAGCAGTTGCCTACCCGAGGCGGCGCCGGAAGGCTGTTACGTTCAATCGGCATATGTTAAAAGTTCTTCGGCAATCAGCTCCACATGATGATCCCATGATTCGTATCCATCCTGCATGCGCCTGTCAGGAATCTTACCCGAAGCAGCTATAAACTCCCCCAGAAGCTTGGAAAATTTGCAGCTTCCCCAATAATTCAAATGAGAACCATCATTAAAATCCCGCTCAAAATCCAGTCCCATCTCATCATAGTAATCATTATAGTCAATGAAGGTGATCCCCTCCTGTCCGGCAATTTGGGCAATACTGTTATAAGTCTTTTGATCATCATCTGTTACCGGATAAGGAGCCACCATCAAAACCAGCTGGCTTCCCTGTTTCCTGGTATAAGAAATAATTTTTCTCAAATATTTTTCCGATTTCGGGGTCAGCCCACCGCTTTCTTCCTCCGAAATCTCCCGTCTTTCCTGAGGAGATATACTAAAATAAGGAGTGTATCCCTTGAATGCTGCCTTATCCTCTATATTCCAGAAAAAATTTTCAAAGTCTTCCTTTTCCAAATCATCATATCTGCTGTGATATACTGCAAAGGAAGGATAATACTGGGGAAGCTTAGAAAATTCCACACTACAGGCCAGCATTTCCAGCTTATTGAGAGAGAACCTCATCCCATAAGTGTTTTCCGCTATCCATTTATACTGATAATCTTCCTTAAACCTCGCCGGTGAATACAGATCCAGCACTATCATTTTAGGTTTTTGATATTTATACAACTCCCGAAGATAAAAATATGTCATCCAAAGCGGCTGCTCCGCTCCGCTGTAATCATATGCCGCTATTCCGTATTCCTCCCAAAGAAGCGCCGTATTTACGTTACAATGAATATGGCTGCTGCCCATCATTGCCACATCTATGGTATCCTCCGGCTGCCAGTATAACCCGCCCTGCTGGTCTATGCCATGTCCCGATTTGATACTCAGCACACTGGATATCAGATAAATAGTGAACAAAAACAGTGCCGCAAATCCCAACCTGATCATGTTTTTTCTTGTAAAAAGCTTTCGCATTGCTCCTCCGCTCCTCAATAATCCATTTTTCCTTATCATCAGGCTAAAACTGCATGTAAATAAATTGCTCTGCATGATAGCCCGGCCCATACATTCCAAAAATAAAAATGGAAATAAGCAGTAAATAAAAAATGAAGTATCTCACCGAATTTTGCTTCTGCTGAATCAAAAACGGAAGATGTATTCCCTTCCGGCTGCACAGCTCATCTACGTACCAGATCAGCAAAATACTGACGCAGATAACCGCCACCTCCACATAACTAAGCTGCAGCATAATCCAATAGCCCTTCCACTGTCCAGGATGAAATCCTGCTGTCAGCATACGGAAGACATACTGCAGTGCATGCGGAAGATCTTCCGCACGGAAAAATATCCATGCAAAAGCTACCGCCCCGAAGGTAAGAATCCGGCTTGCCGGAAGTTTCTTTCCCTTACTTTGAAGCAGACTGTCCGTCACCGAATACACTCCATGCAAAAGTCCCCATACCACAAAGTTAAGCCCTGCGCCATGCCACATCCCGCATACCAAAAAAACAATCATAGTATTTACGCATTTCCTGAAAATACCTTTTCGATTTCCGCCAAGCGGAATATACAGATAGTCTCTAAGCCAGCTGCTTAAGGAAATATGCCATCTGCGCCAAAAATCCGTAATATTCTCCGCCTGATAGGGAGCCTTGAAATTCTGTGTCAGTTCAATACCAAATATTCTTGCGCAGCCCACTGCAATATAAGAATATCCTGCAAAATCACAGTAAATCTGCATTGTATAAAAAAAGGCACCTGCTGCCAGAGCGAAGCTGTCAAACTCCTTAGCTCCTTCGAATATAATTCCCACCAAAAAGGCAAGCCTGTCGGCTACCACCATTTTCATGAAGTAGCCCCAAAGCATATAAGTAAAGGCGGTGGATAGCCTTCCCCGGTCCCCAAATTTCACCTCATTAAGCCTTTTCATCTGGGGTAGGAAATCCTTTTCTCTCTCAATAGGTCCGCTGACCAGCTTTGCAAAAAAAGCAAAATAGCACCCAAGAAACCAGAAATTCCTTTCCGCAGGGCTTTTTCCCTGTTCAATATCAGCCAGATAACCTATCACCTGAAACAGATAGAAAGATAATCCTACAGGCATTGCCAGATTTTTCAATACACTATCCGGTACCGCTTCCTCTAACCCAAGCCGTCCTATCAGATAACCTGAATATTTAAATACACACAAGGCCAATATGCAGACAATAATTGCCCATACTGCTGCGCTCCTGCTCCTTCCTCTTTTGCCTCTTCTTTGCATGCTTTCAATTCTTAAACCCGCTGCCCAGCCGAAGACGGATACCGAAAGCAGCACCGCAAGCCCCCGAATATCAATATAAGCACAGAAGACATAACTGGAAAGGAGTAAAACCGCCGAACGCCATCTTACGGGCAGGCAAAAAAACAAAACTACAACGATTCCCAGAAAAACCGGAAAAAACATTGACACAAACACTACCGCCACTCCTATTCAATTTATTGTCACGACCTTCTTTTGCTGCCCGTCTTCCCACCGGAGCTGAATTTCCATATCCGACATTTCACGAAAGTCTATGATATACAAAAGCAGCTCCTTAAAAAGCTTGGCTTTAACACAAACCGGTTTCTCACTAAACCGTAAACGCTTCTTAACTGTTTATTAGTATAACAGGAAAGAGACCTTTTTAAAGGTCTCTTTGACAAAATTAAGAAAGTAATAAGAAAATATCAAATAATTTTAAATATCTGTCCCGTCTTAAAACAGCTCGTCCAGCAAAGTGTAATACCTGATTTTTTCCCGGTTCGGTTCTATCACCAATTTTTCAAAAAATCCCCTGGATTAAAGCCGGTATATGCATTGCCACTGTATATCCCATCAAAATTATGCTTAAGACTTCGATAGCAGATTGCAATGTCCAGCCACTTGTCTGACATGCCTGTTTTCCCTGCACTCTTGTCATCAGCAGATAAGCCATCCCTTCCTCTTTCTCATAATGCATAACTTCCGGTACCGGTACTTTTCCACGCAGCCATTTCATAATCCGATACTCATTTTCTGTCTCTTCACTCTCCGGCTGTACCTTCAATACCATATCATCAAAAATCATTATCTTGGAACCGGACATGCCGATGGTATCCAAATCGTATTTTTGATCCTTAATTAATTGTTCTATTTTGCCCCAATTTGTTCACATCTATATGCACTATTATACCTTTTTCGTCATTCTGACCAATAGACAACTTATTATAAAGCCATCCATAATAAATCCAAAAACAAAGGAGGCATCAATTTATGAATGCTTTAAAAGATTATGTTAAGGAATATATTGAATATTGCAAATACAGGAAACGTCTGGATAATAAGACATTAAAAGCTTACCAAATCGACCTAAATCAGTATCTGCTTTTTTGCACAAATTTAACAGACTGCATGTCCAAAGACATTGTAGACCAATTTATAACCACATTACACAAGCAGTATAAGCCTAAAACCATCAAGCGTAAAATTGCAAGTCTGAAAGCCTTTTTTCATTACATGGAATACAAGGAATTTTTAAATGAAAACCCCTTTTCCAAATTAGACATTCACTTCCGTGAGGCCAAGCTTCTTCCCAAAACCATTCCTTTTCATTCCATCCAGGTTTTTCTTTCAACGCTTTATGCCCAAAAGGAACTGGCCAAATCAAATTATCAGCTTCGCTGCAGCATTCGTGATATTGCCGTTGTTGAGCTTTTGTTTGCTACCGGTATGAGAGTGTCCGAATTATGCTCTTTAAAGCCGGCGGATATAGACCTAAAAAGCAACAATATCCTGATTTACGGAAAAGGGGCAAAGGAAAGAATTTTGCAGATTGGCAATGCAGAGGTTATCTCCGCTTTGATTTTGTATCAGGAAACCTTTCAGAAAGATATGGAAGTCTGCGGCTACTTCTTCGTAAACAGATTACAGCACAAATTATCTGATCAGTCGGTACGCTTTATGATAAATCGGTATGCCGAGCTTGCAGGCATTGATCAGCATATTACTCCTCATATGTTCCGACATTCCTTTGCCACCCTCTTATTGGAGCAGGACGTGGATATCCGGTACATTCAAAGGATGCTGGGGCATAGCTCAATTAGCACGACGGAGATATATACGCATGTTTCTAATGTTAAACAGAAGGATATCTTGTTTCATAAGCATCCGAGGAATTTGATAGTGATTAATGAAGGATAATTTTTAATTATCCTTCATTCACTTAAATTATATTTCCCCTTTATCCATCGCACAATTACTCTTTTATTCTTTATAGCCAGAATTATTGTTTCTCCTCCTGCTGAATACTGCCCACTATTTCCTCAAACTCCTCCATCGTTATTTCCCTATTCCTATACTCGAATCTATCACTTTCGGAATAAGCTGCTTCTTTATACTCTGTATACAAATGGAACCAATCAATTAAGCAGCAGCAAGAATCATACTTCATTATTCTATAACTCTTTCTTCCTCCATGGCTTAAATCTGTTCTCTCAATAACCCGCTTATTGTCAATTATACCAATAGAAGCCACATCAGTCGTGCTCCCGCTTGTCTCTAATACTTTATAAACCGTATCACCTATAACATCAAAAAATGAACATAATCCGGCATAGCTGCGTATCATCAATTCATCTTCACCATCATTATCAAAATCTATATATTCTATCTCTTTCCATAGGTCACTTTCATCGTTTTCATAATTTTCATTGCTATAGTAGTCCTCATAACTTTTCATAACAAATCCTTCTTCCGGAATATCGCTGATCTTCTCCACGTGATCCAACGCATCTATTTTCCCATTTACGAAGTCCTCCAGCACCTTTTGAGTATTAGACACCGCACCTACATTTTCATACGCAGCCGCCACATTTTCATATAGATAGGCACAGGGAACTAGCTGATCATATCCCTTGTCAGTTAACTGACTTAAGAATTCTTCATTCTCTATTTCTTTTTCTGTATCATAGGTATGCCACGTATGATCCATACTTTTTACTTCAAGTTCCATTTCAAATAAACCGTCTGCATACTTTAAATAATAATCATGCCTTTCCTTGTCGTCACCACTATGAACCCGTATCAGTCCTTTATAAGGAACATATTCAAACCAATAAAAAGTCTGATACACCGAGTCTTCAAAATCATGCTTTGGACCATACGCACTTGCTTTGATTCCTGTATCCGGCATAGCTGCTGCTTTTACCTGCGATCCATCAAACGAATACAGCCTGTACTCACCGTCCCCTAAGATCAGCAACTCAGGTACGGTATCCTCATCTAAATAAATGAGCGCCATTCTTTTTGCATTTTCCTTTACACATAAATCATCATATTCATTTAGAAATTCCATTCCTTCTTCCGGTAACTTGTTATCAGATGTTTTTTCAGATGGCTCTTCGAATGGTTCTTTTGTTTGCTTTTCAGTTGGTTCTATCACCTGATCATCTGCTTCCGCCTCCGATAGCCCATCCTCCTGGGGCGCACTTATTTCTGTTTCCCGCAAGTCCACTTCATCCTCTGCTACTGTTCGCTGACAAGCACAAAGACAAAAGCTAATACATGCACACAGTAAATATATCTTCTTATTCATTTCAACTTACCTCCCCTTGATTCATAAGTTTTGCTGACTACATGCTCTTTACGTATAATAAGGCTGCAACATTTTATGTACATAATAAAACTCTCCTCTGATATCAATGACGGCTTTTCCCAATGCATTAAAAATTAAATATAGCAAAAAGTTTGTTTCTTCAAGCTTTAACCAGAATCTATATACTTATATTCTACAAATTAAGTCAAAATTGTTTACGCTATCATTTTACAAAAGCATTGCATCATAACTTCATCATTTTTGCATCAAAGTTGCATCATTTTTACATTCAGTGCAAGATAATGACATTTCTGAATATTTTAATTATGTTTCCGAAATATGAACATTGATATAACTTTTTATTTCAATCTATAACTACTAGAAAAATCGAATTATCAGTTACGCTGCTGCATTTATAATCCTACTGCTACCTGTCTCCTGTTTACCATCCTTTTGCCGGAGTTGTATGAGGATATTAGGTACATCCAAAGAATGCTGGGGCATAGTTCGATTAGCACGGTGGAGATATATACGCATGTTTCTAATGTATATCAGAAGGATATCTTGTTTCATAAGCATCCGAGGAATTTGATGGTGGTGAATGCAGGATAATTCCGTATTATTCATTAAAAGTATTTATTATGGCAAAGAGGTATAAAAATATATGGAGAATTTAATTTTTGAGACAAAAAAAATTAGAGATTCTTTAGCAATTTTAGAAAAACAATTTTATGATA
>JAUNGK010000155.1 GCA_030524555.1 Bacillota bacterium | reverse complement strand
CGCTCGAGGCACAGCCTCTCGCTGTCGGGCTGCGCCCTATGAAAGCATACAGAAGCCCAAAAACCTGCAAGCAGTTTTCCCCGCTGGTTGCATGGCTTCTTTCGCCTTGCCCGCTCGAGGCACAGCCTCTCGCTGTCGGGCTGCGCCCTATGAAAGCATACAGAAGTCCAAAAAACTGCAAGCAGTTTTTTGACCTCTGTATACTTTCGCATGGCTTGGCTAAATATCATGATATCACATCATCCAGTACAATGGCAAGAATGTGTGCCAATGGATCGCAGGCATTCATTATTTCTTCTACAGTGTTATTCTGGGCTCCAAGCTCAATCAGCATACTCTTTGGTCTTAAATGAAGATTATACCGATAAGCCTTTAAATAAATTTTTCTTGCGATTCCCGGATAGTATTCGTTAGCCGCCACCTGTGCCTGAAAAGAAAAGGCAAGATTATCCTGTATATAAGGATTTTCCAGATACTCAATGCTCCCGCTTTTTCGGATATAGCTAAGGCCGTTAAAAAACATGAATCTTGCAGTTGGTCTTCCCTGCAGGTCCATAACCAGCTTCCTGTCCCCTGAAACAGCATCCCTATGCAGATCAATTACCACCTCTATGGTTGGATTCTCCTGCAAGATTTTCTCTATTTCAGGCAGGGCATTGGCATATGCATCCTCCCTTACCTCATCATATACGCCGGTGTGATGCAGCACATTGAAACCATACTCCTCCTTAAGAAGTCTTGCCAGCTTATCTCCTGCACCCACAATCGTAGTGGAAGGATCACCCTCCACCGAATCAATAAAGCTTTCACTGGCATGAGTATGATAGATCAGGATCTGCGGTCCATCCACCTCTTTGTCCACGGTCAGGTCTTCATGCAAAAGCTTATCCAGACTTAAATAATCTTCGCTTAAAAGAGTGGAGCTATCCACTGCAAAAAAATTAGAAAGCAATCCCTCATAATCCCAGCTTTCCTCCCAATCATAGGTATAGGCCGGATAGGAAGCGCGCCTAAACTCCTGTGAAAGTGCTTCCTCTGTTTCATCTGGGCCTTCCACTGCCTGATCTAAAGTATTTTCTTCATTTACTCTCTCTTCGTTTGAGTTATGTAAACTGTTTTCTCTTTCCATTTCCTCAAGAATGCTATTTTCTATATGTAGTGCATCCTTACCATAATCTAAATTCTCCTCCTCAATATTTTTATAATCCTCATCTATTCCTTCCTTTTCCAAAAGAAGCTCTGCCATTATGGCATCTTCCTGTTCCCTCTCCCCATTGGTCTCCTGATCAGCATACCGGAAGATTAAAAGTTCTCCCAGCATGCAGTCTGCAAGTTTTTTCCTATTCCCCGCTTCACTCTCTCCCTCTTCCAAAAACGCCGGTATCTGAAAATATGCCCTTTCCATTTGCTTTTTTAAAAAAATACTGATGCCGCCTTGCTTCTCATCCTGCCCCCCTGCAGTCTGCCTGCCTCTTTGAAAGCTGATGCAGCAGCAGACCACACCGACTAAGAGCAGTATCATAATTCCCAAACCTTTGCCCTTCTGTTTCCATCCTTTATCATTCACAGCATGCACCTCACTACGGAAGTATATGCTTTTTTCCGGACATTCATTCAGGTTTCCAAAGCAGTGTTTAATGCATTGCAGATAATATGGCTGATCTGCTTAATCTCATAGTCCACATCCTTTCCGGTAACATACATATTATATAGTTCATCCAGACCTGTGAACAAATCATCCTGAATTTCAAGGGGCTCCTCCCCGGAAAGACGCATCATTTTTTCGAAAGCGTCACTTACAATTGTTGCCGCATCCACAACTGTAGGCACACCGATTGCAATAACCGGAACGCCCAGGGTTTCCTCTGTAATGGCATTTCTATGGTTTCCCACTCCTGAGCCGGGATGAATGCCTGCATTGCTGATTTGAATGGTTCTGTTAAGACGTCTTGTAGAACGTGCCGCAAGAGCATCCACTACCACTACCACATCTGGAGAAGTCATGTCCACCACTCCCTTAATAATTTCCTGGGTTTCCATACCGGTTTTGGCCATAACTCCTGGTACAAGGCCACTGATCATATGGATACGATTCTGATTATAGGCTGCCTTTCCGTATTCCCTTACCATGTGTCTGGTGATAGTAAGGTTGTCTACTACGTTAGGCCCCAATGCATCGGCTGTCACATCTCTGTTTCCCAATCCTACCACAATTACAGACAATTCCCCGTCAATACCCGGAATAATTTCCTTCAGCTGCTTTGCCAGTTCCCTGGAAATTTCAGTATGATAATCCTCCTCCGGCTGTGCCATTGTCGGCGCCTCCAGGGTAACATAAACGCCAATGGGCTTTCCCATGGCTATGGAAGCATTTTTCGTTTCGATTACCACTCTGGTAACCTTTATTTCGCTCTCCTCATGGTACTCCTCTTCAACATAAACGCCCCGGCATTCCTTTGCATTATCCTCCATACTTTCTCTTGCCTCTAACGCCAGATCCGTTCTAATCTTAATGCTGCTCATGTTTCCTCCATACTGTCTCCATAGCTTTCTTATATTGCTATCTTTTTAAAAACAGTATTTTCCAAATATTCTTGATTTATGTATTGACAGAAGCACATTTTACCGCTACAATAATATGCGTGTGTTTACATTAAGACGTCCGTGTCTCCGGCTTTAATGAAACATCTCAAAGAACTGATGATTTTAATAGGAGGTGTACATCGTGGCTAATATTAAATCTGCAAAGAAGAGAATTTTAGTAAACAGAACCAAGGCTGAAAGAAATAAAGCTATCAAGTCTGGCGTTAAGACAGCAGTTAAGAAAGTAAACGCTGCTATTGAGGCTGGTGATAAGTCTGCTGCTGCAGAAGCTTTAGTTGCTGCTACAACTACTATCGATAAAGCAGCTACTAAGGGTGTTTATCATAAGAACACTGCTTCCAGAAAAGTTTCTCGTTTAGCACAGGCTGTAAATAAGATGGCTTAATTTGTTCTAACATATATGAATTTGAATTAACAAAACCAGTTCATACCGTCATGTGAACTGGTTTTTTATTGTTCAGTTCTTTCATACTCCTCATCCAGCACCATTGTCGGTACTGCCGCTATCTCATTGGCATCCGTTCCTCCGGTAAGCATTCCAAGCAAATGACCGTTAACGTCAAATACTCCGGTTCCCGACATCCCCGGTTTACTTGCCGCTTCGCCGTAAAGCATTTCCATCCCAAAATCCTCCAGATACCTCCGGGGTTCCAGCACCTTTCCCTCATATACCACCGGGTTCCATACATCTGAGGCTATATCAATCATATAAATATTCGTTCCAGCACCGGGCGGCTCGCCCACCGTATCTGCCGCTCTTAGGTCTTTACGCTCCTCCTGTGTCAAAAAGGCTGTATAAATACTGATAAATCCCACATCAGCTTTTTCCGAAAGGGCAACTGCCCTTCCGTTTCCAACCGCCCCGTTAAAAAATGTCACATAGCTGTCTTCGTCCCAGTATTGCAGCACATGCCTGTTAGTGGCAATAATCATTTCATCCTCTGTCATCTTAAAGATAATTCCACTGCCATGGTGGCCATTGGCCTGCACACGAACACAGCTTCCCTGCACACTTTCCAGAGAAAACGCTTCATCAATTTCCATTTCTTTCACTGCAGGTTCATCATTCAAGTGCTCATCAATCGGTTGTACCACAATCTGTTCTGTCAAAGACTGATCATTGTTCCCTGATCTACTCAGCAGGAGAAATATTATAACAGCTGCTATTAAAAATATAATCAATATTAAGGTAATTGTCCATTTCCATTTATTTTGCATATTATTACCATTTATCCGCCTATGGCTCACTCATCACGGGCGTTCGCCCTATGTCTGTCCAGAAGCTCATATCTGTTTGCAAGCAGCCAATATGAGCTTTTGGACAGACGCATGGCTCATTGCTTTCGTGTACATTATATCACAAAACTTATTTTCTTGTTGACATATTCCACTTCTATTTGCTATTATCATTTCATAGCATTGAAATTCTAACGGAAATTCGTTTAACAAATCTATTTTTCTTATAAGTACCATCTTGTGGTATTTTCTCTGTTTTAGAATCCTTGCTAAATCTCAACAAATCAATTGGCAGGGAAGCAAAACAGGTCTTTCTTACGCATAAACAGCTTGCTTTTCTGCTACACACCGTAAGAAAGGAGAAAAATATGAATGTTACGGAAAATGTTACAAGCACCGGCTCTGAAGAAAGCCCTTACCCGGTATACTATACGCATAAAGACAGGGTCTTTCGGCTGCTATTCAGGGACAAAAAGCGTCTTTTAGAGCTCTACAACGCTTTAAATGATACTTCCTATACGAATACGGAGCAATTGACAGTCAACACCCTGGAGAATGCCATCTTTTTGAAAATGAAAAATGATGTCTCTTTCCTGATTGACTGCAATATGTGCCTGTACGAACACCAATCAACTTATTGTCCCAATATGCCCATTAGAGGATTATTCTATTTGACTGATCTTTACAAAAAGCATATTAAAGACATCGATTTAGGCGTGAAAAGACAAATTAAAATTCCAACGCCACACTATATTGTCTTTTATAATGGGACAGAGCGACAGGAAGAAGAGTTTATTCAAAAACTCTCCGATTCCTTTGAAAGCGATAAGGAAGGCTGCCTGGAACTCAGGGTTCGTACGCTGAACATTAATTATGGACATAATAAGAGATTAATGGATAAGTGTAAGACATTGTCTGATTACTCCTATTTCATTGCACAAATACGAAAAAATATAAAAACCATGTCCATGGAACAAGCTGTAGCTTCTGCCGTGGACACTTGTATAGCAGAAAATATTCTAAAAGATTTTCTGCTTGAGCAGAAAGCAGAGGTCATTGCCATGTCAATCTATGAGTACAATGAAGAATATGTAAAGAAAACTCTTCATGAGGACGGCTATGAAGAAGGCTATGGCGCCGGAAAAAATGATGGTATAACCAAGGGAAAAGCAGAAAATTTAATAGCAAATGTGGAAGCTCTGATGAAAAACCTCGGCTTCGACCTTGCCAAAGCCTGTGAAAGCCTTAGTATCACTGTAACCGACTATGAAGATGCTCAAAAAAATAAAAAGCAAGCAGAACGATAAGCCGGGTTATGTCGTGAATGATCATCTATCTAGGACTGCTGTTGCCAGCAGCCTCAAGCGACCTACCTGAAAGCTGGCCGGGCCGGCTTTAAACGCTTTCTGTTTGGTCTTGCTTCGGATGGGGTTTACATATGCCCTGCCCGTTACCGTGCAGGCGGTAGCCTCTTACACTGCCTTTCCACCCTTACCCCGTTCCCGGGGCGGTTTATTTCTGTTGCACTATCCTTGGAGTCACCTCCACCGGACGTTATCCGGCATCCTGCCCTGTGAAGCCCGGACTTTCCTCACCTGACGGATACTCCGTCAGCCGCGATCATTTATTCTACTTGCTTTTATTAAACTTATATTTAATTGTCTGTTGCACAGTATATCAATTCACTGCACCCATGTTCCTGCAGCATCAAAGCTCGCTACACATTAAAATAGCTTCCGCCGATAAACTCCCTGCAAATGGAATTGGACGGCACATTTCTGCTGTCAATTCCCTGAAAATACTCCAGGAATTTTAAAAGCCGCTTTGCCTCATGATATTCCGGTTCATTCTTTCCAATGCCAAAGAGCAAAGGCTCTGCATACTGCTTTAACACAGCCAGCTCATAAATCAAAACGGAATTAAACATTTCATCAGCACTTTCCTGATAAGGAAAAATATACTCTTCTTCCCCCCTTCTCACGGAAGGCCACATTTCAATGGTTCTTCTGGCACAGGTTCCTCTTGTTCTGGCATCCCTCACCATGCGGCGCAGCAATCTTCCGTCAGTGGTTGGAATTCGATTATGCTCGTCAATATTAAGATTGGTCAGAGCACTGATATAAATTTTAAATTTATTTTCATCCGGCATGGAATAGGTAGTAGCAGGATTTAAGCCATGAATGCCTTCTATTACAAGCACATCCTCCGGCCCCAGTTTTTTGAAATTACCGTGATATTCCCTTTTTCCCGTCTTGAAATTGAACTGGGGAAGTTCCACGCTCTCTCCCTGAAGCAGTCTGTTCATATCCTCGTTGAACTGCTTTACATCTATTGCTTCCAGACACTCAAAGTTATAATCACCGTTTTCGTCTCTGGGCGTTTTTTCCCTATCCACGAAATAATCATCCAGTGCAATCGGATGGGGAATCATTCCGTAGGTTCTGAGCTGAATGGATAATCGGTGCGAAAAGGTAGTCTTACCCGACGATGAAGGTCCCGCAATCAGTACAAATTTGGTACTGCCCTTATCCAAGATCTCCTTTGCGATCTCACCGATTCTTCTTTCCTGCAGAGCCTCCTGAACCAATATCATATCGTTGATCTGCCCGTCGCAGATCACATCATTTAAATCTCCCACCGAATCAATGCCCATCATTTCTCCCCAA
>JAUNGK010000154.1 GCA_030524555.1 Bacillota bacterium | reverse complement strand
CATGCTGTTTTCCACCCATCAGATGGAAGAACTGCATAATACAACCATTACCTGCGCATTTTGCCAGTTGTCGTGGACAAAGTTAATCAGTTCCCGCATGAAATCACTGCTTGCCTTAACAATATACTGAAATTCATCAATAATAATGACTTTCTTTCCGTTTTGTTCGCGAAGAACAGATTGAAAAATCTCTGTAAAGGAAGGATATTTTAAAACCTTGATCTCCTCCCTGCCAAGCTCTGCTCCCCATTGATAACGCTGCTCTCTTTCAGAAGCAGATCTGGCCAGGTAATAGTAATGAGGCTTATCCTGAACAAATTGACGCAGCAGAAAAGTTTTTCCTACGTTCTTTTTACCGTAGACAACCATAATCTGGCTGCCCTCCCGATCATAATATGTATTTAAATATTTCAGCTCCGAAGTTCGTCCTAAAACCATTTTTCCTCTCTCTAACCTCTAAATCTACCCGCAAAGAAGCTTTTCCATTTCCTCTTTCGGCAGGGGACGTCCAAGCAAAAATCCCTGTATGCAGTCACATCCGATATCCTTCAGATAGTGCAGCTGTGCCTCAGTCTCAACACCTTCAGCTATGGTTTCAAAGCCCAGCTTTTTAACCATATAAATAATGGATTCGGTAATTATTCTTGTGTTTTCATCCGAAATAATCGTATCAATAAAGCTCTTATCGATCTTCAGGGTATCTATCGGAAGTCCCTTGATGTAAGACAGAGAAGAATAGCCTGTTCCAAAATCATCTAAGGATATTCTAATTCCATAATCCCGAAGGATATAGAGCTTTTCCATAACATCCTTAAAATTCTCAATCAATACGCTCTCTGTAATTTCCAGTTCAAGCTCCTTGGGATCAATGTCATATTTTTGGATGATTCCAATGATACCGTCCACAAACTCATCTCTCATGTATTGGATAGGAGAAATATTCAGTGATAAAATCACGTCGCAATCATATTGCTTCTTCCACTGTACAAATGTTCTAATGCTCTCTTCAATAACCCATGTTCCGATAGGGACAATCGCACCGTTCTTTTCTGCAATTGGTATAAACACTCCCGGACTGATCATCCTGCCGTCATTATCACGCCATCTGATAAGCGCTTCCATCCCCCGAAGCTTTTGGGTGTCCGCATAATACTGCGGCTGAAAATTCATGGTAAAGTTCTGATTAAAAACTGCTTCCTTAAGCTTAGTCTCTATATTAACACTTTGCAGAAATTCATTCAGAATAGGAGCATCAAAATATTTGATTGCATCCTTTCCTTTTCCCTTTGCCTTAAACATTACAATTTCTGCACAATTAATTAATTCCAAAGTAGTTTTAGCGGCTTCCGGATATTCTGCCACACCTACGCTGACAGAAATTGTTATTTCCTGTCCAGTACTTAAAACAAAAGGCTTTCTGATTCTCTCATGTATACATTTATAAATATGCTCTACTGTTCTGTTTCCACCAGGCTTATATATGGCAATACAATAAATATCAGCATTAAAATGAGACACTAAAACATTTTCTCCCTGAAATCCTGATAGAAATTGCCCAAACTGCTGAACGATCTCATCACCCACGATAATTCCTAATCCATCATTAATTTTTCGGAAATCATCAATATCCATGAACATTACAGCAATAACATCATTATGTTCTCCTGCTCTTCTGACGTAGTCAGCAAGCAGACGAACAAAATAGTTCCTGTTGTATAATCCCGTAAGCATATCATAGTATGCCATATAGGTAAGTTCTTCATTTTGTTTTTTAAATTTGGATATATCCTTAAAACGGATCACCTTATCCGTTGCATTCCCCATACTATCATACAGAATGGCAGTCTCACATTCTACCCAGGTTTTTCCGTCCTTTAGTCTGACAATACCACTGTCTGTATTCATTTCCTTCTTTTCCAGAAAAATCAGATCGCGAAGCGGAAGCACATACCTATCCTCCACCTGTGAATACAGCTTAGCCAGATCCTTCATATCCCGCAGTTCAACCTCCGGAAAGAAAAAATCCCAATTAGCAAGTGTTCTCACTTCATTATCAACAAAATTCACATAAAGGAACGCATTGCTCGACGTATTGCAAATAAGTCGGTACATCTTTTCATCATTTGTCAACCGTTGATTCATTGCGCTTAACAGGTCTACCTGATAACGTAATTCATCCATTTTACTACCCCTTCTTTTGAACTGTGCATGGAACTCCCCTTCCATGCACAGTTATTAAATATCTTCCGTATAATTATTTTTGGGAAATATAACCCTGTTCTTTTAACAGTTCAGCACACAAAACAGCACCGCCTGCCGCACCACGTACGGTATTGTGGGATAAGCCTACAAATTTCCAATCGTAAACGGTATCCTCACGAAGACGTCCTACACTGATCCCCATACCCTTTTCATAATCCACATCCAGACGCACCTGTGGTCTGTTATCCTCCTCAAGATACTGGATAAATTGACTGGGTGCACTGGGAAGCTTAAGCTCCTGAGGAAGTCCTTTAAAGGAAACCAGCTTTTCAATCAGCTGCTCCTTCGTAGGTTTCTTTTTAAATTTTACGAAAACAGCAGCGGTATGACCGTTTAATACCGGTACTCTGATACACTGACATGTAATTACCGGAGAAACTGCCGGAACAATTACGCCATCCTTAATTTCTCCCCATATACGAAGAGGTTCTTTCTCACTTTTTTCTTCTTCTCCGCCAATATAAGGAATAATATTTTCAATCATTTCCGGCCAATCCTTAAAGGTTTTTCCTGCCCCTGATATTGCCTGGTAAGTGGTTGCAACCACCTCTACGGGTTCAAATTCTTTCCATGCAGTAAGCACAGGCGCATAGCTTTGGATGGAGCAATTAGGCTTAACAGCCACAAAGCCTCTGGTTGTTCCAAGTCTCTTTTTCTGAAAATCAATCACCTTCATATGCTCAGGGTTAATCTCCGGTACTACCATAGGTACATCGGGTGTCCATCTGTGAGCAGAATTATTGGAAACTACAGGAGTTTCAGTTTTGGCATACTCTTCCTCAATTTTCTTGATTTCTTCCTTTGTCATATCCACTGCGCTGAATACAAAATCAACCTTAGAAGCAACTGCTTCTACCTCATTCACATTCATAACCACAATGTCTTCTACTGCTTCCGGCATAGGAGTCGTCATTTTCCATCTGTCTCCAACAGCCTCCTTATAGGTCTTACCTGCTGATCTTTCACTGGCAGCAATGGTTGTAACCTCGAACCATGGATGATTTTCAAGAAGAGAGATAAATCTCTGCCCTACCATGCCGGTTCCACCTAAAATCCCTACTTTTAATTTCTCACTCATTTTCATTCTCCTCATTTTATATATTATTTTTAATTATCCTTGTTTCTGATATGTTCCAGAAATTCTTTGTTTATTTTGATTGCTTCCTTCATTGCGCTAGGCCCCGGCGCACCTGTGGTCAGTCTTTTTTCAACACAGGTTTTAAGACTGATTGCATCATATACATCTGCCTCAAACACAGGACTGATTTCTTTAAGCTCCTCAATGCTTAAGGCGTCTATGCTGCTGTTTTTCTCAATGCAATAAAGCACAAGCCTTCCGATAATTCCATGGGCATCCCGGAAGGGAACGCCTTTGTTTACCAGGTAATCCGCAGCATCCGTGGCATTAGTGAAGCCTTTCATTGCACTTTCTTCCATGATTTTATTATTGAATTTTATGGTAGAAAGCATTCCGTTAAACAGAACAATACAATTTTTAACCGTTTCTATAGCATCGAAGGTAACCTCCTTATCCTCCTGCATATCCTTATTGTAGGCAAGGGGTATGCCCTTCATGGTAGTTAATATGGAAACAAGCGCTCCGTAAACCCGGCCCGTCTTTCCCCTTACAAGCTCTGCAATATCAGGGTTCTTTTTTTGAGGCATAATACTGCTTCCGGTTGAAAATCCGTCATCAATATCAATGAAGCGGTATTCATTGGAGTTCCATATAATAATCTCCTCCGAGAAACGGCTTAAATGCATCATGATCGTGGAAAGCGATGCCAACAATTCTATAATATAGTCTCTGTCTGCCACCGAATCCATGCTGTTAAGAGTAGGTCCCTCAAACCCCATAAGTGAAGCAGTATAAGATCTGTCAAGAGGATATGTGGTTCCTGCAAATGCACCTGCCCCAAGAGGACAATAATTCATCCTTTTATAGATATCGGAAAGACGAAGCACATCTCTCTTAAACATTTCAAAATAAGCACCCATATGATGTGCCAATGTGGTAGGCTGTGCCTTTTGAAGATGGGTAAAGCCCGGCATATAGGTGGTTAAATTATTTTCCATAATCGTTATCAGCGTTTCCAGCAGTTCATGGAGACACTCGGTAATCTGCACCACTTCTGCCCTTACATAAAGCTTCATATCAAGCGCAACCTGATCATTTCTGCTTCTTCCGGTATGCATTTTCTTTCCCGCATCACCGATCCGTTCAATCAGCTTTGCTTCCACAAAGCTGTGAATATCCTCGTAATCCTCCGCAATAGTAAGCTTACCAGATTCCACATCCGTACGAATACCGGTTAATCCCTTTACAATATCATCCTTTTCCCTGCAGGTAATAATTCCCTGCTTTTCCAACATTACTACATGGGCTATGCTTCCTTCTATATCCTGCTCAAAAAGCTTTTTGTCAAAATGAATCGAAGCATTAAACTGATAAACCAGCTTGTCCGTTTCCTTCGTAAAACGTCCGCCCCACAATTGAGCCATAAATTTTTCCTCCAATAGTTAAATCTGAATTTGATACTATCATAATTTTCCTTTTATTTCAACGTTTTATTTAAAAACCCGGCACATAAATGTCGAATGCTCATAAATTAAAAATATAAAAACAGGAAATGAGGTCCCGCAATGAAACAGCCTATTCTGGAATGTCGGAATATCAGTTTTTCTTATCACAGCTTGAAATGCGAGACTAAAGCACTTAATCATATATCCTTTCAGGTTCATCAGGGAGAATTTATTGCTATTGTCGGTCCAAGCGGCTGCGGAAAATCTACGCTCCTCTCAATTATCGCAGGGCTTCTTAAACCCGAAGAAGGGGAAGTGGTGCTGGATCATGCAAATGACATGCGAATCGGTTATATGCTTCAGCAGGATCATTTGCTGGAATGGCGTTCTATCTGGAAAAATGTACTTCTCGGTCCCGAAATAACCAAAACAATGAGTCCTGCCAAGGAGGCTCTTGCCGAACGGCTGTTAAAGGACTACGGTCTATATCGATTTAAGGATAAAAAGCCGGGTGAACTGTCCGGCGGCATGAAGCAGCGGGCAGCCCTGATTCGTACCATGGTTATGGAGCCTGCCCTTCTTTTACTTGATGAACCCTTCAGTGCTTTGGACTATCAGACCCGCTTAATGGTTTCTGCCGATATAGGAAGCATCATACGCAAAAGCGGAATTACCGCTGTATTAATTACACATGATTTAGCCGAAGCAATTTCACTGGCTGACAGAATTCTGGTAATGACCAAGCGCCCTGCCACGATCAAGGAAGAAATACCTATTCATCTTACGGTGGCGGAAAACTCTCCTCTTGCTGCAAGAAGCGCTCCAGAATTTAATAATCTGTTTACATTTCTATGGAAGGAGATTTCTGATGAATATTCCGGAGAAAACAGTTGATCATACACGCAGCAGCGATACCTCAAAATCAGGAATGCAGGAGCAATATGTACGAAAACATCATCAGTACCACCATATGATCACATCCTTAAGGCTCCTGATTTTTGTGATTTTCCTGATAATCTGGGAGGCTGCAGGCAGATTAGAGCTTATTGATACATTCTTTTTCAGCAGCCCCAGTATGGTGATTTCTTACTTTTTTGAAATGCTGGCAGACGGTTCCTTTTTTACACACACGGGAATAACTCTTTTAGAAACCTTAATCAGCTTTATTTTAATTACACTGATTGCCATGGTTACCGCTACAATTTTATGGTATTCTAAAACCCTGTCAGAAATCCTTGAACCTTATTTGGTTGTTTTAAACAGTCTTCCGAAATCAGCGCTTGCCCCTCTTTTTATCGTTTGGCTGGGTACCGGCACAAGAACCATTATTGTTGCAGGAATTTCTGTAGCTATCTTCGGCTCCATTATCAGTCTCTATACCGGATTTAAAAGCACTGACCCGGATAAATTAAAACTTATCTATACGTTGGGCGGGAATCGGCTAAATGCTTTTTTTAAGGTTGTTCTTCCTGCTTCCATTCCTACCGTTCTGAGTAATATGAAGGTCAATATCGGTCTTGCACTGGTAGGGGTGATCATCGGAGAATTTCTGGCAGCCAGGCGAGGACTGGGATATCTGATTATTTACGGCTCTCAGGTATTTAGGCTTAATATGGTAATTACCTCAATTATTATACTATGTGTCATTGCAATGGGCTTATATCAGGGAATCCAATACATGGAACATCTATACAAAAAGAAAAAATAAGAGGCTGCAAAAACGCAGCCT
>JAUNGK010000153.1 GCA_030524555.1 Bacillota bacterium | reverse complement strand
CGCTCTGGTTAAAGGTTTTGCTTATCTCCACGGCCAGCTCCATCAGTTGGTCTGTCTTTTGTTTTAGTCTTTCTATGTCTCCCAGTGTAAAAACTCTGTTTCTTCCCAGTGCTCCCATTTCCTGCTCCGTCCTGTGGTCTTTTTCTCTTTTTCTGTTATGGTGCCTGCTGTCGGCTGAATTTGTATTTTATGATTTTTCTTATTTATAATTATAGCAGAGTAGAAAATATTTTTTTTGCAAATTTTGGCATTTTTAATGTATAATTTCCGCTTTTGCATCTTTTTTCTTCAATTTTTTCTTAAAAAAGTAATATATGTTTTTATCAAAAACTTCCTTTTTGGTGCTTTCAGTCGTATTTTACCCCTATTTGGTAACAGAAAAGACCGGTTAAATACCGGTCCCTCTTGCATTTATTTCTTCATTGTATGGCTTCACTTACTCATACTTCACATACTCACCGTACTCTTCCCAGATATTGCAAACCCAGGTTTTTCCCTGATTAAAGATGATTTCCTCTCCATCTTCATCATAGAATTTGGCAGGTGTGGCATCACCGTCATAACGCTTCCATGTGCCCTTAATCACCTTGCCGCCTGTAAAGACAATTGCGTCTCCCTCTCCGTGAACGCCGAACGCAAGATAATCGTGATCATCACGAACCTCACCGTGGCAATACTGGAACACCACGTTGGAAACTGCAAGCTGGCTTCCATCCAACTCGTCAATCTGCTTATCATCGTCCTGAAATCTGTAATACAGCTGATCCTGCTCATTGTACTCAAAGTAAGGATTATATGCCCCATAGCCGCCTTTATTTCCTTCCGTTCCACCGGGATAAATCAGGGTTGCATCTTCCGCATCCGTATAATTATCCTCGGCCCGTACCTCATCAGCCGCAAAGGTAAAGGGTGGTACATAAGCATCATCATATTCCCAATCATATTCAAGTCTCTCGGCTGCTTCCATTAATCCGTCAATGAAAAGATAGCCTCTGAACTCGTCGGCATATCCCGGCCTGCTTACTCTGTCGAAAGCCTCATGCGCCGGATTATAAATACCTGCAACAGCGGCACTGATATTCTGCACCGTATCCCGGTTAATCAGCTCCTCCACATAAGGTCTTGCCAGGCCCCAGTTACAATAAATTGCTTCGTAGCCCATAGCAACATATATGAAATAATCCCTGCTGCTTCTCACCGGCCCAATCCGGTCCAGATCATCAAAATCCTCAAACACAGCCATCAATCTGGTAATACGTCCCTCCACAGGCGCCTCATAAATAATGCTGGCCTTAGAAATTCCATACTGCGGCATAGCGGGAGAATTGTTAGGAATCATAACTGCGATAGGCCGTCTTGTTACAACCTCCTGATCTTTCCATTCGCCTGTCAAATAGCTCTGCATCTGACCATCCACAACAGTTCTTTCCAAAATAACAGGAAATCCCTCCGGTGTAGGCGACGGTTCTGCCACAGGCTCCGGCGTTTTCGTCTCTGCCTCATCCACCACAACCTCCGGCTCCTTCTCATCCTCGTTACTCGTTGCGCAGCCGGACAGCACGGTCAAAGCCATGATGCCCGCTATCAATAAGCTAAGCAGCCTTTTTTTCATCATCTTTTCCTTTCTTTTCATATCTTAAGTCAAGTTTTCTGTCTCTTAAATAAAAGGATTATATTCCTTCTCATATCCGATGGTCGTAGATTCTCCATGTCCCGGATAAACCTTTACATTCTCAGGCAATACCATCAGCTTTTCTCTTACGGAACGAACCAGGGTACTCATACTTCCGGTAGGTAAATCCGTTCTCCCCACCGATTCCTGAAATAAAGTATCTCCACTAATCAGAATTTTATCATCCTCAAAATAATAGCAGCAGCTTCCTGCCGTATGTCCCGGCGTTGCAATCAATCTGCAGGTCATTCCCGCAGCGGTAATTTCCGCCCCATCCCTGACATACTCATCCGCTTTCACTATGCAGGCTCTTCCTGCGCCCTTTGACACATTCAAAGACGCGTCCTCGCAAAGTTCCTTCTCGCCCTCATAAGCATATACCTTTGCACCGGATAAATTTTTCAATGCCTCCAGTCCCCAAATATGGTCAAAATGCCCATGAGTCAGCATAATAGCCTCAACCTGAAAACCATTCTCCTTTAATTTGTTATAAAGATACTCGCCCTGATCTGCCGGGTCAAAAACAATTACCTGCTTTTTGCCATCTTCATATATAAAATAACAGTTGGTTTGGCATACGCCTAAAACAATACGTCCTATTTTCAGGTTTCCCATTTGTTTTCAAAGCTCCTCTCTATGTCAGCCAGTAGTTCTTTCTATATCTATTACACTTTCAATGGATCTGATCTTATCTATAATGCGAATCAATTCGTCTCTGTTGCTGATCTCAAAGGACGTTGACAAGGTAGCAAGCCCCTGTTTATTGGTTCTGGTATTCATGGAAAGAATATCAATATTCTTTTCGGTAAGCGCCTTGGAAATATCCGCCAAAAGACCGTTTCGATTATTGGCAAAAATTCTGATTTCCGCAAGGTACTTTTCACCGGTAACTTCATCCGGAACGCCCTCCCACTCCGCATCAATCAGTCGTTCTCTCTCTAATTCGGGCAGATTTAAAATATTGATACAATCCGTCCTGTGAATGGAAACGCCTCTTCCTCTGGTGACAAAGCCTACAATCTCATCGCCCGGCACCGGAGAACAGCACTTGGAAAAACGCACTGCCAGATCATGAATGCCCTTAACCACGATACCGCTTTTGGATTTAATCTGAACCGGCTTTTTGGCAGGATCATTTTCAGCTACCGCAGCTAAAACCTCTTCATTGGTCAGCTCCTTCCTGTGATCCTTCTCATAGTGTTCCATCATCTTGTTGATGATCTGTCCCTCTTTCAGGCCTCCGTGCCCTACTGCTGCCAGAACAGACTCCCAGTCCCTAAAGCCATACTTGCGCATGATCACATCCATATATTCGGTCTTCATCAGATCCGAAATATTAATGCCCTTGGAACGGCAGTAATTGTTTAAAAGCTCCTTGCCCTTAACTATATTTTCTTCCTTAAACTCGTTTTTAAACCACTGATTAATCTTATTTTTGGCCTGCGTACTCTTGACCACATTCAGCCAGTCGCGGCTCGGGCCTTTAGAGTTCTGGGAAGTCATAATCTCAATCCGGTCACCGTTTTTGATTTCGTAATCAATGGTGACAAGCTTTCCGTTGACTCTGGCGCCGATCATTTTATTTCCCACCGCACTGTGAATACTATATGCAAAATCA
Organism: Bacillota bacterium; assembly: GCA_030524555.1. Taxonomy (GTDB): domain Bacteria; phylum Bacillota; class Clostridia; order Lachnospirales; family Lachnospiraceae; genus Suilimivivens. Next base: position 3,233 of record JAUNGK010000153.1, on the reverse strand, counting down.
ATGGGAGTTGAACCTGCGGGAAGGTTCTTTACCTCTCCGGTAGGTGTAAAGCAATAAACGCTGTCCGAGAATAAATCCAAATCACTCTTAAGCAGATTCATAAATTCCTTATTGTCGGACATATCCCGCTGCCATTCCAAAATCTGGCGCAGCCATGCAAGCTTCTCCTCCTCTGAGGTTTCAACCTTCTTTCCGTCGGAAGCTTCCTTATATTTCCAATGAGCTGCAATCCCGTACTCCGCCGCCTTATGCATTTCATAGGTACGAATCTGAATTTCAAAGGGCTGCCCGCTTGTTCCGATTAATGTAGTGTGCAAAGACTGATACATATTGGCCTTGGGCATGGCAATATAATCCTTAAAACGCCCCGGAATGGGCTTATACATCTCATGAATTACACCAAGCGCTGCATAGCAGTCCTTAACCGTATCTACAATAATACGCACTGCGAACAAATCATAAATCTGATCTATAGTCTTATTTTGATTTTTCATCTTCTTATAAATACTGAAGAAATGCTTTACACGTCCGTCAATCTGAGCCTTAATACCCGCATTTTTGATATGCTCGCTGACCTCGTCAACAATATTTTGAATATATTTTTCACGGACACTTTTACGTACCGCAATCTTATCCACCAAATCATAATAGGCTTCCGGCTCAAGATACTTAAGAGAAAGATCATCCAGTTCCACCTTGATCTTGGAAATACCAAGCCTCTGCGCAATAGGCGCATAAATCTCTATGGTTTCTCTTGCGATTCTCTGCTGGCTTTCCGGCTTTTGATATTTCAGGGTCCGCATGTTATGAAGTCTGTCCGCAAGCTTAATAATAATAACCCTGATGTCCTTTGCCATGGCAAGAAACATCTTGCGCAGGTTCTCCGCCTGCATTTCAAAGCGGTCCGGCGTCTTATCACCGTTATCCCCTGCAAAATGAAGGTGCTGCAGCTTGGTCACGCCATCCACCAAAAGCGCCACATCTGCCCCGAACTGCTGCTCGATTTCCTCGGAGGTTAAAATAGTATCCTCCACTACATCATGAAGAAGTCCGGCAGCTATAGTCTCTTTATCCATTTCCAGATCAGCTAGAATAATCGCAACACATAATGGATGGATAATATAAGGCTCACCTGATTTTCTTACCTGATTTTGATGTGCCTTAGAAGCCAGATGATAAGCCTTTTCAATCAGTGAAATATCATCGGAAGGATGATATTTCCGGACACGCAGAATAAGATCCCGATAAAGCTGTTCGGGACTTTGAAATTCCTGTATCGCTTCAATTCTTCCGTCATCAAATACCACTTCGTTTTTGGGTTGGTTTGTGTTCTTTTCTTCTGTCATGTCATCACATCCATGTTAGTTTTGCCAAAACAGTGTTCTGTTTTAAACTGATACCAAATTATTATATATTCTTTTAATAATATAGTCAATGAGCCTATTTTCACATGGAAAAATGCGCCTATTTTATACTTGGAAAAACAGGCTCCCTACGTTATAATTATATGTGGGATTTTTATTAATACATACTAAGATAAGAAAGTGAGTTGCATCATGAAAAGTCTATCAAAAAACAAATGGGTAAGAGCTGCAATACCCGCCTTATTGCTTCACTGCAGCATTGGTACTGTTTACTGCTGGTCCATTTTCAGTCAGGAAATCGCCGATTACATCGGTTTTTCAAAGGGCGCTACAGAATGGGCATTCAGCTTTGCCATCTTTTTCCTGGGTATGTCTGCCGCATTCTTAGGCAACATCGTCGAAAAGGATATCCACAAATCTTCTTTGCTTGCAAGCATTTGCTTTGCTGCCGGTATGGCCGGCACCGGTTTATTTATCTGGTACGGCGGTGCGCATAAGGGAAGCGCACTGGCATTAATCGGCATTTATGTATGCTACGGCTTCATTATGGGTATCGGCCTTGGAACAGGCTATCTTTCTCCAGTTAAAACACTGATGCTTTGGTTTGAAGACCGCAAGGGGCTTGCCACCGGACTTGCTGTTGCCGGCTTCGGCGCTGCGAAGGCAATTGCCAGCCCTATCATGCAGTCTCTTCTTAACTCTCTCGGAGAAGGCGGCATCTACAAAATGTTCCTGATCCTTGCCGTTGTTTACTTTATTATGATGTTCGCAGGACATCTGCTTCTTGCCAAGCCTGAAGGCTGGCATGAACCTGCTGCCACCGAAAAGGGAGCCCGCGCTATCGACGTAATCAAAGCAAAGCCTGTCACCTTTATCGGTATCTGGCTGATGTTCTATATCAACATTACCTGCGGTCTTGCCCTGATCTCTCAGGAAAAAATGATTATTAAATGTATCGGTCTGGTAGGCATGGTTGGTATTCTCTCCTCCGTAACTGCTATTTTCAATGCCGGAGGACGCCTTGGCTTCTCCGCATGGGCTGATACCTTTAAGGACAGAAATACCATTTACAAGATTATCTTCATTCTTTCCATAGCTGCTACCGCACTTGTAATTATCACGCAGGGTATCACCAACAGAGGACAAAATACCTTCCTGATGATTCTTGTGCTTATTCTTCTGTTCGTAGTAAATGCAGGCTACGGCGGCGGTTTCAGTAACGTTCCCACCCTTTTGTCGGATCATTACGGCATGAAGAACATCAGCGCTATTCACGGTATTACTCTTTCTGCATGGGCCTTTGCCGGACTTACAGGCAATCAAATGGCAGCCTTTATTGTTAAGCATTTTGGTCAGGAAGAGGAACTGGCTCATGAGCTTGCAGATGGAACCGTTGAAACACTCATTGTCAACCCCACCGGTTACCAGACTGTATTATATGTTACCATCGTGCTTTATATCATTGCGGCAATTATTTGTTTTACCATGGTAGGGAAGAAATCCGAAGAAAAACAGTGATTTTTAACTAAAAATGTTTTGACGAGGTAATATTTGCAAATATATTGTTATTTTTAAGCAATATACTTATAGATTTTTAAAAATTCAGGCAATATAATAATACCAGAGTTGAGAACGGAATCAACTCAGAGCTAATTAGCAATTCCGGAAGAATTCCCCTTTTACACAAGCGAAAGCCCCTGAGAGTAATCTCAGGGGTTTTTGCTTTATTTCATTCAGGGCAATATTCTTTTATCCCCTCTAATTCTATTACTCAAAAAAGACAAGCACATTTCATGTACTTGTCTTTCCTGTGGTAACAGGGGCAGTAGGAATCGAACCCACATCGACGGTTTTGGAGACCGCTGTTCT
>JAUNGK010000152.1 GCA_030524555.1 Bacillota bacterium | reverse complement strand
AAACCGGTGCTAATGTTTCAATATTTTTGTGACATTTTCAAAAATGCTTGACATATTTTATTGATAGATTTTATTTTATTTTCGGGAAAGCTGTAATTCACTGATCAGCGTAGAACCAAGTATCATTACAGCACCCAAAATGCTGAGCAAGTCCATCTTTTCATGGAGAATTACCGCAGATAAAATAATGGCCACTACAGGATCAATATAACTGAAAATAGCTACCGTTTGTGCTTTTAAGTACCGCATGGAACCGAAATAAAGGGTATAGCATATGCCGGTATGCAGAATACCTACCACCAGAAGAAGTATTACGGCGGAAGGAGTCAAAGAAATTGCTTCAAAATTTTCTGTAAGCAGGGCATAAGGAAGCAGTACGACAGATGCGCTTGCAAGCTGCATAATCGTTTTATCATATGCGGAAATGTCCTTGATCTTTTTGTTTAAAAGGATAACACTGGCATAGAAAAGAGCTGCTCCGGTGCCGAAGAAAATTCCCTTCATTTCCGATAAATGAATGCCCTTATTTTGAACCACGCCGGATATCAGCACCATGCCGATTAAGGCGCCCAAAACACATAGAATTTTCTTGAGAGTAAGCGTTTCCTTTAAGAAAAAGGGTGAAGCGACAATAACAAATATGGGTGCAAGATAGTAGCACAGGGTAGCAGCTGCAACGGTAGTATAGCGGTAAGCCTCGAAAAGAAGTATCCAATTAATGCCGATAAACGCACCGGAAAGGCACAGGGCAGGCAGGTTCTTTTTTATGGCAGAAGCGGAAATTCTGGTTTTTTGAAGCAGGGTAATAAAAATTAGAAAGACAGTACCCACGATACCTCTGATCAGTGCAATCATGGTAGAGGACAGGGGAATGTAACGTACAAAAATGCCGATGGTTCCAAATGCAATCATGGCAGATATTAATTTAATTTTTGCTGAATTTTCAGAACTGTGTGTTATTTCCATGGCGCGTATCCTTTAAAGCACATTACAACTTTTGCAGACTCCGGTATTAATGGAGTCCTAACGAAGATTATCATGGGGTGGGAGCAGATGTCAAGACCATGTCCGAAATAGCGCAGGAGGGTAAGGTGCGTAAAAATTTTAATATTGTCTGTTCAAAACAGGTTTATTTTTATATAATAAATTGTGTTGCGCTTTTTATTTTTCGAAAAGAAAATGTTCATAGATATGATTAAAGGAGAAGGAATATGAAAATTGTTATTTTGGAGAGAAACAGCGTTGGTCTGGATGTTTCGGTGGATGGCGTTAAGCAGTTTGGCGAGGTGACCGAATATCCCAACACAACAGCGGCAAATGTAAAGGAAAGGATTAAGGATGCAGATATCATCATAGCCAATAAGGCTCCCTTAAATGCGGATACCCTTAAGGATGCGGCCCATGTAAAGCTGATCTGCGAGTTTGCCACAGGCTTTGATAATGTAGATATCGAATATTGTAAGGGCAGAGGCATTAAGGTTGCCAATATAGTGAACTATTCCACGGATGCGGTGGCTCAGCATACCTTTGCACTTTGCTTTTACGTTTTGGAAAAGCTTCGTCATTATGATGAATATGTGAAATCCGGCGCTTATGCTGCTCAGGACCGCTTTTCCAATTTTGACATTCCCTTTACGGAGCTTGCCGGCAAAACGTGGGGCATCGTGGGTATGGGAAATATCGGAAAAAAGGTAGCAAAGATTGCTCAGGCATTTGGCTGCAGGGTGATTTTTTATTCTGCTTCAGGAAGCAGTACCTGTACCGATTACGAGAGAGTAGATTTCGATACCCTGCTTGCGGAAGCGGATGTACTTTCCCTGCATTGTCCGTTAAGTGACAGAACAAGAAATCTGATTGATCTGGAAGCTCTTCAAAAAATGAAAAAGAGCGCTGTTCTGATCAATGTAGCCAGAGGTCCGGTGGTCAATGACCAGGCTCTTTATACTGCGCTTACGGAAGGGTATATTGCGGCAGCAGGTTTGGACGTAACAAGCACTGAGCCCATGAAGGACAGTAATCCTTTAAGTAAGTTTACGGATTCTAACAGATTGATCATCACACCTCATTTGGCATGGGCAAGTACGGAGGCAAGAAAGCGCTGCGTATCTGAAGCATGCAAAAATATCGAGGCCTTTTTAAAGGGTGAAAACAGAAATATTGTAAATTTATAATTAAAAATTGCGGATCAGCATAAAAGCGAAAATTGGTCTTAAATATGCATGGAAAGGAAAAGCATGGGAATTGTATTAAAAAACATCCTTGCGGCTTTGCCGGAAGGTGAAAGTGATGTAATTAAGGAAACAAATATCTTTATTGAAGGAAATAGGATTGCCGCTGTAGATGATATGCCAAAGGGATTTAAGGCGGATAAGGTGATTGACGGCAGGGACAGGCTTGCCATACCGGGACTTGTGAACAGCCATACCCACTCTTATATGTCCTTTATGCGGAATGTGGCAGATGACTTAAGCTTTATGGACTGGCTGTTTGGAACTATTGATCCTATTGAGCAGCAAATGACGGATGAGGACACCTATTGGGGCGCATGTCTTGCTATTATAGAGATGATGAAAAGCGGAACCACCTGCTTTAACGATATGCAGATGAACATTCATCAGACTACCAGGGCGGTAAAGGAATCCGGCATGAGGGCGGTTGTCTCCAGAGGACTTATTGGAAGCGGAAATGATGAGGCCGGTCAAATCCGCTTAAAACAGGCTTATGAGGAAAGGGATGCTTTTCAGGATTGTGACCGTTTAAGCTTTATGCTGGCTCCCCACGCTCCTTATACCTGCGATGAAGGCTTTATGAGGATTGTGTCTGAGGAAGCAAAGAAAAATAACATGAGGATTCATGTGCATTTATCCGAAAGTGTAAGCGAAATAGAGCAGATTAAGGAAAAGTATGGATGTACACCTATTGAAATGGCTGATCGAAACGGACTTTTTGACGTTCCGGCAATCGCAGCTCACTGTGTCCAGATTACAGAGGCTGATATGGACATCCTGAAGGCGAAAAATGTCAGTGTGGTCACCAACCCTGCCAGCAATATGAAGCTGGGCAACGGCTTTGCGCCGGTTCCGGAAATGATGTCAAAGGGAATCAATATCTGTCTTGGAACAGACGGTGCAGCGTCCAATAACAGTTTAAATATGTTTCATGAGATGAGCCTGCTTGCGTTGATTCATAAGGGAGTAAAACGGACACCGCAGTGCATCAGTGCAAAGGAAACTTTCCGCATTGCCACCATAAATGGTGCCAGGGCATTAGGGCTTGATCAGGAGATCGGAAGTCTGGAGGCGGGAAAGAAGGCTGATATTGCTATTTTAAATTTAAATACACCTTCTCTGACTCCCAGAAATAATCTGTTGGCAGGTCTTTCTTATTCTGCTAACGGATCAGAGGTTGAAACGGTGATCATTGATGGACAGATTATCATGGAAAATCGCAGGATTTTAACCTTGGATGAGGAGCTGGTATATGGTAAAATTAATGAGATCATTGTCAGAATGGGCTTAAATAAGAAAACCTATTAAGCAGAATAAGGCAATGGAAAACAGTGATGATAGGACAGACGACCATCACTATAATAAAAATTCGGCTGATAATGTAAAAGAAAAAGGAGGAAACTATCATGAATAGTGAAATCAGAGACATTAATTTAGCCGAGTCAGGCGAACGTAAAATTGAATGGGTTAAAAGAAATTGTGATCTGCTTCGTACTCTGGAGGAGGAGTTTTCCGCTACAAAGCCCTTCGCAGGAAAGAAAATAGCCTTATCCGTACACCTTGAGGCGAAGACAGCGTATCTTTGCAAGGTGCTTAAGGCAGGCGGAGCGGAAATGTATGTAACAGGTTCCAATCCTCTTTCCACACAGGATGATGTGGCAGCAGCGCTGGTTAAGGCAGGTTTGGAGGTTCATGCCTGGTATGATTGTACACCGGAGGAATATGAGATGCATATCCGCCACGTTCTTGAGGCAGGCCCCAACATTATTATTGATGACGGCGGCGATCTGGTAAATATGGTTCATACGCAGATGCCCGAATTAATTCCTGCCATTATCGGAGGCTGTGAGGAGACCACTACAGGAATTATCCGTTTAGAGGCTATGAACAGAGCAGGGGAACTAAAATTCCCTATGGTTCGTGTAAATAACGCAGATTGTAAGCATCTGTTTGATAATCGTTACGGTACGGGGCAGTCTGTATGGGATGGCATCAACCGTACCACGAATCTGATTGTAGCAGGAAAAATTGTTGTAGTAGCAGGTTACGGATGGTGCGGCAAGGGTACCGCCATGAGAGCAAAGGGACTTGGCGCAAGAGTTATTGTCACGGAAATTGATCCTATTAAAGCGATTGAAGCGGTAATGGATGGCTTTGATGTAATGCCTATGAATGAAGCTGCTAAGGTAGGTGATTTCTTTGTAACCGTTACAGGCTGCGACAAGGTCATTGACGAGGAAGACTTTGCAGTTATGAAGGATGGCGCTATTCTTTGTAATGCAGGGCATTTTGACTGTGAAATTGATATGGCAAGGCTCCGGGAAATCGCAGTGGAAACCAGAGAGCAGAGAAAGAACATTATGGGTTATAAGCTTCCTACCGGTCAGTGGATATTTGTACTGGCAGAGGGACGTCTTGTTAACCTGGCGGCAGGCGACGGACATCCCGCAGAAATTATGGATATGAGCTTTGCTATTCAGGCGCTTTCCGCCAAATATCTGGTAGAGCATGGCAGTGAGCTTACAGGGAAGCTGATTGATGTTCCCAGAGAGGTGGACAATGATGTGGCAAAGAGAAAGCTTGCGTTTCTTGGTAAGAAGATCGACGTGCTGACACCGGAGCAGGAAAAGTATTTAAACAGCTATACCTTGTAATATAAGAAATTAAAAATAGAGAATTTTAATAAAGATTTTAGTTATGCTATTTATAAGTTGGCGGAATATGTACCTTGTCAAAGGATAAGGTTGATTTTCGTCAACTTATTTTATGTTAAAAAATTGTTTAAGGAAAATAATTTTTTTCACAAAATTTAAAAGAAAGACAAATAAAATAATTGAATAAAATTGTATAATGTTTTAAAATATAAATACAATATTTTCGCACAATTTATGTGCATTTTTATTTACATAAGGTATGTAAATGAAAAATACACCATAAAAGGAGGTATGTCATATGCAGGATATGATAAAAATTCATTCTAAGGAGCATCCCAATGTTATTTTGAAAGCAATTCCCGGGCATTTCGTAACCCCCAATTCACATGTAAACTATTTTTTGGATATGACAACTTTAAAATCAAGACTTAGTGAAGCATCAATGGCGGCCAGAGAATTAAGCAGGCAAATAGCGGTTACTACAGTAGTTGATACCATTGTATGTATGGACGGATGTGAAATTATCGGTGCATTTTTGGCAGAAGAACTGACCAGAGCCGGTATTTACTCCATGAATGCTCACAAAACAATATATATTATGACACCGGAATATATTAGTTCGGGACAGCTCCTGTTCAGAGAAAACTTCCTGCCTATGATTAAGGGGAAAAATATTTTGCTTTTGCTTGCTTCGGCAACTACCGGACAGACTATTGTAAAGGCTGTTCAGGCGCTTAGCTATTATGGTGCTACCATAAGCGGTATCAGTGCAGTGTTCAGCGCAGCTAACAGTGTGATGGGAATCCCTATCAAGTCATTGTTTACGATAGCGGATATTCCGGATTATAAGGCATACAATCCTGAAGGCTGCAGTATGTGCAAGGAGAAAAAGCCTGTGGATGCGTTTGCCAATGCATTTGGATATTCAACAATTAACTAAGAGCCAGGAGAGGATGAAGTGCTTTTTGCTTCATCCTCTTTTTACATTCAGCCGCCAACCGGTTATTAATCCCCGTCCAAGCAGAGCATCTGCCCGCCAAGGGGCTTCAGGATTGAGATGTGTCAAAAAATTCTGTATTTACATCTTTTTAATTTCAACACTCATACCCTTTTCCCTTTTTAATTTTCTTTGCTGTATTCTGATTATGCAAGGAGGGAATAGCTATGAGTATTACAAAATCCATCCAAAAATTTGAACAAGAATTTGATTCAAAGGCAGAGCAGTTTCTTTGGAAGCATCCGTTTCTTGGATTCCTTGCCATCTTTGTTGGTATGCCGGTTTTTGTGTTAGCTTGTGTGTGTATAAGTACCGGCATAATTACTTTTCCAATTGCATGGCTTTTTGGATAGCTTTAATCTTTATGCAATTTTAAAACTGCCATTCAATGCCTAACACCATTTTTAAAGAAAAGAGATTATTATGTTTTCAGCAAAGGAGGAAAACAATATGCAGATTATGCTCGTAATTATTGGCATATGCGCAGCAGCAATGCTGCTGTGGTATGTCTACATTTTAATGAAGGGAGATGATCAGGTATGATGACGGTTATCCAATATGTTTTGTATCTCATCAGTTTGATAGCACTGGCGATACCGCTTGGCGCTTACATAAAAAAAGTGATGTTTGGAGAAAAAACATTCTTGTCTAGATTTCTTACGCCCTGCGAAAACCTGGTTTACAAGGTAATAAGGGTCAATAAGGAGGAACAAATGAACTGGAAGAAGTACGCAGTCAGTGTACTGATCTTTTCAGGTATCG
>JAUNGK010000151.1 GCA_030524555.1 Bacillota bacterium | reverse complement strand
CAGCAGGGAAAGATGCTATTGAGTTAATTGACCAGCTGCAAAGGGATGGTAATAAGACGGTGGTGATTATAGAGCATCGTTTGGAGGATGCCATGCATATGGGGGCTGATAGAATTGTCCTTATGGAAAATGGCCATATCATCAGTGATTCGAAACCGGCGGATTTATTTTTATCGGACAAGCTGATTAAAGCCGGTATACGGGAACCGCTTTACTTAACGGCGCTGAAATATGCGGGAATTGATTTGAATGAAGAAATGCATATAGAGCGTATGCAGGATATTAAGTTGGAAGAAACGCATAAAGAGAGAGTTAGGAAATGGTTTGCTGACTGTAAGGACAAGGAGCCTGAAGCGGGAAGGGCAGAAGTTCTTCGTGTGGAGGGCATTCATTTCGGATATACGCCTGAGAAGGAAAATTTGACAGATATACATTTTTCCATCAAAGAAGGAGAAATGGTCAGTATCGTTGGACGGAATGGCGCCGGAAAGAGTACTATGGCAAAGCTTTTGTGCGGGTTTGAAAAACCGGACAAGGGAACATTGTATTATAAGGGCAGTGATATGTCCAATGATACGATCAAAGAACGTGCAGCGCATATTGGTTATGTTATGCAAAATCCCAATCAAATGATCAGTAAGCCAATGATTTTTGAAGAGGTAGCAATGACTTTAGCTCTTCAACAGCTTCCGGAAGAAGAAATCAAGGAAAGAGTTTATGAAACGTTGAAAATATGCGGACTTTATGAATTCAGGAATTGGCCCGTTAATGCGCTTAGCTATGGACAGAAAAAGAGGGTAACTATAGCAAGTATTTTGGTAGCAAGACCTAACATTTTGATTCTTGATGAACCTACTGCAGGACAGGATTTTAGACATTATACAGAGATTATGGAATTCTTAAAGGAATTGAACGAAAAGGGGATTACAGTTTTGATGATTACTCATGATATGCATCTTATGCTTGAGTATACCAGTAGAAGCTTGGTTTTTGCTGACGGGAAAATGATCGCGGATACTATACCGGAGGTGTTGTTTTCCGATCCGGAATTATTAAAAAAAGCCAGCCTTAAGGAAACATCTTTGTATGAACTTGCTAAATGCTGCAGCCTTCCTCCCGAAAGCTATATTAGAGCCTTTATAGAATATGACAGAGAGGTAAGAGCATGAGAGCATCACTTTCTTATATTAAGAAAAATTCTCCTATTCATCGTCTGACTGGAAGGACTAAATTCATTTTTTTCCTTGTGTGGAGTATTGCCGCCATGATAACCTATGATACGAGGGTTTTGATTGCCATGTTTTTAATGGGGGTAGTGTTCTTTTTTGTATCAGAATTGAAATGGAAGGATATTCGTTTTGCTGTTTTATTTATGTTCTGGCTGATTGCGATTAATTTGATTGCTTTATTTATTTTTTCACCAGAGCAGGGAGTAGGAATATACGGTACCAGGCATGAGATTGTTCATTTGTTCTGGCGCTATTCCATTGTAACGGAAGAACTATTTTACCTGTTTAATTTTATGATGAAATATTTGTCAGTGATTCCAATTGCACTTCTTTTTATCCTGGCAACGAATCCCAGTGAGTTTGCTGCCAGCCTCAACAGAATAGGTGTTAGCTATAAGGTGGGATATTCGGTAGCCATAGCGCTTCGGTACATTCCCGATGTGCAGAGGGATTTTCATGATATTTCTCAGGCACAGCAGGCTAGAGGAATTGATTTAAGTAAAAAGGATAAGCTGACTGATAGACAAAAAAATTCTCCGGCAATTTTATTTCCTATGGTGCTGTCAAGTATTCAAAGGATAGATGTTATATCAAATGCTATGGAACTTAGAGGTTTTGGCAAAAATAAAAAAAGAACCTGGATTGTAGAGCGTCCCTCTGGTAAAGGGGATTATATTGCAATTTTTATTGCTGTTTTTATGTTGATTGTTTCGATATGTTTCATGGTACTTAATGGGGGAAGATATTTTAATCCTTTTATCTAAGAGAAAATATGCCGCTTGCACCTTTCGGAAAGTGGTGAAGTTTCTTCTTGCAAAGCGGATATAAGAATGTTATAATCGGATTTGGTAAACGGTGTTTACTAAATCCGATTTGTTATGTGACAGGAAAGTGCTTGAAAAGAAGTGAGAGGGAAAGTATGCGTGAGGCGACGGAATTAACAAGAAAACGAATTTTGGAGGCAGCGACTAAGGAGATGCTTAAGGTAGGATATCAGGAAGCCTCCATGCGGAAAATTGCCGCAGATGCGGGCGTTACGGCAGGTGCGCTTTACAAGCATTTTCCGGGCAAAAAAGAAATTTTTGAGGCGATCTGTGACGACGTAATCAATCAATTATTTGCTATGCAAAAACAGCTGCTTCCTGATGATCTGGAGCAGAAAACAGATGAGGAACTATTATATTTGTTTCGGCAAAAAGCATCGGTGAAGATGCTTGCCGGATTCAAGGAGTATTTTCCTATTTTGCAGATGATAGTACTGCATGGCAATCCTGAGTATTATGCCCGCAAAAAGGCAGAGTATCTGGAATTCAGCGTTTCCTATTCTGTTCGTTACTATGAGGAACTGTACAGACGGGGACTGACAAAGAAGAAATACAGCATAAATGAAGTGTATATGCTCAGTCAGGCAGAGTTCCTTGCGTTATGCACGTTTCTGGAAAATACGGAGCATCAGGGAAGTATGGACGAGGGCAGCGTACAGGCATATGAGACCCTGCTTCGCATTGTTCAAATCGGTATACAGATTGACAGCGGAATGGCTTTATCGTAGGAGGAGGTTGTTATGGAAAAAGAGCATTTTCCAGTGTGGTCAGAAAAGGATATCTGACAGGGTACCGCCCTTTGGATAAGCGATATGGTGTCATTATAAATTGGGTGTTCCGCTATCTGGATAAGCACAAAATGTGTCAGATTATTGAGATTGAATTTTAGGTGTGTTTGGAGGAAATGATGAAATATACAGTCATGTGTAAGCTTTATGGATTTTTTTATGCGGATGCCTGTAAAAGGGAATTGAAAAACCGATTTCCGGGCAGAAATATGCCAAGGGCAATTCAGGCGGAATATAAACATATTGTATTAAGAGCGAAGGATATTGGTAATTCCAGGCTGTTAAGCGCCTATATGATGGCGGCATATTTTATTGCGCTGTGTAGAAATACGGGGCTGATGCCTGAGGAAAATTACCAGATGTTTGAGGCGGGACTATATGACAGCCGTCTGCTGCGTAAAGCATTAGGAGATGCAGACAGCTATCTGGACGTTAAGAAAATGCCGGGAAGAAAAGTATGGGAAAAGGTATCACATGAACGAAAGTATGAAAATGACTGGGTGGTTGATGTATTAGAGAAGACGGATAACTACGAACTCGGCTATAACTATTATGAATGTGGCATATGCAAGCTATGTAAGGACGAAGGGTGCTTTGAACTGGCCAAGTATTTGTGCCGGCTGGATTTCGTTATGGCGGACATCATGAATATGAAGCTGGAGCGAACCGGAACCATTGCGGAAGGTGCGGATTTCTGCGATTTTCGGTACAGCAGGAAATCAAAATGAAGTGGTGTAGACGGTTATTAATGAAGAAAGATCAAATATAGATATAAGTATTTTGAGACAATGTGCCGATAAGTAAAACAAGATCATTAATATTATATTAGTTCCTAATTTAGCTAAGGATAGCGTTATGTTTTCCAAGATGGAGTAAAGGGAAGTATAACGCTATTTTTATATTTTAAAATAAAATATACCACTTGGACCTTTCAGGAAAGTGGTGCGGCTTTTGAATGACGAAAAGAAGCTGCGGAAAGGAGAATGAAAGTATGAATATAGGGAATATTCAGGAATTTAAGGAAAGCCAGCTGGGTAAGGTGGAGCGGAGAAAACAGCAGGATAAGCAGATTAAGAAAGGCATTTATCAGATGCAGATGCTGATTGATTGTCAGAATATGGAGACGCTTGATAAGGAAAGCGAAAAAAGTAAGGAAAGAACAGAAATTTCACGCTCTGAAGGTAAGAAGACAGAAACTCCAAAACAGGAGCAGAAAAAGACGGACATACATACGGAAATGAAAAAAATGATGTCTGTGACAAAGCAGCAGCTCTGAGTATGCTGCTTCCCACTGACCGTAAGTAAAGCGTCTGATATCAGAAAAAGAATGCGGAGTGAAAATGTATAAGACAGTAAGAAAAAAGCTTTTGATTGCTGCGGGTATCATAGGAATCCTTTTTGCATTTATACTGGCAGGATATTTTATAGTGAAAAGCAATAGGAAAAACGAAGATACCGTAGAAGTATGTTCTGTTGAAAAGGCCCAAATCGGAGATATCGTAGAATTTGGCACTCTTGAACAGGACAATGATCTGTCTAATGGTAATGAGCCGATAGAATGGATTGTGCTTGATGAGCAGGATGGCAGATTATTACTGATCAGTAGATATATAATCGATGCAAAGCCATATCATGAAGAATATAAGAATATCACCTGGGAACAAAGTGATCTGCGTCTCTGGCTTAACGAGATATTTTATGAAGAAGCATTTACCCGAAAAGAACGGGAGCAGATACAGAAAGTGCAGTTGTCAAATCCTGATAATCCCGATTATGGAACAGAAGGGGGAAATGACACCATAGATTCTGTGTTCCTGCTTTCCGTTGAGGAAGCAGAGCAGTATTTCTCATCAGAAAGTAAAAGAAAGGCAAGAGGAACAGCTTATGCTAATGAGCGATGGTTTAATCCCGTTTGGTGGTGGCTGCGGTCATCAGGCTGTGACAATTGTAACGCCGCATTTGTAGACTATTACGGGTATGTCAGTTCAGGCGGTGACCATGTAGATTTCAGTACCGGTGTGCGTCCCGCTTTATGGGTGGAAGCCAATTAAACCTTTCCTGCCCGGAAACGGGATGCACCGATTTACTTTTCTGCAATAATCGGAATATGTTTCACCGTACAGTTCAAGCAGCCACTTTTCCTCCGTGTTCTTCATTAGAACCGTCATAAAAATCCAGTAAATCACAGGAAGAATCAGAAGGATAAAATTATTTGCTATCAATAATGCTCCCGTACACATCAGCATGATACCGGAATAGCAGGGATTCCGCACCCATGCATAGATTCCGTCTGTGCAGAGCGTATTTCCCTTTATATATTTATCAATGCGGAAAGCCGCTCTGTACCATACCCAGAATCCAAATGCGGCTACTGCTATGCCTGCAATGATAAATGGTATTTTTGAAAAGGGGACTTTTGAAAAATCCAATATGCCTGCCGCAGATAAAATAATTCCGAGTACCGTAGCTGCAATGATTATCACTCCGTAAATCGGACCTACACCATAAACAGGCAGGTGCTTTTTATCATGCATTATTGCTTACCTCCTTCAGCCTTTTCGCATTTATGATCAGTTCCGCCGCACGAGTGTCCTGAAACAAAATCCTTATTGTCTTTCCCATACTCAAAATATTTCATGTTCACACCCTTCCAAAAAACGGGAACAGAATTCCGGCAATGGCAGCTGCAATTACGGGATTGCCGACAATGGTAATTCCCCACTTCACAATCAAAGTCTTTTTGGGAATATATGGCTTCAGATCCTCCGTACCTGGGATCGTCCAGGCTTTGGTATGACCGACCCAGTACCAGTCGATAAAAAAGCGATCAAAGAGCCCTTCCGCCATCGTCAGCGCATAGATCTGCCAGAAGGGACTCCAAAATCCTCTCGCCCCATTGATGCCGTAGACTGCCCATATAGCGAATGCAACCATAACAAGCAGTGTGATAAATTTGAATGCTTTTCTGTTCCTTTCCAAGCGCTCTCTGGTGATCAGGCCCATTTCGACAACCCTGTCCTGAACATCCCTTTCATAGAGGAACGCCGCATTATGTATCCCGTTGGCAATCGCCACAACGCAAGGCACAAGCAGAATAAAGCAAATAATCAAACATTCAAGAATTAATATCATATTTATCGTCTCCCTTACATCAAAGTACATATCCATGCCGCAAGCAGGGATCCTAAAAGGATCAGAACAGTCTGAATCAGATGCGATTTTTGGTTATAGCCAAAAATCTCCGGACCATAGATATCCTTCACTTCCGGATAATAGTGGGGAAAGAAGTTGGAATGGCATAAAAGCACCCAGTCGAAGAACAAAATATCAAACACCTTAAGGAGCAGCAGCATCATGGCAAATCGGATGAAGAACTGCCAGAATCCAAAATCCTTCTGAATACCGTCATATGCGCCCGCAATAACCGCCCGCCCATCAGCACGAGGGCAAGAATCATCATAAGCCAGCCAATGGCATGCTGCCCATTGAAACGCTCATCCTTTGGCTTAATTACTTCCTGTGCTGCCTTTGGCGCTGAGGTAAAAAAACGCTTGTTCTGTATAAATCCTACGGCAGACCAGAGCATCAAAAACAGCCCGGCCATCATTACAATCGATAAAATAATCGTATATGTCAGCATAAATGTAACATCCTTTCCGTTCTGGTAATCCACATGCCCATGTAGTTTACGCTTCTTTTCCTTGCTTTTGGCAGATTTTCTTGCGCTTATACGGTGAGAATATGTCAATGGTTAGTCACGGCTAACCCAAAGCTATTATAGCACTGAAAGTAAGCGATATCAACTCTTTTTTAGGCTTGGTGTGAATACTGTCCTGTAACCATTGCAGAATAGGAGCGTTTTGGGATATAATAGCATTAACGGTGAAAGATGTTG
>JAUNGK010000150.1 GCA_030524555.1 Bacillota bacterium | reverse complement strand
GAAAGATTTTTAAATTTTTTATGATACGCCTTTAAAGTGCCTAAAAGTTGAGATTTTTGGCGCGGAGTTAAATATAAAAACAGAATATTTTTAATATTTTGCATTTAAAAAAAGTCTTTAGAATCCAGTTCTTTTTTTGTTTTTTGAAAAGTGTTTTAAAAATATGCGTGAATGCCTGTAAAAATAAGGGATATGAAAGAAAAGACAAGATGATTTCCTGTGGAAGAAAGAAATAAGGAAAAGACAGAAAATTCATAAAAAATTCAAAAACATACCACATAAACGATAAATAGTCAGAATGTCAGACAATTCAAGAAAAATAAATGTTTACAGAATGAAAAAACAGGTGTATATTAGTAGCATAGGTCGCAAAGAGGCGGGTTTAAGTCTCTTTGCGACCTTTTTTAGTCAGGCGGCCTGCAAAGCATGTCGGCGTCTGGTTAGTAAAATGCAATTGTGTGGTGTGCATTAAGGGAGGAGAAATAACTATGTTTGATGTGAAAAGGACAGTTCCCGATGCTCCGTTGCATCGTCCGGAGTTTGAGCATGACAACTGCGGTATCGGCGCCTGTGTCAATATCAAGGGCGTAAAGAGCAGGGAAACGGTGGAAAATGCGCTTAAGATTGTAGAGAATTTGGAGCATCGTGCCGGTAAGGATGCGGAAGGCAAGACAGGTGACGGCGTCGGTATTCTGACCCAGATTCCTCATAAATTTTTCAAAAAGGTGACGGAGCCTTTAGGCATCATGCTGGGAGGAGAAAGGGAATACGGTGTAGGTATGTTCTTTTTCCCGCAGGATGAGCTGCGCAAAAATCAGGCAAAGAAGATGTTTGAAATTATTGTGGAAAAGGAAGGCCTGGAGTTTTTGGGCTGGAGAGAGGTTCCCACAGATCCGTCGGTGCTTGGCCATAAGGCGGTAGAATGTATGCCTCATATTATGCAGGCATTTGTGAAGAAGCCTGTAAGCGTGGAAAAGGGCGTTGCCTTTGACAGGCTTTTGTATGTGGCAAGACGTGTGTTTGAGCAGTCCTCGGATAATACTTATGTGGTATCCTTATCCAGCAGGACTATCGTATATAAAGGAATGTTTCTGGTAGGGCAGCTTCGTACCTTCTTTGCAGATTTGCAGGATAAGGATTACGAGTCCGCCATTGCCATGGTGCATTCAAGATTTTCAACCAATACCAATCCCAGCTGGGAAAGAGCACATCCCAACCGTTTTATTGTGCACAACGGTGAGATTAATACTATCAGAGGCAATGCCGACAAGATGCTGGCCCGTGAAGAAAATATGGAATCCGTACACCTTCACGGTTTGCTTCACAAGGTATTGCCGGTGGTAAACACTGCAGGTTCCGACTCTGCCATGCTGGATAATACACTGGAATTTTTGGTAATGAGCGGTATGGAGCTGCCTCATGCGGTGATGATTACCATCCCGGAGCCTTGGGCCAATAACAAGACCATGTCCCAGCATAAGAAGGATTTCTACCAGTATTATGCAACCATGATGGAGCCCTGGGACGGCCCCGCTTCCATTTTGTTCTGTGACGGAGATGTGATGGGAGCAGTGCTTGACAGAAACGGTTTAAGACCCTCCCGCTATATGATTACGGATGACGATACATTGATTCTTTCCTCCGAGGTAGGCGTGCTGGATATTGACCCTACGAAAATTCTGGTGAAGGAGCGTCTTCGTCCGGGTAAAATGCTTCTGGTGGATACGGTGCAGGGAAGAGTAATTGATGATGATGAGCTGAAGGAGTCTTATGCGTCCAGACAGCCTTATGGTGAATGGCTGGACAGCAATCTGGTTCAGCTGCATGACTTAAAGATTCCTAATGAAAGAGTACCGGAATTTACCTATGAGGAAAGGCAGAGAATGCAGAAGGCGTTCGGTTATGCCTATGAGGAATTAAAGACAAGCATTCTTCCCATGGCGAAGAACGGTGGGGAAGCAATTGCGGCTATGGGTGTGGATACACCGCTTCCGGTGCTTAGCAAGACCCATCATCCTCTGTTTCATTATTTTAAGCAGTTGTTTGCCCAGGTTACCAATCCGCCTATTGATGCTATCCGTGAGGAGGTAGTAACGTCTACCACCGTTTATATAGGAACAGATGGTAATATTCTGGAGGAAATACCCAAAAACTGTAACGTGCTTCGGGTAAATAATCCGATCCTGACCAACACGGATCTGATGAAGATCAAGAGTATGAAAAAGGATGGCTTTAAGGTAGAGGTCATTCCCATTACTTATTATAAAAATACC
Source organism: Bacillota bacterium (assembly GCA_030524555.1). Taxonomy (GTDB): domain Bacteria; phylum Bacillota; class Clostridia; order Lachnospirales; family Lachnospiraceae; genus Suilimivivens. Next base: position 4,465 of record JAUNGK010000150.1, on the reverse strand, counting down.
AGTCTTGAGCGTGCAATCGACCGATTGTTTGTTGAGGTGGACCGTGCTTACAGGGACGGCGTGAATATTATGGTGCTTTCTGACAGAGGGGTAGATGAAAACCATGTGGCTATTCCTTCCCTGTTAGCTGTTTCTGCACTGAACCAGCATCTGGTTGTGACCAAGAAAAAGACCTCTGTAGCGTTGATTTTGGAATCCGGAGAGCCCAGAGAGGTGCATCATTTTGCCACCCTCTTAGGCTATGGCGCCTGTGCCATCAATCCTTATCTGGCGCAGGAATCCATCAAGGAGCTGATCGACAATCATATGCTGGATAAGGATTATTATGCGGCAGTGGAGGATTATAACAACGCAATTCTCCATGGCATTGTCAAGATTGCATCCAAGATGGGTATCAGTACCATTCAGTCCTATGAAGGATCCCAGATTTTTGAGGCAATCGGTATTGATAAGGAAGTGATCAACAAATATTTCCCTCACACCGTATGCAGAGTAGGAGGAATTACCATAAAGGATATTGAAAAGCAGGTGGATGCGCTTCATTCACAGGCATTTGATCCGTTAGGACTGGCCAATGATCTGACGCTGGACAGCCTGGGACATCACAAGATGAGAAGTGGTGCAGATGAGCATCTTTATAATCCTGCTACCATCCATCTGCTTCAGGAATCCACCAAACGGGGAGACTACGAGATGTTCAAGCAGTACACGGCGCTGGTGAATGATGAGGAGTCCGTGAAAAATCTGCGTGGACTGATGGATTTTAACTATCCGAAAAAGGGTGTGCCCATTGAAGAGGTGGAAAGCGTGGAGTCCATTGTAACAAGATTTAAGACCGGCGCAATGAGCTACGGTTCCATTTCCAAGGAAGCCCATGAAACTCTGGCAATTGCAATGAACAGACTTCATGGACGCTCCAATTCCGGTGAGGGAGGCGAGGATTTGGACAGACTTACCGTGGGAGCAGACGGAGTGAACAGATGCTCTGCCATCAAGCAGGTTGCTTCGGGACGTTTTGGCGTGACCAGCAGATATCTGGTCAGTGCCGATGAGATACAGATTAAGATGGCACAGGGGGCAAAGCCCGGTGAGGGCGGTCATCTTCCGGGAGGAAAGGTTTATCCATGGATCGCCAAGACCAGACATTCAACGCCCGGCGTAGGGCTGATTTCCCCTCCGCCTCATCACGATATTTATTCCATCGAGGATTTGGCCGAGCTGATCTATGATTTGAAGAATGCCAATAAGAGAGCCAGAATCAGCGTAAAGCTGGTTTCTGAAGCGGGAGTGGGAACTGTAGCTGCCGGTGTTGCCAAGGCCGGAGCTCAGGTTATACTGGTGTCGGGCTATGACGGCGGAACCGGTGCAGCACCCAGAAATTCCATTCACAATGCGGGACTTCCCTGGGAGCTGGGGCTTGCGGAAACCCATCAAACACTGATTATGAATGGACTTAGAAATAAAGTAAGAATAGAGACAGACGGCAAGCTGATGAGCGGACGTGATGTGGCTATTGCGGCAGCACTGGGCGCAGAGGAGTTTGGTTTTGCAACGGCACCCCTTGTGACTATGGGCTGCGTGATGATGAGGGTCTGCAATCTTGATACCTGCCCGGTAGGTGTGGCTACGCAGAATCCGGAGCTTCGCAAGAATTTTAAGGGCAAGCCGGAGTATGTAATGAACTTTATGCGGTTTATTGCCCAGGAGCTTAGAGAGTATATGGCAAAGCTTGGCGTGCGGACTGTAGATGAACTGGTAGGCCACACAGAGCTTCTTAAGATTAAAGATCATTTAAGTGATGCGCAGAAGCAGGTGGATTTAAGCTTAATTCTTCAAAATCCCTATGCGGGAGGCAGGGAAAAGGTTACCTTTGATCCCAAGCAGGTATATGATTTTAAGCTGGAAAATACGGTAGATGAAAAGGTACTTCTAAAGCAGCTGTCCAAGGCAATGCAGACGGGAACAAAGAGAAGCATTGAAGTGGATGTAAAGAATACGGACAGAGCCTTCGGCACGATTCTTGGTTCGGAAATTACCAGAACGCTGGGAGATCAGTTGGAGGAGGATACCTACAGAGTTCTTTGTAACGGTGCCGGTGGACAGAGCTTCGGAGCCTTTATCCCTAAGGGACTTACGCTTGAGCTGGTAGGTGATTCCAACGATTATTTCGGTAAAGGTCTTTCAGGAGGAAAGCTGGTTGTTTACCCTCCCAAGGGAAGCCGGTTTAAGGCAGAGGATAATATTATTATCGGTAATGTGGCTCTCTATGGAGCTACCAGCGGAAAGGCTTTTATTGCCGGAGTGGCCGGAGAGCGGTTCTGCGTTCGAAATTCCGGTGCCCTTGCGGTAGTTGAAGGTGTGGGAGATCACGGCTGTGAGTATATGACCGGCGGACGTGTGGTTGTGCTTGGAAGAACCGGCAAGAACTTTGCCGCAGGTATGAGCGGCGGTATTGCCTATGTGCTGGATGAGGATAATGATCTGTATATCCGCCTGAATAAGGAAATGGTTTCCTCCTATGAGGTAACCTCCAAGTATGACGTAATTGAGCTGAAGGAAATGATTAAGGAGCATGTAGCGCTGACCAATTCCGAAAAGGGCAAGCTGGTTTTGGATAACTTTAAGGATTATCTTCCCAAGTTTAAGAAGATCATTCCTCATGACTATGAGAAGATGCTTGCAACCATCGTGCAGATGGAGGAAAAGGGATTGAGCGCCGAGCAGGCACAGATTGAAGCATTTTACGCTATTCAGGCAGCTAAATAGAAACGTGTGTTACACGTAAGAAGAATGGCAGGCCATTCTTCCAGACAGCGCTTTAAAAAGCAGTAAAGGAGTAGTAAAAATGGGAAAACCAACAGGATTTATGGACTATAAAAGAGAAGTGTCAAAGGATGTAAAGCCTAAGGAAAGAATCAAAAATTTTAATGAATTCCATGAGCATCTTCCACGTGAAAGGCAACAGCTTCAAGGTGCAAGATGTATGGAGTGTGGTGTTCCTTTCTGCCAGTCGGGAATGACAATCTGCGGTATGACAAGCGGATGTCCCCTTCACAATCTGGTGCCGGAGTGGAATGATCTGGTGTATACGGGAAACTGGCAGCAGGCCTACAACCGTCTTACCAAAACCAACAGCTTTCCGGAATTTACCTCAAGGGTGTGCCCTGCGCTTTGTGAGGCGGCATGTACCTGCGGGCTGATCGGTGAGCCGGTATCCACCAAGGAAAATGAATATGCGATTATTGAATATGCTTATGAGCAGGGCTATGCTGCTCCCAGGCCGCCCAAGGTGCGGACAGGAAAAAAGGTGGCAGTTGTGGGAAGCGGCCCTTCCGGTCTGGCGGTTGCCGATCTGTTAAATAAAAGAGGACACAGCGTAACGGTTTACGAACGCTCTGACAGGGTGGGAGGCCTTTTGATGTACGGTATTCCCAATATGAAGCTGGAAAAGCATATTGTAGACCGAAAGGTTAAAGTGATGGAGGCAGAGGGCGTAACCTTTGTTACAGGCGTGGACGTGGGGAAGGATATGAAGGCCGATAAGCTTCTTAAGGAATATGACAGAGTAGTGCTTGCCTGCGGTGCATCCAATCCAAGAGATATCAATGCACCGGGAAGAGACGCAAAGGGAATATATTTTGCGGTGGACTTCTTGAAGGCAAATACCAAAAGCCTTCTTGACTCAAATTTTGAGGACGGCCAGTTTGTGGATACGAAGGGCAAAAACGTGGTTATCATCGGCGGCGGTGATACCGGAAATGACTGTGTGGGAACCAGCATTCGTCATGGCTGCAAATCTGTAACCCAGATTGAGATGATGCCTAAGGCTCCCGATCAAAGAGCAGAGAATAATCCATGGCCGGAGTGGCCTAAGGTCTGCAAGACAGATTATGGTCAGGAGGAGGCTATCGCCGTATTCGGACATGATCCCAGAATTTATGAATCTACAGTGAAGGAATTTGTGAAGGACAAAAATGGTAATCTGAAGGCGGTTAAGATTGTAAAGCTATCCTGGGAGAAGAATCCTGAAACAGGAAGAATGGACATGAAGGAGGTGCCCGGATCGGAGCAGACCCTTCCGGCAGAGATCGTGCTGATTGCGGCAGGATTTTTGGGAAGCCAGAAATATGTCACTGATGCTTTTAAGGTAGAGCTGAACCAGCGCACCAATGTAAACACGGCACCCGGACAGTATGAAACCTCAGTGAAGAATGTATTTACTGCAGGCGATATGCACAGGGGGCAGTCTTTGGTGGTATGGGCCATCAGGGAAGGAAGGGAAGCTGCAAGAGCAGTGGATGAAAGCCTGATGGGATATACTAATATTATGATACAATAAGTCAGGCAGAACGGAAGTTCCTGTCCGTAGAAAAAAGGCTGTTTACTGCAAGCTTGCTTGTAAGTAAGCAGTTTTTTTATATAATAGGAAATTCCTCCGACAGGAGGAAGCTATAACAAAAATGCC
>JAUNGK010000149.1 GCA_030524555.1 Bacillota bacterium | reverse complement strand
TTAGTAAAAGAGTATTTCAAATAATAGAAAAAGAGCCCGGTTCCATAACAAATCCGCAGGATACGGAATTATAAATCTGTATAGAGAAAGGTATGACGTGATATGGAAGATTATAGAAAAACGCCCTTGTGGAATAATAACCTGCCTGTAGAGGAGAGGCTTGATTATCTGATTAATGAACTATCACTTGAAGAAAAAATTGCCTGCCTTGCCACAAGATGCCCGGAAATTAAGCGGCTTGGAATTAAAGCTACATCCTTTGGAGGTGAAGCGGCGCATGGAATAGAGGCAAGGCATGATCAGGCGTTCAATGCAGGTGATCCTGAGCCAACAACAGCCTTTACCCAGCCGATTGGGATGAGTGGCAGCTTTGACAGGGAGCTGATTAAAAAATGCGGGCAGGCTGTAGGAGAGGAAGCCAGAGTGCTTTTTTCCAGAAATAATATGAGCAGTCTTTCCAGATGGGCGCCTACGATTGATATGGAACGTGATCCCAGATGGGGTAGAACAGAGGAAGCGTATGGTGAAGATCCATATTTAACCGGTGAAATGGCATCTGCTTATATTCAGGGCATGAAGGGTGATCATCCTTTTTACATTCAGTGTGGTGCCACTTTAAAGCATTTTTATGCCAATAACGTAGAAAAAAACAGGATTAAAATATCCTCCTCAGTGGATATGAGGAATAAATACGAATATTATTTGGAACCGTTCAGGAAAGCAATTATGGAGGGTGGCGCTGAAGCGATTATGACTTCCTACAATGAGATTAATGGTATTCCTGCAATTGTAAATACGGAGGTACAGGAAATTTTAAAGGACACCTATGGATTGCCGGGACACGTGGTTTGTGATGGCGGGGATTTTCAGCAGACAGTGTATGATCACAAGTATTTTAATTCTCATGCGCAGTCTATAGCTTATGGTTTAAAGGCAGGAGTGGACTGTTTTACTGATGACACTGAAGTGGTTTTTGCAGCAGCAAGGCAAGCTCTTTTGGAAGGACTTATTACGGAGGAGGATATTGACAGGTCTGTAAGAAACTCTTTTAGAACCAGAATTCGACTTGGTTTTTTTGATTCGGAGGGAGAATGTCCTTATTCAAATATAGGGGAAGAGTATATTAATAATGAGGAGCACCGGAAGCTGTCTGAACAAATGGCTAAGGAAGCAGTGGTGCTTCTAAAAAATGAAGGAGAGCTGCTTCCCATTGTTCCGGATAAAACGAAGTCATTGGCCGTGATCGGACCTTTGGCAGATATTTGGTATAAGGATTGGTATGGTGGAATACCTCCTTATGCCGTTACTGTTCTGGATGGTGTTAAGAAAATCTATCCGAAAACAGAAGTTTCTTATGAAAGCGGATTATTGAATTTATACTTAACCTGTAATGGAAGGTACGTAGGTCTGGATCAGGAAAACAGACTGTATTTAACAGATAAAGAACACGCAGAAATTTTTCTGTTTACGGATTGGGGATGCGGAAGCACTACTCTTAAGGCTTGCAGTAACGGAATGTTTGTAACGCTGGAGGAAGGCTCCTACCTGATTAAAGCGGATAGAAAGGAAGCCTTTTCCTGGTTTATCAGGGAGTCATGGGAGTTTGCCCATATAGAGTCAGGCAGCAGGGATGTAAAGGTAAGGGATCAGGAAAGCAAATATTATTTAAGCAGCTGGAACGGAAGAAGGGTAACGATTGACCAAAATGATTATCTTGTTGTAATCAAAACAAAGGATTCTGCTGTGGGAGAGGGTGATGACGCTAAATTAAATCGAAAATGTCATGCGGTGTTTAGCGGAGAGCCGGCAATATTTGGCATGGAAGTTGTAGCAGATGGTATTTTAAATGCGGTAGATGCAGCGAGGAATGCTGAAAAAGCAGTGGTAGTAGTAGGAAGTAATCCGGTTATTAACAGTAAAGAAGAAGTTGACAGGACTACATTAGCACTGCCGCCTTCGCAGCAAAGGCTTATTGATGCGGTGCTAGACGTTAATCCCAATACCGTAGTAGTGATGGTTACGAATTATCCCTATTCTACCTGCAGATTACAGGAAAAGGTGCCTGCTATTATCTTCTCACCCAGCGGAAGCCAGGAATTGGGAACCGGGATTGCTTGCGTGCTTAGCGGAGAAGTTTCACCGGCGGCAAGGCTTGCTATGACCTGGTACCGCTTAGATGATGATCTGCCGGATATGGAGGATTATGATATTATTCAAGGAAAAAGAACCTATCAATATTTTGATGGAGAGGTTCTTTACCCCTTTGGTTATGGTTTATCCTATGCTGAGTTTTCTTACGGACCGCTTTCGGTTATGCAGGACGGAGATTTAATAAAAGCAGTGCTTGAGGTAACCAATACCGGAAAAGTAACCTCCGATGAAGTGGTACAGCTTTATGTTCATAAGGAAAGCTCGCGGGTGAAACAGCCTACCTGTCAGCTGAAGGGATTTGAAAGAGTTAAAAGCATGAAACCCGGTGAAACAAGGGAGGTTTCCTTCCTGATAAATATTAAAGATCTGAAATATTATGATGTAATATCCAAGTCTATGAAGCTGGAGAGCAGTGTTTATACTTTTATGGCAGGCGCTTCCTCAAGAGATATCCGGCAGCAGGCTTCTCTTACAATTAACGGTGATGTGCAGGAGTTTAGGAATCCCTTTGAGCCTACAGAAGCTGTTTTATATGACGGCAGCAGGAATTGCTTTATTCATAGAGGCACTAAGGGTCATACCATGGAAAGAAAAACCTGTATTATTCCGGGCAGACCCGGGGACAAACCGGATTGTGTGAATGAAGCATCTGACGAAATAAACAATTTTGAGAATCAAAAGTTAAGTTGTGAATTGTATTATCGGGATTTCCTGTTTGAAAGGCTTCCCCAAAAAATATTACTGCGCACATGTGCCGTGGAGGATGGAGAAGTCAGCATTTCTGTTAAAAGACAGGATGATGCAATCGTAAAAAATATCAGTGGAAATGAGCATTGTGAACAGAAAGAAGATTTTAGTATCTTCTGTAAGGTTCCGGTGAAACAGAAACAGGATTTGGAATTTGAATTACTGGAAGTGGAATTGCCACAAGGTTTCCCGGAGGAAGCAGGATGCTGCACAGTGCGAATTGATGTAAGCGGTAAGATAAAGCTGGCGGAATTTTGGTTTTCGTAAGTAAAAAATATGCAGGTATATAAAGAGGCAAGGAACTAATCAGCTCTTTGCCTCTTTATAGGCAAAACCTCTATACCGTCCCCTTCAAGAAGCAGCTTCTGCATATCGTAGGTTTCAAAATAACAGGCGCCGCTAAGCCGCAAAGCAATCTGACCGTAGGTGGCAACCTTTCCCACCGGAATATGGCGGCATACAATACCTATTCGTTTGTAAATATCCATTGTTGTATCCTTTTCATAGCCCTGATAGTAATTTATGTAAAATATGATTATGAGGTAAACTTATTAAAATAATTCCAGGCTTGTTCTTCTGTTAAATGAAACAGTTTAATTAATTTAAGAATAATCTGTTTTTCAGGTATCTTTTGTTCCAGGTTATCCAGGATCAGGGCTTCAATTCCCTGCTCAATTCCAACATTGATCCCTTCCTGATATCCAATTTCCCTTCCTTCATTTCGCAGAGAACGTTCATATTTTTTCTTATCAAATTGTCCCAGCATCATGTCCAATACCTCCGCACGATATTGACGTAGTTGATTACTCAATATGTTTTGCTCAATGCAGTAATCAATTGCAGTATTTAATGCAATATTTATATTGTTATTTTGATATACAAATTCTCTGGAGATTTCTACAAATTCAGAATATTCTTTTAGCATTCTGCATTTAGTCATCAATTCCGTATTATGGCCGTAATTGATGTTAAGCATTTTTACTTCTAATTCTATACTTGCGTTTCTTTCTTTGTTTTCAAAAGCATCCGAAAGCCGGAGGATTTGTTCTTCCGGCACTTCTTTCTTTCCATTATAGAATACAATACATTGAGGCGTTGGTAAAGGTATCAATTTGGAACCATATAAGCTTTCCTCTGCCTGCTCAATAATTTTGTGGTATTCCTGCGCTAAGTACATTAAAAATCTAACCGGCATATTTGGATTATAGGTGCTTTGATGTTCATACATGTTTAAAACTCCGGTAACAACAAATGCAAGATCATTTTTCATTTCAACATACATTGCATTTTCAATGGTTACTATCTTCAATTGTGAAGCATTTTTATAGTTTGTTCCATTTAATGCATTATATATTTGAAGTAAAGCTTCCTTGTCCTTTTCAAATAAAAAACGAAAAAGCCGGTCCTTATATTGACGATGAATTTTTCCAAACACATAATGACTAAAAAATCTTTTTACCTTTTCATGATTCATATAATACCCTCCCTTTTGCAGGCAGGATATGTAATCATATCTGATACAGTTCTGCCTGATTTTATTATTTAATAAGAAAATAGCGGCAGAAACTGCCAGAATGTGCGATAAGCACAAAACCAACATGGAAACAATTTGAATGTTATATTATTGGTTAAGAATTCTCTAATAATAGATTAGCAATTATAATTTGTTTTGTCAATTCTTTTTTATCGAAATTAGATAAATATAATAATAGCGAAATTGCTGTTTTAAATGAAATAAGAAGTGCATGTAGAAAAGCTGTTATATTTATGTTATTCTTGAGATGTGTTTTAGGTTGTTACATATTATTACCAATAACATATCTTCAATGTTAATTTTTTATAATCATATCATTATGGAGGCATAAATTATGTTATACAAGGTTTTTGATATGTCTGTAGAAGGCAGTGTGGGCAATCCTACTCTTACTACATATTTAATTGATGCATCAGACAGTCTTTTGATCAGGGAACGTCCCATGATAGTGATCTGTCCGGGCGGCGGCTACAGTATGGTATCTGACAGGGAAGGAGAGATGATTGCGCTTCAGTTTGCAGCGATGGGTTTTCATACAGCCATTTTGCGCTATTCGGTGTCTCCGGCAGTTTATCCAACCCAGCTACTGGAGCTTACTAAGGCTATGGTACTGATCAGACAAAATGCAGAAAAGTGGCATATTGAGAAGAATAAAATATTTATTCAAGGTTCCTCTGCGGGTGGACATCTTGCGGCGTCATTTGGTTGTTTTTGGAAAAAGGAATTTTTAAGGGAGGCAGCAGGCGGTGACAGTGAGCTCATTCGTCCTAATGGATTGATTTTAAGTTATCCTGTTATTACATCGGGAGAGTATGCTCATAGAGATTCCTTTGTAAAGCTGCTGAGGGAGAGATATGATAAGTTAGTTCAGGAAATGTCGTTGGAGAATCAGGTAAATGAAGATACACCCAAAACTTTCCTGTGGCATACCTTCGAGGATGGGCTTGTCCCTGTGGAAAATTCACTTTTGTTTATGCAGGCATTAAGAAAGAAGGGTATTATTTTTGAAAGTCATATTTACCCAAAGGGTGCGCATGGTCTGTCTCTTGGAAATGAGCTTACCTGTTCGCCGGAAGGTAATGAGATACAGCCGGAGGTAAGCTCATGGATTTTGCTGGCTCAGCATTTTATTAAAAGCTTTCGATAAACTGCTGCAAATTATCATTGGGGGTGATTAAATCTGATCCGGCAAATTCTTGCGGAATTCAGCAGGACTCATCCCCACATATTTTTTAAATTTCTTGTGGAAGTAATCCACATTTTTGTAGCCTACCTGTTCGGCGATCTCATATACCTTCAGGCGGTTTTCTTTAAGAAGCTCTTTGGATTGCTCAATTCTTTTGTGATCTACGTATGCATTAAAATTTTCGCCAACTGTTTTGTTAAAAATTTTTCCAAGATATGCACTATTGTAGCCAAATAGGGGAGCAATGCCTTCAAGCTTAATATTGTTTTGATAGTTATGATCTATATAGTATAAAATGTCATCCAAAATAGTATTTCTTGAGGAATTGCCAACAGTACAGAGAACCTTTTCCGTCTGCTCAGAAATAAAAAGGATAATTTCATACAAGTAATGGCAATTTTCAATGCGGTCAATTGCCTCAGCATTGGTTGGAAAGGGTATTTCCATAGTGCTGTAGATATGATTGATCTTTTCTTTTATGCGGAAGTATAAATCTGTCAAAAACAGTCTGACGGAGGTAATATCATTTTTTACGTTATATAAAAATTCTTCCAAATCAAAAAGAGTTTCAGCCACCTTATTTCGGTTGGAGGCCAGCAGGTAATCTGTCAGTAAATTACAAAATTCCTCCAGTTTTTCGTTGGTAATTTCCAAATTGCAGTTCCGTACATCAGGAAGCTCATCATATCCAAGAGTATGCTGACCCTGCATGCAGAAGAATCTCCGCTTGCAGAGAGTGGAAGCTTCCTCGTAGGACAAATAAATTTCATCCAGACTATGGACAGGGCGTCCAAAGGCCAGAAACAGGGAGTCCAAAGGACTTCCGGGCTGGGGAGGGTTTTGTTCATAGTGAGATAAGAAATTTTGAAATTTGGACAAGGCAAAGCTGCCTTTTAAAAGGATTACTTCATTTCCTTCTTCCTCAAAATGTTCAAAGGTATGATTTCCCTTGTTGGTAATTTTAAGCAGATCTGCAAAACTATAGCATATATCTCCCGGATTGGTGCTGAATTTTTCATAGATAACCACCTGATAGATATCAGCACTTAAGTTCATTTCGTTTAATTCATCAGAAGATAATGCCGGTTACGATTTCATGCAGAATGACATTTTTGGCTTTATGTTTGTATAAATT
>JAUNGK010000006.1:17679-41242 GCA_030524555.1 Bacillota bacterium | reverse complement strand
TGTCCTCCTACATCGGGCAGGATGTTGTTTCCCTTTCCGTAAAAGAGGAAAGCTCTTCCCCCTGTCATCTTCTGCTTACGGACCGGGAAGAACAAATAAGCAGCTGGGTATGGGATTCATGGGGGTTTGCAAAAGAGGATACGGATGTTTCTTTTACCGTATTTGGTGACAACCTGATTCATGAGCCGCTGTACAGATATGGCCTGCAAAACGACGAAGAATTTGGGTTTTTGTTTGAAAATATGGAGGAAATGATCTCTGCCAGCGATATTGCTGTGATCAACCAGGAGACGCCCCTTGTGGACCGCTCATCCCTGTATGGCGATTACCCAAGATTCGGCACGCCTCTTAATGTGGGAAGGGCTATTGCAAATGCAGGCTTTGATGTCGTGACCTGTGCAACCAACCATATATTGGACAGAGGAGCGGAAGGCATTCAGATTACCAGGGACTTCTTTGATTCACAGGGCATCCTGTGCCTTGGCATTCAGACAGCAGATGAGAAAGAATACCATCCTTATGAAATTCTCCGAAAGAACGGTATCCGCTTCGCGCTTCTTAACTACACATACGGAACGAACGGCATAAAAGTACCGGAAGAAAATCCGAATATGGTTCATCTGCTGGAAGATAAAACCCAAATCAGGAATGATATTGCCAAAGCAAGATCAGAGACAGATTTTGTCATTGTTTTAGTTCATTGGGGCACGGAAAATTCCGAAACGGTTGATGATTTTCAGAAAAAATGGGCACAGATATTTCTGGAAAGCAAAGCGGATGTAGTGATTGGCACTCATCCGCATATGCTGCAGCCCTATGAGGTCATGGAATCCCATGACGGACATAAGATGCTGATTTATTATTCCATTGGCAATTATATCAGCGCCCAAACCGAAAAGGAATGTGTGAAAGGAGGGATGGCAAGCTTTACCGTCTCCCTTACAGCGGAATATGACCTGGAGCCTCTTAAAATCAAATGGCATGCAGGCGGAAAATATACGGTGGAATATTAATTTCCCTTACTTTTCCTGTGATAAAACTCCTGCAGCACGGAAAATGCCAGCTTTCTGCTCTTTTTATCTGCGCTGCATAAGCCCTTTAAATTATAATAGTTCTGGAGCATGCTCAGTCTTCTGGGGCACCTGAAATCATACAAAATCCATGGAGTCATTCCCTGCACATAAGGAATCTTCTCCAGGGTAGCAACCTGCTGCCTGTAAATATGTGCCTGACAGTCCTCCGTCCACTTCTCTGTGATACTGCCCCTGTGTCCCGGTCTTGCATCTGCACCGAACTCCGTAATTATCACCGGCTTATCCGGGTTACTCTTCTGTAAAAGATCGGGGAGCTTTTCAAAATCCGGCTGATACCACCCGCAATATTCATTGATACCGATAATATCCAGACAGTCTCCCAGCCTGTCATTAATAATATTAATTTCATGGTCAACCAGACAGGCAGCGGAAACAAGCCTTCCGGAATCCGCCTTTTTGGCCGTTCTTACAAGGCTGCTCATAAAGCGGTATCTGCTCTCGGTATCCAGATTTTCATTTCCTACTGACCAGATAATGACGCTGGCCCGGTTTTTGTCCCGTTCAATCAATTCCAAAAGCTGGTTTTCTGCATCCTCATATGTAGCTTCATTGTCAAAGTCAATTGCCCAATATACCGGTATCTCCTCCCATAGTAACAGCCCCAGTTCATCTGCCAGTCTTGCCATGTTTTCATGATGAGGATAATGCGCCAAACGCATAAAATTACATCCCAGCTCCCTGGCAATTTTAATCGTTTCCATCCGCTCCTGATCGGTAAGCGCTTTTCCGTTTGCAACACTCTCCTCATGGCAGCTGACGCCTCTAAGGAAAATCTCCTGGCCGTTTAACAGAATTTTATTCTTCTCCACCCGGATATCCCGAAATCCGATTCGATCACTTAAGGCATCCTCCCCAAACCGGGCTTCCACATCATACAGCACCGGGTTATCCGGCTCCCAAAGTCTGGGCGCAGCGGCAATGCTTAATTCTCCCACGCCATCCTTAATTTCCACCAATTCGTCTACGGAAAGCTCCGGAATACAAAATCTTGCCTGCCCGTCTACCGGCTGTGATATCTTAAGCTTTAACCGGATTGTCCGGTAGGTCCTGTCACCTCCGTCCAGGGAAACACTCATGTCCCTGATAAATACGTCAGGAACAAAGAAAAGCTCCATGCTTCTGTAAATTCCGCCATAATTAAACCAGTCTGTATTTTCCATAGGCACCTGCGTGGAACGTCTGGTATTGTCCACAGTAATCACAATACGGTTTTCCTTATCCACATAATCCGTAATGTCAAAATAAGCAGGCGTGGAACCGCCCCTGTGCATTCCCACAAATTTCTTATTGATAAAAACCCTGCATATATAGTTGGCCGCACCGATCTTTAAATAAATCCGTTCCCCTTCCTTCGGCTGTAAAAGAAATTTTCGTGTAAACACCATGCTTCCCTCATACAGGAAAAGCTCAGGCTTCACCAAATTCCAGCAGCAGGGGAGCTGCATAACCGGCCATTCATCAAAGGAAAAATCCACCGGAAGCTGTAATCCGTTATCGTCATAATACTTCTCTTCATACCACTTGGCTCTCAGGCAGGTATCATACTGATCAATACCGTAATGCCACAGTCCATCCAGCGACTGGCGCTGCCTCATTCCGTCATAGATCATGGTCTGCGCCGCAGCCTTTCGATTCTCATAACAGTCTGTGTACTTCGTCACATGAATATCCGACTGGATATATCCTTCTTTTGCTGCACCTGTTTCCATTTTCACCCTTCCCTTCTGTCAATAAACTTCTTATTTCTACTGCCGGACAGTCCCTGTCTTCTTATCGTAGAACGCCCATATCAAAGATATTTTCCGGCCACCTTCGCTGTTTCATCAGGATATTTGTCTTGGAACTCCAGGTATGTCATATTCTTTTCTGCTACGGTCTTTCCCAGATCCACAAGAAATTCAGGAATATCTCTTTCCAGCATCACGCCCAGTTCCTTTCCGAACCGCTCCTTCCCTTCCAGATCGCAGCCGTTTTCATAGACTGCAAAGGCCGGCTTCGGTCCTTCCGGTGTCTGCTTCATGCCCCCTCGAAAGCCCAAAAGCGTTGTCTGATGGGCTGCACAGGAAGAAGGACAACCGGAAATATGAACAGCGGGAAGTACGCCGTCTGCGAAATTCTCCTTCCTTACTCTGTCCAGACAGGCCTGCAAAAGTACCTGGGACTTTCCTATTCCCACCTGACATACATCGGCCCCGATACATGCGGTAGAACGCTCAAAAGCCGTGCCCTTATCATCTGCTGTCAGCTCCAGAACCTTCATAGCCTCCTGCCTTGTCAGGTTGATCACATACATGCCCTGGTCAGGAGTAAGACGGATCTTCACCTCATCCATCTCTTCTATTAAATCATATAGCGCACCAAAGAAAGAGGGCTTTGGTTTTCCACCTGCCGGGTGATAGGCTGCCGCATAAAGTCCTTCCTGCCTTTGTGGAATCACTCTTTTGCCCGCAAGCAGCTTCTGCCATGCCTCATCTGTCGCTCCGTCATCTTCCTTCGACGCCTTTAAGCTCTTTGCTGTCAACCCTTCGTCATCCTCTGATACGGTAATGTCAAGGTTTTCATCAGCAAGATTAGTCTCCAGCTTGTCCTCAAATACCTTTTTCAGCCCTTCCGGTGTAAGAGTCTCCTGCAGGAAACGGCTTCTGGAAGCGGAACGCTTCTCGTAATTACCATACTCCGTAAATACATCCACCATGGATTTAATCGCATAAAGAATTTTGGACGGCTCCAAATCCTTTACAACCTGTACGCCGAACATAGGCTTAATCCCAAGGCCGCCTGCAATATAAACGTCAAAGGTATGATTGGGGGTTGCAACAAAGCCCATATCACGGAAGGTTGCATGCACCTCATTTTCTTCACTGTTCTGAAAGCATACCTTCAGCTTTCTGGGGAGCTTCACCTTTCCGATGAAGGAAAGCAGATAATCTGCCGCTTCCCTGGCATAGGGAACCACATCAAAGTATTCCCCGTCCCTTACTCCCGAAAGTGGAGAACACATAACGTTTCTGGGAAAATCCCCTCCGCCTCCTCTGGTGATAATACCGTGATCGAAAGCCTCCGCCACCAGTGCGCAGACTGTCTTTTCCGTCAGGTTGTGCACCTGCACGGTCTGACAGGTGGTAAGATGCACCATATCAATATTGTATTTTTCAATGCTGTCTTTAATAAATTTCAGATTTTCCTTGTTGATTTCCCCACATGCCAGACGGAGCCGCAGCATACTTCGCTCTCCACCCCTCTGTGCATAGCTGCCGAAGCCGCCGGAAAAGGATTTATACTCCGGCACGGTTATTTCCTTCCGGTAAAACTTACCCGTCATGTCATAAAATTCATTTAAATCTTCACGAAATCTTTCCAAATACTCCTGCTTCATAATTGCTGTTTCCTTTCTCATAGCTGCCTGATTATGTACTATGTAGTATACCACAGTAAATCCTCATCATTCTACTGATAAATCAAAACAATCCCGAACAAAGATCCATAAATCCATGCAAAATTGTGTTTCCATAAACAGAGTTAAACTTTCGCTGCATAAAATTAAAAACGATATGCCATAAAAGCAAGAAAGGCATATTCCCAATAAAAACCGTCATAAAATATTGACCAAAGTTCATTTGATGTACAGCCATTTGAAAGGGAATATGCATCAACGCAAACATAACTGCTGTTACAAGAACAGCAGCTATGTCGTTTTTGATAAGTCCGTAAATTCTGGTCTGGATAAAGCCCCGAAATGCAATCTCCTCCACCAAACCGATAATGATAAAGTAATAAAATATATTGTAAAGGATGACAGTTAATTGATTAAACTTGGCCCCGGCCAATACTCCCGGCAGGATACCGCCTGCGGCTAAAAATAACACGCCTAAAACTCCGGAGAATAAAACCGCCTGTTTTATTTTGCCTCCGGTAAGACCTAAGGATGAAAGCTTCTGCTTCCTTAGCAGAACAACACCGATAGGCAGCAGGGCAAGAACAATATTACAGTACAGCCCCAGATAAATGCCACTCTTTTGCATCATACAGCCCATAAAATAATAAGCCGCCATAAAAAGTACAAAATACAAAATTGCCAACAGACCATCCAGCTTATCATACTCATCAAGCTGCTCTCTATATCTTTCATCCGTCTTAAAGAAATTTTTTATTTTTCTCAGCACTGCCATCCCCCCAATCACCTTCTTTAGCTCCGTGCCAGACCGTCTACGCTGAGCACTACGCCGGTAATATAGGATGCCTTCTCGGAAGCCAGAAAAACAAAGGCATTGGCAATATCCTCGGGCTGACCGATGCGGCGCAGAGGTATCTGCGCAATCAGGGGATCAATAACCTCCTTAGGAACTGCTTTCATCATATCCGTATAGGTGATCCCCGGAGCAACCGCATTGACACGGATCCCCTTCGGTCCAAGTTCCCTGGCCAAAGACAATGTAATTCCGTTTACCGCAAATTTAGAAGTAGGGTAAGCCATTCCTGCAGGCTGGCCATATATACTTACCATGGAAGAGGTATTCAGGATAACACCGCTCCCCTGTCCGGTCATATACTCACTTACCGCTTTCGTACAGTTATAAACGCTCTTTACATTCAAATCCATAACCTTATCAAAGGTTTCCTCTGTGTAGGAAGAAAAGGGCGTACTCTCCGACATTCCCGCATTGTTCACCAGAATATCAATACGTCCGTATTTCTGTACCACCTGATCAAAGGCAGCCTTGACCTCATTATAATCGGACAGCTTAGGCCAAATTCCTTCCACCGCAGCTTCCGGAAAAGCTTCTTTCAGCTTCGCCGCCGCCTGATCTGCGGTTTCCTGCCTGCTGCCGCATAATACTACCGTGGCCCCTTCCTTAAGGAAAGCCTCCACCGTAGCGTAACCAATTCCCCTGCTTCCTCCTGTGATGATTGCAACCTTGTCCTTTAACAACATGTAAATGCCTCCTTTATCTAATCATTTTATTCCTACCATTTTCCTTATAAACGGTATCAGTCTGATGATGTGATATGCCAATACCGTAACCCCAAAGCTTCCGACACAAATCCCAAATACCCGCGCCAACGTACTCGAACTTATTTGTATTATATAATAAGCCAACACAACTAAAATAGATTGATGCAAAATATAGACAGGATAAGATGCCTTATTAAAATATTCCGTAAACCATGTCCGCTTATTCAAAAACCGTTTTCCCAAAACAAGCAGAACCAAAATACTGTTCCATCCGATATAATTGATCCACAAATCCCCATAGTAAGAAAAATTGTAATACATCACTACCAGCGCCACTGTTCCCACAGCGCACAGCCCCGCAAGATACCTTATGTTCTTTTCCAGCTTTTCTATAACAAGGTCATTACTTAACACATAATATCCCATCAAATAAAGCGCCAAATCCTTTCCCAGGCTGAACCCTCCGAAATTCCCCAAATAATACATAAGCCATATGGGAATAAACAGAAGAAGTATTCCGAATGCCGGAGCTTTCTCCACCTTGTCGGAAAGCTTTTCATATGGTAAAACACGGAATAGAAGCAAGGCAAGCATGGATATTAGAAACAGAAACAGGATAAACCACAGATGCCCCGGAGTAAATGCACCATCATACCCGCTAAAATCGGTAAGATGAGTAAAAAAGTACTTCCAGTTTTCCAAAAGCCCGCCGTTATACTTATCAGAAAATTTTCGGGCATACAACGTCTGAAACGGTACAAGAAATATTATCCCGCTTATAAACGGGATCAACAGCTTATGAACTCTCTGCACTGCAAACTCCTTAACCGTTCTTAGCTGCAGTGCATATCGCGCACTCATTCCCGCCAGGACGAAAAGTATAGGCATAAACCAGGAATTCACCAGAACAATCAGCGTGCTTAAGATTTTGTTTTCCCCTAACCAGATATAAAACCCGGAACCGAAATTATTCCAGATCATAAACGTATGTACCGGAAACAACAACAAAATCGTTATATTCCGAAGATTGTCAATATAATGTTTCCGTATTTTTAGCATTACTTTATCCCCCTTGTTTCCATTATACCATGGATATTCAGGGATTGCTTCTACTTTTGTTAATTATAAGCCTCTCCCCATTAAACCGCTGGGGCAGATGCCCAAAATTTACACTTTTTACCGCCTCAATAATCTCTTCCCTCCGCTCTATGGCATTAGGCAGATCACAGACAACATCATTTAAATCATAAGGGCCGTTGCGGAAGCGCCCTACACACGCTCCATGAAATTCCCCGTCAATAAGCAGATACTGCAGCGGTTCATGATCGTATTTTAACGTCTCGCATAAGGGCTTTATTTGCACTTTCAGCGCAGGTTCCAATGTCTTATAAAGAAAATCGTTTCGATGAACGGCATATACAAAGTGAAGAGGCTTAGGGACGTAATCCTCCAATAGCTCCCTGTCCTCCTTTAAAAGATATCCGCCCTCATGCTCTACCATAGTTCCTTTGGAAACCAAAGCCGCAATAGCAGCTTTCACCTCTTTAGCCGGGAGCTTGTAAAAGGATTTGGCCATTTCCGGTTCAAACCACACCTGACGATAGGCAAAACGCTGTAATACTATCTGTAAAGCTTCCATGCGGGAATACTTATTCCTCTCTATGTCAGGAAACATCTCTTCAAAAGGATACCAGCTGCGATCCCACTCCCCGTCATACTGATCCTCATAAAGAAGGAAAGCCTCCTGCAGCCTATGCAGTGCCGGAGTAATTTCCTTTACCAGAAAACCCGTTTCCTCTTTCATCTGCTGAATATTAAGAGGTCCTAAATATTCAATAATCTTTAAAATCTGCAGCTGTATTTCAGAAGGCCTTATCAGCGGTTTTTGATAAAGTGCAATAAAAAGCTCCAAATCCTCGGGAACAATCCATCCCAGATTCCCACCGGCAAATCTTCCTTTTATCAATTCCCGCCTCTCCTGTCTTTTACGATTAAATTCAATATCATCAAAGGCAGCCCGAAAGGACAAGACCGGCGGCTGTCCAAAGCCGTTCCAATACACATTTTGTCCCGGCTGCATATCACGGTAAAGCTGTATGTACTCCTCCTCATCAGCCTTCTTCGTAAGAAACTGTCTCTCCATGCGAAGCCCTGTAATCTTAGCTTTGTTCATATCACGTCCTGTCCTTTCCCAAATTCAAACACTTATGATTTCTGTTCCTCTCTCCAGATTTTACACTGTTCAATTCTTGCCCCGTGAGGATGATCTCCCTGCTCGGGATCGCAGGAGTATCGTGTCAATAATTCACATGGAATATCAGGACATTCACCGCAATGCACAATTCCTCTGTTCTGACAGCAGACTGCAACAGGACATTCACCGTGAAAAGGATGCCCGTTTGTTTCAATACAACCTCCACAATTACAGGTATCCTTATACTCACAGCCTGTACAATGCAGTCCACAACGAGAATCAACCATAGGAAAAACCTCCTTTTTTCTTAGAATACCACAGTAAACACGACACCTGTATGTCATGTTTGAGAATATTTTAGTGCTGCCGCCCATGTTGCAGCTTTCATTCTATCCACCATTTCCGGCGGCTCCGTCACCTGAACCTTATCCCCAAATCCCAAAAACCATGACACCGCCCTGTCTGGATCAGTAAAGCCCCATCTGGTGTATAACTGCCCATTTTCCATTACCTGAAAGGAATATGGTCCGTATTCTTCCACAAGCTTATACTTCACCGACTCATCATAAATCGCCGTAATGAAATAATCGTCTGTCATATTTGAGCCAAAATGCAGCTTTTCCTCCGGTATGCTCCGGGCTTCAAAGCTCTCCCCGGTTATACTTAGCTCCCACAGCCGGCGCAGCTTGTACATGCGGAAGTCCTGTCGCAGCCTGCAGAACCCGAACACATACCAGTCAGACCATTTAAAAACAATCAAATAGGGCTCTATCATCCTGTCTGTCTCACCCTTATTGGAATAGTAATGAAACGAAATGCACAATTGTTCCCTGATAGCTGATTTGATCTGCTCCATCTTGGCTGCCAGATCATCCTTATAAAAGGAGGAAAGATCTATCAGCATATGTTCAGATAAGGTAACGGCAGAATTACCGCCGATTTTCTGCGCAATCCGCTCCGCCTTAGGTGAATGAGAAACACTGTCAAGGGTTTTCAGTCCGGTAAATATGGCCGCCAGCTCCTGCTTAGTAAACACCGTCGTATCAAAGGAAAACCCGTCCATAAGAGAAATACCGCCATCTTTTCCCTGGGTCGTGACAATCGGAATGCCTGCACGGCATATGGCTTCAATATCCCTGTTGATGGTGCGCCTTGAAACCTCAAACTTTTCCGCAAGAAAGGGAGCCGTTACTTTTTTATTCTGCTGTAAAGTGGTGATAATGCCTATCAGGCGGTCAATTTTCATTAATCTCCCTCATTCATCTCAAGCAGCGCCTGAAACCTTCTTCATTTATCAGCTTAGTACAAGTGTTAAAAGACTACAAATAAAGCCTATAATGGAAGAAGGTATCATTACTATTTTTTCTTTTGGTATTATTCTGTTATTTCCACCAAGTACATATTCCCCAAGCGGGAAACCAAGAGTTAATAGCAAATGTAATAAACACATAAAAAATGTAATTATAGCGCATCCAAAAGAAAAATATACTAACACGTTTTCCACCTCAAAATTCAAATTAGCCGCTGCTCATATCCTATCATAAATTTAGCATTTTTTCTACTTACTGACTATGAAAGAAATGCAAGTAAATTTTCTCACAATATTTGCCCTGCGGTATATTTGTTTTATTGTTATAATATTATCTCTTTATTGACTTATTGTTTTTTCTAAAATATAATATTTATAGAGTGCTGTCTAAACGGTAAGCGGTTCACCTTTTGCCAAAATGAGTACATTTTGAGAACTTCCATTTCTTTAAAGGAGGTATACATATGGAAAATAATGCGAAAGGTACAAGATATGGTATTCGAAACAGCAGTAAGTATCGTTGGTATTGCAGTAACCATCATCAGTATAATGGTTACTTTAATCAGTATCAACCAATCCTGCAGGAAACATAAATATCAAAAAAGCAACCGCCCGACCAAGGAATAGATTGCTTTTTGACAAGTAACTATTAACTAAGGTGAACCGTTTGCTTTACGGGCAGCACCTTTTATAAGTTCATTATAACAAAGTATTTGATTTTGTCAAATTATATTCGCTGAACAATATACATTTACGCATGTGACAGGGTCGGAAACATCAGCTTCCCACTTTCAAAATCAAATCCCTTGACAAATAGTGTGGTATCCTCCTCATGCCGCTCCGTACACTGATACTTTTCTGTATTTTGCGGCACAAATCCCAATGTAACCCTTTTGATCTCTTTTCCAAAGGCAGGAATCACATCCTCCGGCTCCACCGGCTGCTCTGAAAAGACAGCATGCAGGAACACCTCATCAGCCTCCACTTCCGCTGCCACATAGGCGTCACTTTTTTCCACATAGAAAACATTCTCCTGCATGAATTGTGACAAATAGAACATGATCAGATCACTATTGTTCACCATATCAAACCTTCCACGGAACCGGCTGTTCTTTATCCTGCTTTCCATTTTGCTCCAGTCATTCTTATTTTTCATGGGAACCGAAACGCAGGCTGCCTCCTGCTGCGAATCTACCTCCCGGGAGTATTGATACTCCTTTGCCTTTACAAAGCCGAATTTAGGATAAAAATCAAGCACACTGTCATTGGCAAACAAGAACATGCCGTCTGTCTTCTTTTCGTAATCGGCGGCAATCTCCTTCATAATCTGCCTGATCATTCCCTGCCCCCGATAGGCCTTATCCGTCATAACCGTACCCAGCTGTATAAAATGTTTCAGCTGCCCATCCCAAAGCATATCCATGATATTAACGGAAACATTGGAAATTACGGTATTATCCTTCACTATAGAATAAGGGATATACTTCTCATTCCAAAACCCGTTTTGATACCAGTTTTCAAAGTTTAATCCAAAGGTTTCCTCTGCCAATTTGTTAAAGCTTGCACGCAGCTGATCGTCCTCTTTCACATTTTTTATAATCCGGTACATGGTACTTCTCCTCTATATGCTTCTAGCAATCATCTTCTAACCAATCCTTAATCAGCGCTATTCTTCCCTGATAGCAATATAACTCCCTGATCGTTCCCTTTACCTGCTCTTCGCCTAACCTGATTTCCTCATCATCCGAAGCCTCAATTCCCAAGGCTCGCCTGACATTATATGCAAGCCACCCCAGCGTGCCCAGACAGCCTCCGGCAAATACCTCATCCCAACTTACCTGCGCCAGACTCATATGCTTTTCATATGCCTTCCGTATCGCATCAAATCTGCTTTGGTTTAGGCCGCCTTTTCCATCGTCCGCCCAATAATTGATTACTTCCAAAAACTCCTGATAAGGATTACTATACCCTGCTGCCTCCCAATCAATTATATAAGGCCTTCCGTCTTTCCACATCACATTTTTAGGGTCTAAATCCCTATGACTGATTACCATATTTTTTGCAAGAGTCTCCTGCGCTTTACCTGCTGCTTCATTCCACGTAATAAGATCTTTGATTGCTTTCTCATATTGAGTCAGCCACCCGCCGGTCTGCACCTCCTTTTCTTTGGCTGCAAGCAGATATTCCTCCCAATCATAGAGACATCCGGTATCTGGCTCCGACTCTATTCCTTCCAGCCTGATATTCCTATGATGCATCTTTCCCAGAATATCCCCTATAACCGCACATTCTTTTTCACTGATATCAGGGGGAAAAACAGATTGTCCCTCCAGCCAATGAAAAACCATATAATAGCATCCGTTTAATTCGTGAATTTGTCTTCCCCGGATTTCCAATGAAGCGGCCACAGGAATGCTGTCACTGAAAGCAGCGGCTATTTTTTCGGAGTTTATGGTGTTCCTAAGTGCATCAGGTCTTTTCATAATCTCCCTATTCAGCACCTTAACCGCAAAAAGTCCCTTCGATGTGGCCACACGGTACATTTTATGGAGCAAACCGCCTGTGACTTCATCGGGGTCTTCCGCTATTTCACCTAAATCAAGAAATTTCATCAGTTCAAATATCTGTCTATTCTCCATGTCAGTCTTCCTCTTCCGTCTCAATCTCTACCCATGCAGGATAAAATTCCTCTTGGATCATCCGGTTCCCTTTCTTCCCCTTTGAATTTTTGCGAAATCTATCAAAATGCGGCTGCAACTACGCAATTTAAGGTTGCAACCGCTGAAAGGCCTTTTATATAAAGCTTTTAATCTAAAATCTATTAAACCGTAAAAATAAATATGGTTTACGAATGTGCATCATCTCTCTCATAGGTTTTAAAGAAAATATCTCTTTCCACCACATAAATATCATGCTTGTCATCACATTGTACCGCCAGATAATCCCCGGCTTTGCCCACCGTATATTTTTCATTGTCCCATGCAGTAAATACCTTAACTCTTTCGGTTAATTCTCTTGCATGGATATGCGTTCCGCCGTTGGATATGCATACTTTCGCATAATTTACCAGTTTCAGCACTTCCCCAGTGGCTCTGTTGTGAATGGTAGGCTCATATGCCGTCTTGCAGTGTACATGATCTTTATACTCAGAGTAAGACTCCTGAGTCGCCTCATAGGATCTCAAAAATTTCTCCCTGATGTTAGGATGTACCTCTCCTTTCACGCCGATCATAATCATCAGCCCATCTTCCACCACCATATCCACATCACCCTCTAAGGTACGAATGGTAATAGGCGTTCCAACAGGTAACACATCGGTTGCATCCACATAACCAAGAGGTACCTTTTTCTTCACATAGGACTGCATTCCAGTGATATCAATATCATAATCTTTGGCATAGATAATCTGGCAATGATCAAAATAGTCATTCATCCGCTCACTGAAAAATGCCTCCGAGTGCAGCGTGGGATATACCTCTTCATAAAGTGTCTTATTGATAAAGCCGCCCGCCTTCTCCCTGTGTCCGCCACCGGAGCCTACTCCCTCTGCCAGAAAAGCCGCCAGCTCATTGGCTTGCACCTCCTTCACACAGCTTCGGACTGAAAATTTGTATCCATCCTTTTGTTCATTATAAACAACGCAGCAATTAACTGCCGCCACCTGATTAAAGAAATCACTGATCAGACCCAGGATATTCGGATCACACGGCTGGGATTTGATGATACCGTACTTGTAGTCATCATTGTAAATGTTTCGTATCATTGCCACTCCTGCAATTTCCATCTCCTTTAAAGAGAGATTCGAATTGCGGAACAGGGTAATTAGCGACTTTTCACAAGGGAGCGCTTCACGCATATCCATGTCCAACGGATTATATATCTCCGAAAATTGATTGGTATCCGTGTAAAGTCCGTAATATAATGCTGTTCCCAGCTTTGTATCGCTTATCTTGTACCCGGCTTCCTGAAGCATGCTCCAGACTAAGGTAGCACAGCTTCCCAGATTGGGATTGATCTCACTCTTCTCCACATCCCGGATTTCCACCTGATGATGATCGATGATCGCCACCTGCTGCGCAGGAATTTTGGTCACATTGCCTGCTCCGTATTGGCAGTCTACGGTAATCAATAAGCCCGGCAGCTTTCCGTCCGGTTCCTTTTCGCAAAATGAAGAGGTATTCTCTATATATAAAATCGGTATATTCAGATTCTCAAGCATCAAAAGAAGATTAGGCTTTTGTATCTTGTTTCTGCCACAATAAATGATGCGCACATCTTTTCCCATGCTTTGAAAATAGGCATATAATGCATAGCCGGAAGCAATAGCATCTGCATCAGGATTGTCATGACATTGTATTGTGATGGGATTATATACTGAAAGCTCTGATAATTTCATGATTTTCTCCGTTTCAAAATGTTTTCACATAGAAAAACAAGCAGAACATCTTATTCTATGCATATGTTCTGCGAATTGCTATATCACAATTATATCGTCCGTTTACATTACCGTCAATTGTTTAAACAGCCAGAGAAATACTCTTTAAAGTTTGTTTTTACTTACATAGCTTTCCATACGAGTTTCGGATTACGCCGCCTGACAGGATATGCTTTTTCATATTTCTTTGCAAAGAAGTATTTTCAGGCAAAGCTTTCGGCAAAAGCCGCCACCTACTTTTTCATTTCAGGTTGTAAATTGATTCCTTCACAAAGTTCTAAAATATTCATATGACTCCTCAATTTAAAAGTTTGCTTTCATATGTGTCTTATTTTATTTTTCAACAATACACAGCCCAGCACAAATACCGCACCACCCATAACGGCAAATCCACCCCAGAGCAGATTCCAATAAGGTGAAGTTACATCAAACATTGCCATCAACCAATCGTGCCAGAACTGTAATCCCATTGCTATTGCAAATAAATCAAACAATACATACCCACCGCCAAATATGTAAATCCACCTCCACAAATAATTACACCGCATATTTCTGAAAAATGTTATGATCCCCAACATGCAGAGCACTGCCAATATTCCCATTAGCAGATAATAAAATATGCCTCTTTCTTCCAATACCTCAATCCAGAATAATGCATATGAATTTCTGTCGATCAATCCCCATATTCTATGTAGGTGAAACAAGCCGAAAAGAATAAAAATCCATGGTTCAAAGCAATATAGTTTCCTCATTTTATCTCTTCCTCAAAATTCTACAATCATCGTTCTACCACCAATTAACTGCTCATATGACCTCTGTCTTTCAGTAGCGGTACAGTTCTCAATCATTTGATTTACCCTTAGCCAAATCCTCTACCATTTTTCAAACAAGAATTGCTTGTGTTCTGTTTTGTATCCATTATCCTTTCCCTTATCCTTTAAATACATTATCATTGTGCCATTGCAAATATTCTTTCAACGGATAATCTTCTTTTCGAACAGGCAAGTTCTCAATACGTTTTCCATGATACCTGTCATAGCTCTCACTTTCCCCAAACTCTTCTTTCAAATGTTTACTAATATCAACATAATAGTCCGTATCAATTGTAATATACCCTTTGTCAAATAATGTATGAACATCTGACCGCAGCAGCATACCATTATTTAAGTCATTGGGTCCCCCCTCAGAAAAAGCCTTTATATGCGCCGCTTGTAACACCGGCAATACCTTCTCACCCGTAATTGCGCATTTTCTCAAATATGCATTAGTCACAATAACTCTAAACGCACCTTGCCCAATGCGGTGTTTTGTCATTGCCTCATAATACTTTACCATTCTATCGGCCACAACATGATTATTATCAGTGCTGACTGTATTATGGTTATATATCCTTGCCAGAACTTCTTCATAGACCCGCTTTCCTTCACCTATATTGATATTGTATTTTTTTCCTTGCACAATGCTGTCTGACCAATCATTCATCGGTTTTATCCAGTCTTTTTGCTCAAAAAAGAACGGCTCTGTTAAAACAATACTACCAATATTCAAGTTGTTTAAATTCATATTGTTTTTTCGCTTATAATCCAACACTCTTTTATAAAATACCTGTTCATTTTCTGTACCATTTTTACTGCCAAACATTTCCCATACAACATCACATGGTAGCTGCGAGTAACCAACAAAATATCCACCACCAACAATTGCATAATAGGGCTTTTTCAATTTAAATAAAAAAATATCATTTGGCTGCAGTGCTTTAAAAGATGTTGTTCCAGGCCTCCAGAAATTTAACTCATCATATTTTTTATTCATCTGAAACGTATACCACTCAAAATCTGTAAGACCCACATACATTTCCATGACACAACGCTCCTTCTACTTTTACTATTGGCATAAAGGCCTGCTTAAATCCCATTTCCCTTCATTCGTATACCACTGTTTCTCAAATATCTGTCCATCTATAATAGCCGCATACGGTTCACATAAAAAAGCATTAATACTTTGCAAAATCACTGAGAACTCATCCATTTTCACATCTATTTTTTTAGCAAATGCTTTCCACTTTTTCTGCATCCCATCATCTGTATCAAACGTCATAATATGCCGAAACTGCTCTAATGTAAAATTATGCCCACGGTTTTTAAATGTCTTACTTATCGCCTCACACAATACCTTTCCATCAAAATCAAACTTGTGAGAAAGATAATAAATATCATAATAATCCTTCATTCTACTTGAGAATTCCATTAACGATAAAATTGCATCTAGTTTCTCTGCCACTGTAGTCTCGATAGAATACGTATTAATAACCGGCGCATCAAACCCTTCTAACTGCGTTGGTATTCTACGTTTTTCTTGCTTGGGAACAATCACATCTCCCACACCAAAATCAATACTAAACGGCGTCCGGGTATTCTTAATCTTTGCCAGCATTGTCACACCAACACCAGCATATTTCTTAGTAACCGCTATCGGTGCCACATCCTTTATTTCAAAAAATATGAAATCATTGCCCGTCTCAACTGCTATAATTTCTTCAACAATACTCCTTAGCTGTTCCGGAGTATTAGGAATCTTCCTTAACAAAAAATCCACATCTATAGTTACCCTACTATCAAATGCAGTCAATGAATAAATAAACAGGCCCCCTTTTAACACTAAATTTCCCACATATTTTGACTTTTCAAGTCTTCTTAAAAACTCTTCCTGACAAAATAGCTGCAAGCACAACTGATAACTTCTGCCACTTTCCTTTGCTTTATTCTTTAGCCTTGCAAGCACTGAAGCTGCCGCATCACCCATTCAGCATTACCTCCATCAATTCAGTAACTTTTTTATACACTCTCATTTCCTTTGCGTATCTTGAAAGATTTCCAAGTTTCTTCTCTTCGTCCAAAACATAAGCATTGATTGCCTTATTAAAAACTTCGCTATCCATTTTAGATCTATATTTGAAACAATCACAAATTGTACGCTCTCTATCATAAACCGGAAGGCTTACCCCATTAAACACCCCCTCTGTTTTACCTAATGTAAGCTTATCATTTTGTACAAAATAAACTTTATATGCCAAATTAGCAATTTTAAGTTTTGTGCGAGTTATTGTTCTCGGCACTGCAATAGTCCATACCAAAGGAGTTTTATCGCTATATCCGTAATGAAACAACGCAGATTCCATACACACAATCCCTTCCTGCAAGAATGTGGCTATCATCTTTTCCTCAGACACTTCCATTGTATCAGCTATTTGATAATATCCATGTTTAATTCTCTCTATCTTTCCATTTTCACACATTTTTGCAATTTCAGAATTCTGTATTCCCGCATCGTTTAATTGCGCTGTCTTTGCAATACCACCACTTTTTTTTATAATTGATTTCGCAACATCCAATTTTTTCATAAAATCACCATTTCAATAACTATTTTAAATACTTTTATTCTATTAGTATATACTCTGTAATATAACTATTCAACAACAAATATTTTTTTCTGTGTTCAAAAAATTATAATTTATTTCTATTACTTCTCTTTATTGCCACGCAAAAAGCCGCAATCTCTCCTGACGAGAAATTGCGGCCACATCCTAAACCTTTTGGAAACCATTTCTGTTACATTTTAAATACAAATCCGGCCACACCGGCAATCACAATCAGCAAAATAGGATGACTCTTTTTGCTGATCTTCATCACCGCTATGATGACAACTGCCAAAAGCACATTTTTCCATAAAATATCCTGAACAAATGCAAGACTCTCTGCTTTTTGCGAACCAAGAAAAGCCACCTGCATGACTCCGACGCCTGCTACGCTGATCAGGGCAACTGATGCAGCCTTTAACGCTTTCATTGCATCCTTTACTGTTTTGCTTTCCTGGAATTTCTTTAAAAAGAATGAGATAATTGTGATAACAATAATGGACGGAAAAATCAATCCCAGCGTAGCTATCAATCCTCCAAACGGCTTTGCTATAACATATCCCACATAGGTTGCCATGTTGACCCCCAAAGGCCCCGGTGTGGATTCGGATACTGCTACCATGTTGGATATATCACCTACCGTAAACCAACCTGTCTTTTCCTGCATTTCATATAAGAAGGGCAGGGTAGCCAGCCCTCCGCCGATGGCAAACAGGCCTACTTTCATAAATTCATAAAACAATTGTAATAGTATCATTTCTTCTCACCCTTCACTTTCCCAGCCGCAATTCCCAGTACACCGACTGCAATCACCAACAGAACATTTGATATATTTGTAAACAATGAGATTAAAAATACTATGATAAAAAGCCCCCATGTCATCCAGTCCTTCAATGCCTTTTTTCCCAGCTTGATTACAGAACTGAAAATCAGCACACACACTGCCACGCGGACGCCGGACAGAATATTCTGCACCCATGAAATATCTGCAAAGTTTTGAATAAATGCAGCAATAATCGTAATAATCACAATGGAGGGAAATACACACCCCAGGGTTGCAACTATTCCTCCCACAATTCCCTTTTTGCGATTACCTATAAAGGTGGCTGTATTAACAGCAATAATTCCGGGCGTGCACTGTCCAATCGCATAATAGTCCATCAGTTCTTCTTCCGTCGCCCACTTTCTCTTTTCTACCACCTCCGCCTGCAGAATCGGAAGCATTGCATATCCGCCGCCGAAGGTAAATCCCCCGATTTTGGCAAATACAAGAAACAAATCAATTAAATCCCTCATAGCTCCTCCTTGTGCTTTTTATTCAACATTCTTTTTAAACACACGCATATGTTATCATAGACATCCCTTATTTTCCAGTGCATGATGCCCATTTATTTCATTCACAATTATGATTCAGGTACAATTACAGAATCCCTTCTCTTACTTATAATAAAAAAGGAAAGGACTGTAACAAGTCTCCAATTTACTATCTTAAAAAGAAAGAAGGAAGCTGCTATGGTATTAAAAGAAATAAATCCATCTCCAAGAATGCTGATGTGCCCCGGCCCCGTAGAGGCCGATCCCCGTGTTCTGCGTGCCATGTCCGCACCGATTCTTGGTCAGTTTGATCCTGAGTTTACAGCGCTTATGACAGAAACCATGGAAATGGCGCGGGCGGTCTTTCAGACCCGGAATGAGCAGACTTATACTGTGGATACAACCAGCAGAGGCGGTCTTGAGGCACTGTTAACTGCCGCTGTCTGCCCCGGCGACAAGGTGTTGATTCCCGCATTCGGCAGATTTGGCTATCTGCTGAAGGAAATCCTGCAGCGGTCCGGTGCTGAAATCACACTGTTGGAACGGGAATGGGGAACCGTTTTTACACCGGAAGAAATAGAGGAAGCTCTGAAAAAGGATACATATAAAGCTGTTGCTTTTATCCACGGTGAAACATCCACCTCCATGATGCAGCCGCTTGATGAAATAGGAAAGATCTGCAAGCGTTATGATGCTCTGCTTCTGGTAGATACAGTAGCCACCCTGGGCGGCGCTGAGGTAAAGATGGATGACTGGCTGATTGACGGCTGCGTATCCGGTACACAAAAATGTATCTCCGCTCCCGCCGGTTCTTCTCTGATTACCTATAACAAGGCAATAGAAAAAATTGCCGATGCCAGAAAGCATGTGGAGCTCGGCATCCGCACCCTGGAGGATCAGGACGGTGTTCTGCCTGGTATCTCAAGCAACTATCTGGATATTGCACAGTTAAAGGACTACTGGAGCCCCAGAAGACTGAACCATCACACGGAAGCAACCAGTATGCAGTACGCCGTACATGAAGCTCTCCGCCTCGTCCTGACAGAAGGTCTGGAAGCAAGATTTGCACGCCATAAACTGAATGATAAAGCACTGGTTGCCGGTCTGCAGGCAATGGGGCTTAAGATATTCGGTGACGTTGAGCATAAAATGCCTGTTGTCACTGCCATCTGCATTCCGGAAGGCGCTGACGGAAAGCTGATCCGCAGTCAGCTGCTGAATGATTTCGGTATTGAAATTGCCACCAGCTTCGGGCCTCTTGACGGCAAAGTGTTCCGTATTGGAAACATGGGATATTCCAGTCAAAAGAGAAATATTTTATTGCTTTTGGGCGCTCTGGAAGCGGTTTTGCTGCAAAATCATGTCAAGCTTCCTGTAGGCGAGGGTGTAGCCGCCGCTTTGGAAGTCTATCAAAATACATAATCGGGAAAGCAAAGTATGAAAAGAGTAGTCATTGCCATTGGCGGAAATGCCATTATCAGAAACGGACAAAAAGGAACCACTGAAGAACAGCTGTCCAATATACAGACCTGCTGTACTCAAATAGCCGATTTGGCTCAAAGCGGCTACCAGGTCATTCTGACTCACGGGAACGGACCGCAGGTTGGAAATATTGTAATCCAAAACGATATGGCCAAGCCTGTCATACCGGAAAGTCCGCTGGATATCTGTGACGCTGCCACACAGGGCAGTCTCGGCTATCTGTTGGCAAGGACTCTCTCCAATGCTTTAAAGGAGCGAAACTTAACGACAAAGGTTGCCACGATATTGACCCAGGTCATAGTGGACCCTGATGATCCTGCCTTTTCTCATCCATCCAAGTTTATCGGCCCCTTCTTTACAAAGGAAGAAGCCCTGGAAATTGAAAAGACACAAGGATTCCTTATGAAGGAGGACAGTGACCGCGGTTACCGTCGTGTCGTGCCCTCTCCCTATCCGCAAAAGCTGGTGGAGCTGGAGGCAATACAGGATCTTGCCTCTCTGGGCTATACCCTGATTATTGCAGGCGGCGGGGGTATCCCTGTCATCAATGAAACCGGCAGACTGACCGGAATTGAAGCTGTCATTGACAAGGATTTCACATCCTCACTTGTAGCAGAAAATCTGAAAGCAGATGCATTCGTCATCCTGACAGAGGTCTCTAAGGCTGCCATTCATTATAATCAGCCAAATATGCAGTGGCTGGATCAAATGAATGTTGATGACTGCAAAAGGTATCTGGCACAGGGGGAATTTCCCGACGGCAGTATGAAGCCCAAGGTGCAGGCAGCTCTTAATTTTGTGGAGCATACAAAAAAGGAGGCGGTCATCACCTCCCTATCCTGTCTGATACCTGCTCTTCAGGGAACGGATGGTACACACATCCATCCCTAAGCTTATATCTGTTCTATCATCCTACCATCTGTCCACCCAGCCCATATCTGTATCCAACTCTTCAAATTCCTCGGGGGAATATTCGGAGACTTCCATTTCCCCATATATTTTCCCACTCATCTCCACTACAGTATTCTCATCATAGCTCTCAAATTCCCGGGAGTTTGTAATGAGCGCTCCCATTCTGCCCATATCTGCTATATTTACCCGTTGGATTTCCTCTGTCATGGAAGAACAGCAGTCCTCTAACACGACTACATTATATTCTAATGAGTTTGCATCATAGCATGTGGTCCGTACACAGTTGGGCGTGGTGGTGCCCATCAAAATAACCGTTCTGATCTGCAGTCTCCTCAAAATCAGATCCAGCTCGGTATGAAAAAAGGCGCTCCACCTGGGCTTTATAATTGTATAATCTCCGTTCTTAGGCTTTAAGCCCTCTGGAGCCTGTGCACTGTTTAGACCGGTACTGGCAGGCCCCATACTGCGTCCGCCACATTTCCAGCTTTCATATCTTGTCATTTCCACATCACTGCCATCATAACGGTAGATTCGTTTCACGAAAAATACCGGTATTCCTTTTTTTCTGGCCGTCTCTATCGCCTTTACACAGGCCGGGATCGTACTTTCGGCTCCGGCAATGCAATGGGGCGATTCCTTCTT
This sequence comes from Bacillota bacterium, assembly GCA_030524555.1. Lineage (GTDB taxonomy): Bacteria > Bacillota > Clostridia > Lachnospirales > Lachnospiraceae > Suilimivivens. Next base: position 19,491 of record JAUNGK010000006.1, on the reverse strand, counting down.
AATAAATCCGTTCTCCATATCAATTACGATCAAAGCCGATTTCGTCTTATTTTCCTTCATATAACTGCCTCCTGTTTCCGTTTACCAGCCACATCAGTTCCTCTAACAGCACGGGCTTTGGCATACTTCCGTATTTCTCAATATACTTTTTCTTCATCATCATCTCTGTATGGATGCCATCCGTCATTTCCTCAAGCTGCCGCAAATGTTGGTCAAATTGTATCAGTTCCTTCATGTTCATAGGCTCCCTATGGCTGCCCACATACCATTTTGCATCCATCTGTTTCATATAATCAATTATACTATGTATTTTCCGTGTATAAAACCATTTATCCGCTTCTTCTCCCAAATAGATGGCATCTCCAATAAAAACTATGCCTTCCCTCGGAACCTCAATCAGAATGTTTCCTGATGCATGGTCACTGTCAAGCACATGAAGCCGTACCCTGCGGCCTCCCAGATCTAATTCCGTCACTTTCTCATCCACATGAAGAAGCCTGTCCGGTATACTGCTCTGCCATATATGATCCGGCAGGCAGTCCGCTCCATATTCTGCCAGCATTCCGTTTAATGAAAAAGTATGTTTTGTTCCCTTTTTCTGTGCACAAATATCCTCCCATGCCGCTGCTGACATAATCAGCTGGGTATCTCCTTTACCACCTGCAAAGTGATCCCAATGTCCATGGGTCAATACCGTCTTTTTGATATTGGAACCGGGGTGCATCTGCAAATATAATTTTTCATATTCCAACCGATGAGCCGGAGAAGCCCCGCAATCTATACGGACGCTGTACTCCTCTCCTGCAATCACTGCCAGCAGCGGTCTGCAGCCCCTGACCTGATAATCGCTGCAGCAGATTCCTTTTGCCATATCATAAAGCTTCATAAGCTTTTCCCCTGTCACATCAATCCGTTATGGAAATACCCTCATATTCCGCAAACGCCTCAAGCGCTTTGGTAAAGCAGGCCATTGGGGCATGTACAATGCCTGCGCCGATCTGACCGACGCCTGCCTTTTTATGAGCCATGCCGGTATTGATGACCGGTGTTATTCCGGTTTCCACAACCTTTCTGATATCGATACCGGTAGGCGTTCCCGTAAAATCCATGGCCGGCATCACAAGAGTATTACTTACACCTGCGGTAATTTCTCTCATGCTCTTGGAATACCTGAATGCATCCGCCGCCGTACCTGCGCCTACAAACTTGACTACCGCCGGTGCGCTGCCCATGGCAAAGCCTCCGATCCCCATTGTTTCCGTAATTGCACTGTCTCCCATATCAGGATTGGCGTCTTCCTCCGAGTATCCCGGAAAGTACAGGCCAACCGGCATCTCCACCGGAGCCTCAAACCATCTCTCTCCCAGGGCGCTGATCTTGATACCGAAGTTTGTGCCGTTTCTGCTCATAGCTGTTACAATACAGCTGTCTTTCACATTTTTGGCCGGATCCATGATTGCTTTGCCGGATGCCATTGCCAGATTTAAAAAGAATTGATCGTTCCCTGTCACAAAATCCGTGATTTCCTGAAGCCTGACGGGATCTTCCTCGACTCTCACCAACCTGGGAAGAATTTCCCTTGCAAATACCGATGATGCTGCAATATTTCTTTGATGCATTTCATCTCCCATAGCCAGTGCCTTAATCATAATAACCTTTAAAGGAATCGGCCCGGACAGTAAAAGCGCCTTTTTCATCGCCGGGGCAAGCGTTCCTTCCAGCCATTTTAATCTGTCTATAACAGAGCGATCATTGGCTCCAAAACGCATTACCTTTCCCAATCCCTCGTTAAAGGTACTGTATGCCTGATTG
>JAUNGK010000006.1:0-17669 GCA_030524555.1 Bacillota bacterium | reverse complement strand
TACATAAAGCGGCATGGAATATGTAATCATTCCCGTCATCGGGCCTACGCACCCCATGCTGTGATTAGATACAAATTTTATCTTACCCTGCCCAACAAGCTGCTCCGCCTCCTCCAGCGTTTCCGTCAGACCTTCATAGCAGACAGCTCCCAAAACAGCCCCCTTAAGCGGACCGCACATTTCTTCCCATTTCAGCGGCGGTCCGGCATGGCCTATTGTATACTTGTCCATTTCCGGAAACAGTTCATGTGCATAACATACATCTACAAGCTCCGGTTCTCCACTGTTTATAATTTCCAGTACCTTTTGATTTGCCTCATCGATTTTGCCCATCTTTTCCTCCATTCCGAAGCGTACTGCCTCTACAATTCCGCCAGTTGGTCCAGTATTCTCTGCAGTCTGAGTTCTCCGCCTGCTGCCGGTTTAAAATCTACCTGTACGGCCTGAACTTCCTGAAGCCAAAGTGCTTCGCAAAAGCGCTCCACGCCCACATTAATGCCGCATAATGATTGTTGAAACAGTTCATTTATTTTCATAGTCTTTCACCTCTTACATCATACTTTCTGCAATTTCAAGCGCCAGTCTGACTGCCTCCGCATTGCTGTCCATCACCAATACGCCTGCTGCCTTAAGCGCCCTGACCTGGCTGATCCGACATTGCAGATCGTCATCCGTACCACAGACAGAGGCTATAAAAATATAATGGCGGTCTGGATTTTCTTTTCTGGTTTCATCAATCATCCGTACCAGCTCTGCTGCCGGGTCCTCATGACATCCAAAGCCAAGCACACAATCCAGAAGAAAGATTCCCGTATTTCTATCCTTTGCTTCCCTTCTCATACGCTGTGACCTTAGCCGCATATCTATCATCGGATGAGGCATACCGTTGGTAAAATAATCCTCCCCCATATCCAATATGGTATGGCATTTACTTTCCTCCGGATTCTCCAGCAGGTATTCTTTATGAGTTGATATGTTTGAATACACCTGTTTCAGCTTTGGCTCCATGAGCAGTAATGCTTCATATGCCAGAGTACCGCCGGAATACAAAGCCCTGATATATTTCTGCTCCGGCTTAAGATGCCCTGCCTGCTCCCCGGAAAATGTCTTTGTATCCCTGATCTGTCTCATACGCTCCGTTGCAGCCCGCTCATCCATTCCCTTTTCAAGTGCTGTCAGCGCCTTCCCCAGTTCTTCAATCGTATCTGTCAAAAGTATCTTCCCATAATCCATATCCTTTTTAGGCCCCATAAAGCACGCTGCCACCGGCTTTGCTATTTGATTACAGTATTCAATGATTCTTCTCATAACCGTCTCATCACCCGGCTTACTGATAATGCCGATCACCTTTGTATCAGCATCCTGTGCCAGTGCCTGCAGCTCCAGCAGCATCATCCTGCCGCCTACCGCCGCTTTTAAATCTCTGCCTCCCGTGCCCAGGCCCTGGCTGATACCGCCGCCCAGCCTATGAATCAAGCAGGTAAGCTCCTGCAATCCGGTTCCCGATGCAGCGGCAATTCCAATACTTCCCCGCCGAACCACATTAGCAAATCCAAGCGCAATTCCGTTAATAACAGCTGTGCCACAGTCCGGTCCCATCATCAAAAGGCCATGTCCGGCTGCATATTCCTTTAAAGAGATTTCTTCCTCCAAAGAAACATTATCGCTGAACAATAGTACATGCAGGTTTTTCTTTAACGCCTTCATTGCTTCTCTGGCCGCATATCTGCCCGGTACGGAGATTACCGCTATATTGGCATCCGGCATCTCCGTCACAGCGCCATCCAATGAACTGACATGTATTTTTTCATCATTTTCCGATGCGGATTTCTTATTTTCAAAAAACTCCTTTAATACCTGCTTTGCATTATCTAATACGGGCTCATCCTGTCCGATCATACCGATAATCAGATCATTGGGAGTAATATTGCTGCCGTCCTGTGCTGTGAGCAGCCCGGCATCCGTCATCAGCTGAATATTATGAGCCGTGCCCATCATAACAGCTGCCTGCGCAATCCCGTTCAGTTTATTTATTTCACTGGACAAAAGCATCAATGTTACCGAATCATAATATACATTTTTCTGTATTTCAAAATATCTCATTTATTACGCCTCCCTGCTATACCATAGCATCTAAAATCGTCCATACTCCGCACAGCATATCAACCCCGGAGGAATGCCCTATTTGGGACATGCGGATCATACATTCCCTGCATTCCTGCTCATTTGCCGCAGACAGCATTTCCTGCGTCAGCTCTCCTGCATATCCCCGCAGACTTTGCATAAGATAGGCTTTGCTGATATCGCAGGTCTGATACAGCTTTTCTTCTATCGCCTCTGCAATGATATTTCTCGCTTTCAAACCATGCGCATCAGCTCCTAAGGCCCACAGCATCTGCAGCATACCGCACAGGAAATCATCTCCTGAAGGCGTCAGCCCCGGCCCTGCCCCCAGTAACGATGCACATGCTTTTTTTAGCCGGCCTGCATCCCTGAACTTTAGTGCCTCTTTGATATTCAGATACCCTGCTTTAAGATCCTTTGCAATCAAATCCATATCACTGCTGTCACTGTATACCGCCCTGGCAAAGCCTCTGTCCTTATTTGCCCCAATTACCTGTCCGGCTGCTTCCCGGATCATAAGCAGACTGTCTGTATCAATGGAGGGAATATTTGCATCAAAAACCTCAAAATCTGGGATCTTTCGAAACTCATATTTTCCTATGCAGATTTTCTCCGGCTGCACCACAACCTGCCATTCCCCTTTGTTGCCTTCGTTTATTCCCAGCTTTTCAAAGTCTATTATGCCTTCTGCCCGGACGCTTAATGGACTCCACGGTATATCTGCACTGATAAAGGAAATCATTTGTCCCTGTATTACCATATTCAATACATGCCTGAACACAGAATGCAGCCCGGCCTCCATAGGCTTACCGCTGAAAATCCACAATACCGGACTGCTGCAGCCCTTTAACTTGTTCATCTCACAACTCCCTGCTTACTACTCATTTTTTCACAGTAACATCATAAAGTCATGGTGATTAATCACAAGAACTATTGTTCTTTTTGTACGGATAGTATAAAATCATTTCATAGGATCAAATCAGGGAGGCACAAATATGGCACAAGCACTTACTTTACGCTGGGTATTACAAAAAAGCGGCATTGCCGGCATTTCATGCGTTTGCGGTGAGGAATTTCTTGATAATGAAATTCGCGGAGTACAAATCATGGACAACCCGGACACGATTAAATATCATAAACAGGGAGACATTGTCCTGACTACCGGTTTCCTGTTAAAGGACAACCCTATCTTTCGCAAAACCATGATTGCAGAACTGGCAGCCAGAAAATGCTCCGGCATTCTGTTCAAAACCAATCGTTTCTTTGAGCAGGTTCCCAGTGATGTCCTGAAGGATGCTGTCAAATACTCGGTTCCTATTTTGGAACTGCCACACACTTATGCAATTTCCGAAGTCAACCGTATGCTGATGCATGAAATCTTTCAGCAAAAGGAAACACATTCCACAGAAACTCTCCGCTTCTTTCAGGAGATTACTGCAGCATTTCTGACTTCAGACAACTACATGGACGCATTTTCTCTTTTTGCCAGACAATTTGATAATCCCGTTTTGTATTTCTCCTCCAATTTGGATTTTGAATACATCGGCTCCACGCCGGAGCAGCTGAAATCTCTTGATCCTGAACAGCTCACCAGTGAAAACTGCTTTTTCACTGAAACACAGAAGGAACAGATCCGCGCCGCACTGCAAACAAGTACTTATACGCGCAGCTCAGTTACACTGGCGCATATCATGAGCAGCAGTATCATTTGGGCTGTTCTCGCCAATAACAACTGCATTGGTTATCTGTGCGTCCTGGAACAAAATGCCATCAGCAAAGACAGGATCGGTGATGTGGAAGCGGTACTTCCATGTATCAGCCTTGCTCTTTCCAAACAGCTTCCTGCCAAGCCCTCGCATGTCAACGCAGAAAGTCAGTTTTTAACCCGCCTGTTTCATGAGACTTACATCTCAAAGGAAGAAATATCTAACCTGTGTCATATGTATCACCTGCAGGATAACCAGCAGTTTGCCTGTATATCGGTTCAATTAAGCAAAGCTTCCCGCGTAAAACAGTCGCAGATTAAAGCAATGCTTTATGAACACCTGAATTTCTCCGAGATACATCTGCGTTTCCTGCAGACGGAAAACACGGTGGACTGTTTGGTTATAGCCAGCCCCGATGCGGATGCACGGGATTATTTAACGCGCTTCCATGAAATATTGCGTGACGTATGTGCAGATAACTTGGGAAGCGATCTTCTGATCGGCATCAGCAATTTTCACAGCCATATTCACGCTATCCGGCTGTGCTATCAGGAAGCACAGAAATCTGTTTTCCTGGGCTCGCATTTACCTTTCCGTTACCCTGTTTTTCTATACAGTGACCAGCAGCTTTTTCACACGCTGCATAATCTTGCAACAAAGGAAGATTTGCTGGGCATCGTGGATTCTGCATTGTCTGCGCTGATCGCCTATGATCGTGCCAACAGCACCGACCTGCTGCAGACCCTGGAGGCACTTACCTTTCACAAATGGAATCTGAAATCCAGCGCTGCGGCGCTTTATATTCACCGCAATACCATTTGTTACCGGAAAGAACAAATTGTCCAGATTTTACATCTTGACCTGGACAATGTGCATCAGATTAATTATATTTCACTGGCCATCTATGCTAAAAAGATTCTGGAATGGTATTATGACAATTGCTTCACTGCCTGATATACAAGCTTTACTGCCTTTTTTAAATATTCTGTATCCGTATATTCCTGGGGACAATGACTGCGCCCGCCTTTACTTGGAACAAATACCATTGCCGTTGCCATGGCCGGTCCGGTAATCAGACTGTCATGGCCGGCTCCGCTGTCAAGCTTCATCCAGGAATACCCACAGTCTTCGGCTGTTTTTGCAAGCAATTCCGCCAGCTTTTGATCCATCTCTACCGGATCGATATGTACCGTCTCCTGTATCTCATAATGTGATGCGGATTGTGTAATCAGGCTTTGAATATCCCTTTCCAGTGCATTAAGATTGTCCTGATCCGCACTTCGGATATCAAGGGAAAACTCCACATAACTGGCAATGGTATTGATGGCATTGGGTACTGCCTTTATGCAGCCTACCGTGGCTACGGAATTCAGATAATTCCGCGCCGCATCACCCACTCCGGCAATAATCCGTGCAGCCTTTTCCATGGCATCATCCCGCATATCCATAGGAGTTGTTCCAGCATGATCTGCCCTGCCGTATATTTTTACAATCTTTCTTCGCATGCCTACAATGGCTCTGACAATCCCGATTTCTTTATTGGATTTTTCCAGCACCGGCCCCTGTTCAATATGTATTTCCAAAAAAGCTCTGATCTCTGATAAATCCCTTTTTGCCTCCGGTAATTTCTCCGGCTCCATACCAAAGGCTTTCATTGCATCATAGATAGAAATGCCGTTGGCATCCTTATTCTTCCGCAGCTCCTCCATCGTCCAGAGTCCAAGCATAGCCTTACTGGAAAAGAAACCGCCGGAAAACCTGGCGCCCTCCTCATCATTGGTTGCCATAACCTCTATAGAATAAGGAAAGGAATTACCATATTCCTCCTTTATCATCCGTATCAGGGACAACCCGCATACTACGCCGGCAATTCCATCATACTTACCGCCATTTTCCACCGTGTCATAATGAGAACCGATTATAATGGTATCGGGCCCTGCGCCCTCCAGTCTCCCAATTACGGCGCCGGAGGCATCCACGTGAACTGCCAGTCCAAGCTCCTGCATCTTCCCTGCAAGATACTCTGCTGCTGCTCTGGCCTCCTTGGTAAACGGAAGCCGCGTCACGCCATCCTGCGGCGTATGTCCAAATACGCAAAGTTCCATTAAATAGCGCTCTATTTCATCCTTGATCTTATCCATATCTTTTTCCTTCAGATCCTCTTCACCAGCTTACCATAACCGGGAGCCTTTATCAGTTTATCCTCACAGGCAGCCAGCTCACCACGGATAAATGTTGCTATGGGTCTGCCAATGCCTCTGCGTCCTGTAAATGCGGATATCTTGTTTACATAATATAAGGATTCTTCTGTAATTTCCCATTGTCTGTCGGGGTCTAATATTACGAAATCGGCATCAAAGCCCTCCGCAATTGCCCCCTTTTTCCCATATATTCCAAAAGCCTTTGCGGCGTTTTCACTCATAACCTTAGCCAGAATGCAGGGACTGTACCCACGCTTTACCACACCCTCATAAAATACCGTCTGAAATACACTTTGAATTCCGCTGATACCGCCCCACGCATCAAATGGGGTCTGTATCCTTTTCCCCAGTATTTCTGTATATTTCTCTTCATAAGTGCATGGGGAATGGTCAGAGGCAATCCCGCTCAAGGTGCCGTCTGCCACATATTCCCAAAGCCTGTCAACCTCATTTTGTGAACGAAGAGGAGGTGCGCACTTGAACATTGCCCCTCCCTGCAAAACATCATGATCCGTCATGGAAAGATAATGACCGCAGGTTTCTGCCGTAATATCATAGCCCTGCTGCTGCGCTTCCTTAATTTTGGCTGCCACCAAAGGAGAGCTGACATGACAGATATGCACCTTACAGCCGACAGCCTTTGCCATTTCAATGACAGCCATAGTTGCCACCATCTCCGCAGCCACCGGACGGGATTTTAAAAAGCCTTCCCATGTATAGTTCTTCTGCCTCATCATCAGCGCTTCCATATGCCTGATAATGGAATAGTCTTCACAGTGAAAGCCGATACGTCCGTTCAGCTTCCGCACAATCTGCATGGCTTCATAAGCCTGACCATAATTCAGCGTTTCATAATCCGCCGATACCGGCCCTAAAAAAGCTTTAAATGCCACTGCTCCGGCATCCCATAATTCCTTTAACTCATTAAAATTATAGGAAACCAGGCCTCCCCAAAAGCAATAATCGGTATGGCTTTTGTCATGAACCGCTTTTTGCTTATTTTCAAAGATCGAAGCATTGGTCAGCGCAGGCTCGTTTTGCAGCGGCATATCAATAACCGTTGTATAGCCTCCCAGCGCCGCCGCTCCCGTTCCATGCTCGAAATCCTCCCGCCATGTGTACCCCGGGTCATTTAAATGCGCATGAGTATCTATGGCACCCGGAAAAACAAGCTTTCCCGATACGTCAAGCACCTGTTTAGCCGCAGGAATATCATGCTTTTTAGTGCATAAAGCAATCACTCCATCCTTTACGGCAATATTACCTTCCATCACCTTTTCGGATGTTACAATTTTTCCGTTTTTAATCAAAAGATCATACATCTAATCACCGCTTTACATTTCCTGTCGTCACTAATATGCCAGATACTTCTGGGAAAACAGCTTCATGACTAATTCAATAAGCATATTTAAAATCCAGTACAAAACACCCGTTATAATGTATACTTCAAATGGCAAAAATGTAATGGATGCGCATCTGGAAGCCTCCATTGTCAGCTCAGTTATTGTAATTACAGACAATAGGGAAGAGTCCTTAACCGTCACAATCAGAATACTTGTTACCGTAGGCAAAATCACTTTCATAACCTGAGGCAGCAGAATCTTCCTGATTCTTGTCAGATAAGGAATATCCAGAGCAATTGCTGCCTCCTCCTGACCCTTTGGAATTGCATCAAAGCCCATTTGGAAGGTTACCGTCAGATAAGCAGCCTCGTACATAATCAAAATTACCGTTCCCAAAACAATTGCCTTAGGATGAAGCCCTAACAGCGGCGGTAAATTGTATGCCAGATAAACCTGAATCATAAACGGTGTGTTACGAAAAATTTTAATATATCCGTCTATGATTTTGCCCATGCATTTCGTTCCATTTCTCTTAAGCAGCGCCAGAACAAGCCCTAACAGCATGGAAAATACCAAAGCAAAAGCGGAAACCAATACTGTAATCTTCAATCCTGACAACAAATATGGCATAACCTGTTTCAATAACTCCATCTGCTACCGCCTCCCTTCCGCAGCCTTTTTGCGGGTCATCCTTGTCTGTATGGACTCCAATATGCTGCATACGATAAAATAAATAATAAATGCCAATGCATAAATGGTAACAGGATGTAATTTACGGGAAACAATTCTTGTAGCTACACGCGTAATTTCGGCAACGCCTATGGTTGAGAGAATGGGGGTCACCTTAATGGCATTAATAAATTCACTGACCATCTGAGGCTTGACAATGTGAAAAACCTGCAGCATTTTTATTCTTATAAATATCATTACCTTTGACATACCCAATGCCTTGGCGGCCTCAATATGTCCTTTCGGTATGGCATTTAATCCTGTACGGAACACCTCGGAAATAAACGCTGAGGTATTCAGACCTACTGCAATGATCCCTGTTAAGGTGTTCGATAAATCCAGTCCCAAAACTGCCAGGGAATAAAACACAATCAAAATCTGGATCAGGAACGGCGTTCCCCTGATAAAGCTTACATAGACAGCTACCAGACCCTGAAAAAGCTTTAGATTTGAAATTCTAAGTATTACCAGGATAACTCCAAGGATCATTCCAAGGGCCATTCCGGCTATTGCTATTTCTGCTGTCACCAATGCGCCTTTTAAAAGCAAGGGTGTCGCATATAAAATCAGGTTATATACCGTTCCCATCCACAACATTCCTCCAAAATACTGAAAACTACTTAATATACTCAGCCGGATCCTCCGGGAGATCATCAAAGGTTACACCAAAATACTTAATCTGAAGTTCTTCCAGTGCTCCCTCATCCTTCATCTGCTTGATCACGCCGCTGACGAAATCGGCCAGTTCACTGTCTGCCTGTCTGAATGCAAATGAACAATACACCGGTGTGGAAATAGAGCCTACTATTTCCAGAGCGCCATTGCTGGCATCTACCTGCTGCTTGCAGATTGTATAGGATTCACATGCCAGATCTACGTTTCCGTTCGTCAAATCCAAAAATGCGCTTGTTGATGAATCATAATCTTTTTCTGTAATACCATCGGCTAAGGTTGCACTAAACTCCTCCAGGGCAGTGGCCGGCGCTGTACCCAGCTTAACGCCTGCAATCTTGCCGTTTGCCTCTTCCACCGAGGAGATAGAGTCATCATCAGCCCTCTTTACCAAATAAAACTCATCAAAAGCTACCGGATAGCAGAAAAGATACTTTTCCATACGCTCTGTGGTCACATTACAGCAGCATGCGGCAGCGTCAAATTTTCCTGCCTCCAAACCGGCAAAAATTCCAGAGAAGGAAAGATCCTCAAGCTGAAGCTCTACACCAAGCTCATCTGCTACCCTCTGCCAAATTTCCACATCATATCCAACCGGATTCTCATCATCATCCAAATATTCGTATGGCTCAAATGTTAAATCGGTTCCCACATGCAGAACTCCTGCCTCCTTGATGGCATCTAATGTTACTCCTTCTGCGGCAGCCTGCGCCTCTTCGCTTCCCTCCGCTGCATCTGCCGTGGTCTCTTCCCCGCTTACAGCTGTTTCCTCTGCAGACGGCTCTGTTTGCGCTTCCTCCGCCTTACTTCCACAGCCTGTAAGGACAAGTGCTGTCAGCAAAGCAACTACCATTGATTTTTTCATAATTTCTCCTCCTAAATAAATTTTATTTTCTCAAAAAACCCGGAACAGTAACCCACTGGCTGTCATCACCGGAAAGTCTGTTCAGGTTTGTTGATTGCGTATAGGATTTCTCATAAACCTGCTGAACGTACGGGAACATCTGATCAGCCCATTCCTTAGTTACCTTATACTTCTCATAGAAATCATCCAACATGCCCTTTAGTTCCGTAAGCATTGCCTTTTCATCAACGGTGAGAATCTTTCCGTCCTTCACAACCGTTTTTCCATTTACCATAACCCGGACAATGGATTCTCCGTTCTCACAATATACAAGATGATTTAACAGATCATTTTGCGGAATAAAGGCCGTTGTATTTAAATCATAAAACACCAGATCCGCTCTCTTGCCCTCTTCAATCGAGCCTGTATGATTGATTCTTCTTGTACTTCTGGCTCCTCCAAGAGTGGCTGCCTGAAATACCTCTCTGGCTTTCGGCCATTTCGTGTAATCCGGTGTGGTTACCTTATGAAGCAGTGCACATATCTTCATAGCCTCAAAAATGCTCTGATTGTCATTGCTGCTCATTCCATCCGTACCCAGTGCCATGGATACTCCGGCTTCCCGAAGCTTTGCGTACGGAAGAATGCCGCTTCCCAATTTCGTATTGCTGGCCGGATTATGAGCCACATTGGCCTTAGCATCAGCCAACAGCCGTATGTCTTCATCATCCACCCAAACACAGTGAACAATTGTGGTTCTGTCAGACAATACTCCCAGATCCTTCATATGCCGAACCAGCGTGGTATGATAAAATTCCTGTCCGGTTACTCTCTGCATTTTAGTTTCCAGCACATGGGTATGTATCGGGAGATCATACTTCTCTGCCATTTCATACATTCCCAGGAAAAAGTTATCCGTGCACCTTTGAGGTGCAACCGGTGCAAGGACTACATTTGTCATTCCACCCGGTTTATGCCACTTTGCTATCATCTGCTCAAGAAGGGCATACATTTCCTCCGGTTTTGCAGCCGGTGGATAGGCCGCCTTAACCTCTTTGGGCAATATATCCGACAAATAGGGCAGTTTGTCCTTCCACTGCTTATCACAGAGATTGGTTGTAACGCTTGCACGCATTCCCAAATCGCTGTATGCCTCCATCACGGCATCCGTGCCTTCCATAGTTGCTGCGGGATACTCCGAAACATCATCCTGCACCAAAGTAACGCCATGCTTAATCATTTCCATGGCTCCCAGCATCGTTCTCAAATAGATCAACCGTTTGGAAAAGGGACCGTATTTCAACGTGGGATATGTATACAGCATCCATAATTCCAACGGCAAATTATCCGTCATTCCTTTAAACAGATTTTCGTCGGAATGTAAATGAGCATTGCACAGTCCCGGAGCAATCAACTGGTCTGTTGCATCTATCACTGTCATGCTTTCATCCGCTTCTATGTGATCTGCTATTTGTCTTATATTTTCATCTTCAATCAGCAGGTCTGTCTTCCTGGCTTCCATTTCGTTTCCACATATTACAATTGCGTTTTTTATTAATGTTTTCATCATTTCAACTCCTTTTCTATTACTTTGGCCAAAGCCTCTGCCATACTTTCCGCTGCCTTTTCTCCCTTGATTTTTGAAGCCTTGGCAGCATGCCACAAAACACCGCTTTCGGGAACAATATCATCTGGCGGAGGCAATATATCATAGGGGTAATAATTAGGTGACTCATCACTGATAATCTTGTCCTCCCTTACCAGCTCAGGACAAAGATATAACATCATGGACGTCTCAAATATAGCCGCATGCTCCCGATCCCACCCCGGAAAGTCTCCTTCAAACATTTCATCCAGAATACTCTGATCCACCAGTCCGTTGGGATTATCAACCACGATTATCTTTTTCTCATATTCTTCCGTCTCTTCAATTGCAAGAGTAAGCCCTTCATTAATAAATTCCACATTCTCCACATGCCAATCCAGAACAAATATTTTAGAAAATCCCTTTTGAATATATGCCTTGATTAAATCCTTTGTCAGATGAATCAACGTTTCACCGGAAAGGGAAAAAGTACCGACAAATTTTTCTCCTCCGCCGCTTCTGGGTTTTGAGCGGTATCCGTACGGAATAACAGGAGCAACTATTCCTCCTACCTTCTGTGCTACCTTTTTGGCCACCTCTGTGGGAATAGCCATATCCGTGCATATTGGCAAATGAGGCCCATGCTGCTCAATTGATCCGACAATAAAAATCAAAGGACGTTTCTCATCTCTCGCCTGCTTCACTTCAGGCCATGTCATATTTTCCATCATGTATTCCATAATTTCCATCACCCCTGTATTTGTTGTTCTGTAATCATTTCCATATTCTTATAGAAATTTTATTTATTCCCATATATCTCCTTATATCCGGCATCTTATTCATCCAGGATACGACTTAAAAACTGACGCGTCCTGTCCTTCTTAGGGCTATAAATAACCTCCTTAGGCGGCCCCTGCTCCAAAATATGCCCGTCATCCATAAAGACAACCTTGTCCGCAATGTCACAGGCAAATTTCATCTCATGTGTCACGACAATCATTGTCATGCCCTCCTCGGCAAGCTTTTTCATAACCTTCAGCACCTCACCAACAAGCTCGGGATCTAAGGCAGATGTGGGTTCATCAAAAAGCATGATATCCGGCTGCATCGCCAACGCCCTTGCAATGGCTACCCTCTGCTGCTGCCCGCCCGACAAGTTAGTAGGGAGCTCATCTCTTTTTTCCTCCAGTCCCACCTTACGAAGAAGTTCAACCGCTTCTTCACGAATAACGGCTTTATTAACCTTTTTTACCCGCAGCGGGGCTTCGCAGATATTATCTATAACCGACATATGGGGCCACAAATTAAACTGCTGAAACACCATTCCCACGTGTTTTCTGATTCTTTTGGCCGCTTCTTTGTTTTTCGAGACATTCCTTCCCTGAAGCACATCTCCGCAAATATTAATCGTTCCGTCCTGAATGATTTCCAAATGGTTTAAGCATCTGAGCAGCGTACTTTTTCCTGATCCACTTGGGCCGATCAGACAAACCACTTCACCCCTGTTTACCTCGAAATCAATATTATCCAGTACAACATTTTCACCATAGCTCTTTTTCAGTCCAACAACTTTCACAACCGGCTGTTCTGCCATACGTCTATCCCTCCGTTCCTCCAAGCTGCTACTTTTCAATGTCTTTCCTATGAAATAAAAAAGACGCCATCATCTCATATGATCGCGCCTTTGCAACTTCAACTGTCTATTCATCAAATTTTTTATGTACTAAATCAGCTATATATTCGGCTGTTTTATCCACCCCTAAAACACTGCTGTCTATCATAAGACTTTTATGTTTTATGTCCGACGGCAGATAATTGGCATATCTTAAATGATAAAGGTCTCTGGCCTTATCCACCTCCGCTATCATCATCTCCGCTTCCTGCGGCGAAAGCCCAAGAGAATTTACGCAATTTTTCATGCGTTCCGCATATGATGCATAGATAAATATGCTCATATGGTTCGGGTTGCCCTCCAGGATAAAATCGGAGCATCTTCCTACAATAATGCAGGATTCCTTATCAGCAACCTCAACGATAAACTCCTTCTGTGCCTGAAATATCTGATCCTGCACCGACAATGTCGGCATTCCCAAGGGATATTTCATCTTAAAAAAAATGCCCTTTGCCCGCTCTTCCTGCTCGCTCACCTCTGAAACGGAAAGGCTAATCTTTTCAGCCGCCCTTTCAACGATATCGCGGTCATAATAGTTGATTTCCAATATTTCCGACAGTCTTCGGGCAATCGGCCTGCCAAGACTTCCAAACTGTCTGGCAATTGTAATATTATATTTTTTCATCCAGATTCAGTTCCTTTCATTGGCCTATATGTTAAATAGAAACATGCTACCGTCTCTGTGATTAAAAGAATTATAGTATACATCCCAAGGCAATGCATTGTATTCATTGCACATCTTTTTTAAAGCTGATCGTGATTCTTGCATAAGATTGGCAGAGTACTCTTTTTTACAATGCAAAAAAGCCTCTCAAGGCAACCCTTAAGAGGCTTAATTTTATTGTATTTCTATTGATTACTCGATGATGGTAGCAACACGGCCTGAACCAACAGTACGTCCACCTTCACGGATTCATTGGAAATAATCTGTGGTAGAGAATGGCGTGTTTTCGGGGTTCTTTGGTGTTGATATTTTCAAAAAGTACGGATTTTCTCTGTGTTTTCAGAAATATTGTAGCCAATTTGTAGCCAGATCCTTCTTTGTGTTTAAACTTCAGTCAAAACTTCGGTCATTTTTTTGACCGAAGTTTTCATTTTTAAATTACTCAATGATTATTCGACAAAAAATGCAATTACTTTACATCAACTTTGGGGACACTTAGTTACCAATATCTCCTCTGCTTTTCTCTATAAAACCTGCCAATACCCAGATCTGGTTGAACCAATTCGCTGCAATCGGTTGTCTTTTACCAGCTCCTTCATAATCCGCTGTAATGTACGCCGTGGAATCCCTGTCATGTTCGCCAATTCTGTTTGTGTCAAATTCGGGTTCTCTCTTAAATAATCCAGCAGCCTCTCTTCTATCTGTTTTTCTTCAATCATTTTAGCGTCAGTTTTAGCGCCATTGGCGCCAGTTTTAGCGCCAACCTTTAATTTATCACGCTCACTAACACCATAATTAAGATTTATCAAAGTAACCGTAAATTCAACTCTTGAAGATTCAAATTGCGGCTTCTTATCTTCGCTATAGTTATATGCATTCTTATAGCTTTCAATAATTTTAGTTAAACCACTGCCTTTTCGCTCCATGTAACCAAGTCTTTGGAATACATCTGCAAGCACAGGATTTCTTCTGGTTGATGGTATTGCATCTATAATGCGTTCCTGAACCAATGTGCCATCCGGCATTCCTCCCGGAGAATAGATTCTCAACCTATCATCAAAAATATCAATATGAACCTCACTGCCATTGACAAGATAATCCCGATGAACCAAACTGTTCACAAGTGCCTCAAAATAGCTTCTTTCACAATAATCCGGCATGTCAATTCTGGAATCCGCAGTTTTCCTCCATTTTGTATGTGTATTTCTCTTAATAAATGCTGCGCCTTCATTCAATAGTGTAATCAGGCTGCCGGAATATTCAGCATCATCCAAAGCATCTGTCACTCCGCCGCCTTTTGTCAAACCATTCCACCTGGTACAGAAAATTCGTGACCAACGGATAGGCGAATCATCTGCCAACAATGCACCGGCATTCGTAAGCATTCCTTTAGCATCAACCAAGGCAAATGATAGAAGTTCCTTTTCATCAAGGCTTTCACCTGTCCATGATTTATACCGCTCCTTTAACTTTGAAAACGAAAAATCCGATGCCTGATATGTTGTACTCAATGAGTCAAACGATGAATTCTTTCCCCGTAGTACCAGCCTCTTTAGTTCCGTTGCATCTGCTTTGACACTCTCGTTGCCAAGTCTCACAAACGCTTCCATGACACCATCTGCGGCATAATAATAGGGAGTTTCTTCTCCGCCACTGACATTCAACAATATTAATTTTTTACCATCCTCTGTTTCCAAAAAACTGATATGGAATTCAGGAATCGGCTCCAATCTGGTCTTTATCTGTTCACTTATGATTTCCGCATCATGCTCTGCATCTGCAAGTCCTACAATCTGGTCATCATTTGTAATTCCAAAAATCAGAGTTCCACCAATTCCATTTGCAAATGCACTCACACTCTTGCACCAGCTCTTAGGTTTCTTTTCCTCCAAAGCCTGCTTTTTATCATATTCAGTTGCTTCACCAATTAAGTCTGTTATATCCATTCAGCATGATTCCTTTCCATCTATATTATCGCATTTTCACTCCCTATTCCAAATATGCTTTATACTCCTTCATTTCATTATCATCCAATAAACTTCTCACTTTTCTGCTAAAGCCTTTGTCTTTTATTAAAACAGAACTTTTTCTTCTATTCTCGTCACTAGATGACTTTTTGAAGATTTCAACGAGTATAGTGCATATACGCTCTCGTTCCTTTGCAATAGTCTTTTGAGACAAATTTCCTATCAGCAAAAGGAGCCGATTACATACATCCTTTTCAAGATAATTAGTTAACAAATATTCAGCAATTTCTGTAAACGCTTTAATATTGCTTTCTTCAATAGCACCCTCGCAAAAAGACAACATAAGCAACATATCATTTTTACTTATAGTTTCCTTATTTTCATATAAACAACTAATTAATTCCCTTCTAGAATATTTTCTTGATTTTGATAATAGATTTTCAAGCTTATCCTTACACGTGTCATCTTCATTCCATTCATTAGAAATAATTTTTACAATTGAATCTATGTCATATGCATCAATAAACTTGACAAGTTTAGTACTTGCATTGCTTTGATTATATTCTATATTCATCAGCTCATGAATTAGCTTATCGAGCTTTCCTATCTTTATAAAATGTGTACTTACGGTATTAATGACATCATCAGGATCATTGGAAAGGCTTATATTATTAACTAAAAAGTCCACCAATTTAGTTAAGTTACCACTCTCTTTATTAAACAAATCAATTCGTTCAGTAACTATATCATAAATAGTTGCATAGGTACTTTTTGTAACATAATTTAATAATACAAGGATATTCTCACGCCAAATGTCATTACTAATTAACTTATTTACCACCCTATAAGCATTAATAACATTCTCTGTATTAGTAGGTATAGCTTTCATAAGTACAGAACTGTATTCATCAATATCATCTTGTGAAACTGCGTCTCTATAAGCACTTATCACTTGAATTACAAACATCATATAATTATTTTTACTGTAGTAACTTTTAACCCCAGTAATAATATTTCTTTCAATAATATTTATCATATCTGCATTATATTGCGGCTCTTTAGACAATTCTATTACTAATTCACCTATTATCTCATATTCCCCATTGACGGAATATTTGCAAAGGCTCTCTAATTTATCCAAAAACTTCTTTTTCTGTTCAGGGGAATAAAGTATTAAAAGTTTTCTAATATCCGGAGCATACCCTTCTTCCTCAACAGAATATTTACTTAAACTATCTACCGTATTAGGTAACATTTCTAAATCATTACTATGCGCAAATGCCTTTATCATATCTGCAAATTGAGTTTCTCCAACCGTATTCTCAAAAAAAGCATCAAACAATTTACTCTCGTCTGCCTTAATTGTATACGACATTTTCGAAAGAATATTATACCCACATATTCCCTTAAGATTACTTACTCCCACCGAAACAATTTTCTTGGCAATTCGATGTAAATCTGGAATCTCCCTATATTTTTCTTTTCCAATTGATTCGTCTAACATCTTATGCAATGCGGGATAATCATAACAAGGTTCAAGAGCATCAATAATTTCCATAAGTGAATTATTCTTCAAAAATGCACAAACAACATCCCCAAATTGCTTAATCAGAATATCCTCAAAATCATCATTTTCTGTAATGTGCTTTGAAATTCTTTGAATATATTCTTTCCCATATGAATTTGCGATATTCTCTGTGCCTTCACTTATGGTATAGTCTATAATATCTTGCACCACTGATTCTTCTGATGCAATCCACTCTTTAACATACATTTTAAATTTATTTAAAGTTATATCTGACAACTCGTACATGATTTTTGAAATTTTGTTTATTAATGATACCCTATTCTTATGGTCAACATCCAATTTCTCTCTATTTATCGCACATTCAACCAATCTATTATGTTCTTTACTATCTGCCACATGGCATACTGTCATCAAGTTTTCTACATTGATCAAATCGTATCTAAAATCACTTGATGAGCTTGAAATATCTACAATTCTCTCTACTATAGAAATAGCCAACTCTTTCTTATTGTCTTCCGGAACGACATCATAGCTGTCAATTGCTGATAAGATAATATTTCCCATCATTGGCGACTCATCATATTTTAATTCTTGTAAAAACAATGATGTCAAAATTGGTGATTCATTTATTAAT
>JAUNGK010000148.1 GCA_030524555.1 Bacillota bacterium | reverse complement strand
GGAGAAGAAGTAAATTATTATTCATTTGCAGAAAATGATTATTTGTTCTTAAAGAGTAAGGAATAGAAAGGCTTGAAGATTATATAATCGGTTAGGTATTTAGATTTTAAGTGTAATAGATGAGAGGTATTATAAATGATCGATTTATCTTTTTTTAAAGGGAAAAAGATTTTGATTACGGGTCATACAGGATTTAAGGGAAGCTGGCTAAGTTATGTTTTGCTGAATGCAGGAGCAGAGGTTGCCGGCTTTTCTTTGAGTCCGCAGACGGCTCCATCACTGTTTGAAATGATGAATCTTCAGGAAGATATGCATTCATATATAGGGGATATTTCCGATTTGCCGTTGCTTTCAAGGGTCTTTGATGAAGTGCAGCCTGAGATTGTACTTCATTTAGCGGCTCAGCCGATTGTCAGAGAATCTTATCAGAATCCGGTTTGGACATACCAGACCAATGTGATGGGAACGGTAAATGTATTGGAATGTATCAGAAGAAGTGACAGTGTACAGTCTTTCTTAAATGTAACCACTGATAAGGTGTATAAGAATAAAGAGTGGGAATGGGGATACCGTGAGAATGAAGAATTATGTGGATATGACCCTTATTCTAACAGTAAATCCTGTTCTGAACTGGTAACCTACAGTTATCAAAACTCTTTCTTTGCGGATAAAAATGTTGCCATATCAACAGCAAGAGCGGGCAATGTTATTGGAGGCGGAGATTTTTCGGTGGATCGTATCATTCCAGATTGCTTTAGAGCGGCCAGTGAAGGAAAGAATATTGTAGTTCGTAACCCCAGATCCGTGCGCCCTTATCAGCATGTGTTGGAACCGGTAGTGGCTTACCTGCAGATTGTTTCCGGACAGCTTGAGAATAAGGCACTTGCAGGAAATTATAATATAGGACCGGATGAAGTTGACTGTATTCACACCGGAGAACTTGTGTCACTGTTTTGTCAATCATGGAAGAATTATAATAAGGAAAACCTGAGGTGCGAGACTGGAAGTGACAATGGACCGCATGAGGCTAACTTCCTGAAATTGGATTGCTCAAAGTTTAAGAAAGTATTTGATTGGAGTCCGGTTTGGCACATTGGTGAAGCAGTTGATAAGACTGTGGAATGGTATAGTGCTTATCACAACCATTATGATGTTAAGGCTGTTATGCTAAAGCAACTAAATGAATATATAGAGGGTAGCAGAAATGAACGAATTTAACAATATGAATGAACAGCAGGCTAAAGAGAAAATTTTAGATCTGGTAAAGGATTATTATGAGAAATTTCATCGGAAGGATGGAAACTATATACCGGGACAAAGGATCCCATATGCATCAAGAGTATATGATGAAAAGGAAATGTGCAATTTGGTAGATAGTGCATTGGAATTCTGGCTTACCTCCGGAAGATATACAGAGGAATTTGAAAGGAAGCTTGCGGAGTATCTGGGAATCAAGTATTGCGCTTTGGTTAATTCAGGATCATCAGCAAATCTTATTGCTTTTATGGCGCTTACATCTCCTTTGCTCAAAGAGAGAAAAATCAATAGAGGTGATGAGGTTATTACGGTGGCAGCAGGCTTTCCTACAACGGTAGCTCCCATTATTCAGTACGGTGCTGTCCCGGTGTTTGTTGATATAACAATTCCTCAGTATAATATTGATGTTAACATGCTGGAAGAAGCGTTGTCAGAAAAGACGAAAGCAGTGATGATCGCTCACACATTAGGTAATCCGTTTGATTTAAGGACGGTAAAGGAATTTTGCGATAGACATAATCTATGGCTGGTAGAGGATAATTGCGATGCCCTTGGTTCGCAATATGAAATAGATGGAAAGTGGTATTTGACGGGAACAATAGGAGATATCGGGACCTCCAGCTTTTATCCGCCACATCATATGACGATGGGTGAGGGGGGTGCCGTCTATACTAATAATCCATTATTAAATAAGATTATCCGGTCATTTAGGGATTGGGGAAGGGACTGCGTGTGCCCGTCCGGAAGAGATAATCTTTGTGGACATAGATTTGACGGACAGTATGGGGAGCTGCCAGTTGGTTATGATCATAAGTATGTGTATTCACATTTTGGATATAATTTAAAGGCGACTGATATGCAGGCTGCAATCGGGTGTGCACAGTTGGAAAAGTTCCCGGAGTTTGTAAATAGAAGAAGAGAAAATTTCAAGTATCTTCAGGAGCAATGTTTTCAAAAGGGATTGGATCAATATTTTATCATTCCTGAGGCTTGTCAAAATTCAAATCCAAGTTGGTTTGGGTTTATGTTGACTTGCCGTGAGAATGTGAAACGTAGTAAAGTAGTTTCGGCACTGGAAGGAAATAATATACAAACCAGAATGCTTTTTGCAGGTAATTTAATGAAACATCCTTGCTTTGATGAAATGAGAAAAGGCAAGGATGGATATCGAGTGATTGGTGATTTGCACAATACAGACAGAACTATGTGTGATACTTTTTGGATAGGTGTTTATCCCGGTATGACAGATGGAATGCTGGAAGAAATGATAAGGCAGATAGCTTGTGCGGTAGAAAAGTCATGATATGATAGTAAAGGTGAAGCTGTACTGGAAGAACTTGAAATCTTATTTTAGAGTATCATAGGAGAGACAGATTATGAATTACACAGGTTTATTTAAGGGATGGATTAAAAAAAACCAAAATTGGATGATTGCTCTCTTTTTTGTGATTGGAGTGGGAATATTTGTAGGTTATAGATTTGATTATTGTTATGGCACAAATGATGACAGGCTGATGAAGGATATCTTAGCAGGTGTCTACACAGGGATGCCGGAAAGCCGCAACATTTTTATGCAGTGGTTGCTCAGCGCTTTCATTAGTTTATTTTACAGGGGAGCAGGAGATCTCCCGTGGTACGGATTGTTCTTATGTGCATGCCATTTTGGATGCTTCTTTCTTATCCTTAAGAGGAGTCTTATTTTTGCTGAAAATTTGTCAGGCAAGCTTATTATAGCATTTACGGAAGCGCTTTTGTTTACGGGGTTGTTTCTGAACCATCTGGTGTATGCCATGTTTACAGTGACCAGTGCCTTGCTTGGCTCTACGGCGGCGTTTTTATTTTACACAACGGATATCACTCTACCGGCAAAAGTGTTTATCAGAAAAAATATTCCGGCAGTTTTGCTGGTGTCAGTAGCTTTTCTAATCCGCTGGAATATGTTGTGTTTAGTGTTTCCTATGATTTGCGTGGCTGGAATTGCTAAATGGGGATGCGAGCAAAAGATTTTTACAAAGGAGAATGTGACCAAGTATTTTACTGTAATCGGGCTGATTTTTGCAGGGATTTTAATCGGGCAGCTTACTCATATGCTGGCTTACGGCTCTGAAGAGTGGCGGGCCTATATAAAGTTTAATGACAATAGATCAGAACTTTATGATTTCCAGGGAATTCCTTCTTATGAAGAAAATCGAGAGTTTTATGACAGTATCGGATTAAGTGAAAAAGAAGAAATTCTCCTTGATAATTATAATTTGGGCTTGAGTGAAAAAATTGATGAGACCATGATTGAACAAATTGCCGAGTATTCCATTGCCCAAAATAGTTCTGAAAATTCATCTGCAGGGAAATTTTGGGAGAAGCTTAAATATTATATACATCGCTTGACGAATAATTTTGATGATACAGACAGTGATTATTCATGGCATTATGCAGTAATATTAGGCTATTTTGCTCTGCTTTTGCTGGGAATTTTAGGAAAATGGCGTGGAGTCATATGGAAATTGCTGCTTCTTTTTGTGGTCAGAACGCTTCTTTGGATGTATATTTTGATGGGAGGTAGAATGCCTGAGAGAATCACCCATTCCTTGTATTTGTGTGAACTTTGCATCTTGGCAGCTATGATATTGGTCGAATGGAAGCAGGTTTCGTGTAAGAAAATAGGAAAATTTCTGGGCGGCTTTGTGACGTTGGGATTTGCAGTGCTGGCGCTTATAATCCTTCCGCCCAGCATTAAGCAGGTAGAAACAAAGCAAATAGATAAAGAAGCAACTAATGCTTCATTTAAGGAACTTTATGCGTATTTTTCCAGTGATGAAAATGCAGATAATTTTTATCTTATAAATGTTTCTACATGGGTTGGGTATTCAGAAAAAATGTTTGAGGATGTTGATAATTCTCTTGATAATTATGATATTATGGGAGGATGGATATGTAAAAGCCCACTGCAGAAGAAAAAGCTTGAAGGGTTCGGCATCAGTAATATGGAGTGCGGT
Organism: Bacillota bacterium; assembly: GCA_030524555.1. Lineage (GTDB taxonomy): Bacteria > Bacillota > Clostridia > Lachnospirales > Lachnospiraceae > Suilimivivens. The sequence goes on along the minus strand of JAUNGK010000148.1, from coordinate 2,618 downwards.
CTTAAAGATAAGGAAAACGTTTATTTTGTTTGTAACAGTGGGGGAGATGTACATTGGCTTGAAGATTACTATGAAGAGCATGGAACACCAGTGGAAATCGTGTCAGTCATAACCATATGCGATCAGTTTGAGGTCTATGCAGTGACTGAAAAACGTCCGCAATTAATTATTAATGAGGAAGAATTATAACCTTATGTGGGAAAAAAGAAGAATATGTATAATACTTATGTTGGGATTATCGGTACTTCTGTTCTTTATATTGCTTGGAAGCAATGGAAGCTATGGGGATGATTTTAGCAGCTATATTGTATCTGATGAGGAATTTGAAGCAATCATGAAAGCACGCAGCGAGAGCGGCTTTCCTCTTGTTTCAGATATTATATTTGGTGAGGAATCCCTTTTTTTTGACGTTGAAGATGGTACATTTTATTATTCCATTATTGAAGGCGATAGGGGGGCATTTAATCCTGTCGTCCAAATGGATTCTGCAGAAAAGGAAACAAGTATTGCAATCCGCAAGGAGCAGATAACAAATGAAATGATCAGCGGAAATAAGGCAATAGATTTTATAGTTTATACGGATGATTTTTACAATATATATAAATTAAAATGTACCACATTACCATTAATGAATATTGAATATGAAGATGAGATTACGGAAGAAAATACTGTGATAAGTATGCAGCTTTTTGATAATCGGGAAGAGGCAGCTCAAAGAGAGGTATGCTCTGATGGGACAATTCATATTCGAGGCGGCTCGACGAAAAGTTATCCGAAGCTGGGGTATAAGGTTTCATTAACCGTTAATTCCGCTAACGGGAGTACTAAAAAAAATAAGTGTGCACTTCTGGGTATGCGGCAGGATGATGATTGGATCCTTTATGCAGCGTACAATGATCAGGAGAAAATACGGAATGTATTTTCGTCAAATTTATGGATGGAGACATGCGGTGGGGATAATTCGTTCAATATTGAGAATGGGATGAAATATGAATATATTGAGCTGTTTTTGAATGGCCGATATTGGGGGTTGTATGCACTGGGATACCCGATTGATGATTTGCAGTTAGGCACCAAAGAAAATAAGCAGGAGTGCATATATAAGAAGCTGCTCTGGAATAGCGAATATCCTATTGAATATGCGGAAGATGGCACAATAGCAGGATATAAGATTGCCAGTTCCGAAAGAAGCGACTGGTCAATCCTCTATGATTTTTATGATAAATTAAATAGAGAGGATACGGACGAAGACTGGTATTATTCCAGTATTGATTTGGATAATGCAATTGATTACGTATTGTTTATTAACCTGATTCAAGGAATAGATAATGTGTATAATGATACTACAAAGAATATGTATATTACCGCCAAAATCTGGAAAGACGGAGAGTATAAGTTTTTGTATACGCCGTGGGATATGGATATTACATGGGGGAATGCCTGGGCGCAGGACGCATGGAATTTAACGGTACCTTATGCTTTAACACCTGCTTCCAACAAAGTCATGGAAAGCGGCTCTTTATATAAACTCCTTATAAACCATAATGAAAATGCATGGACAGCATATCTGAATAAATATGATGAGCTTAGAAACAAATTGTGGTCTGATGAGGCCATAATGAATATGCTGGATGAATATGAAAGCCAGATTTTTGCTTCGGGAGCATATCGGCGGGATATGGACAGATGGCCTGACGGCTCCTATGAAGATCCTAAGTTAGAGCTTTCTGTGTTCAGGCAATATGTTCTGGACAGGCTGCATGAATTGGATGCATATTATGAGAGAGTCGCAGGCGTAAAGGATGAAAATGTATATATTATACGGGCGGCGCAATATAAAAATTTTGCAGACAGTAATTTTGTTATTCAAATTAGCAGGGATGATGAGGATATATGGGAATTACTTGAATATATAGGAATCCAGGTTTCCGAAATACCTGATAACTGCAAATTTATTTTTTTTAATGCGAAAAGCGGTAAGGCAGAATTTCGGGATAATTTGGGAGTACCCGGAGATATATTCGAAACCTGTATAGGAACAGTCGAATTGAAGGTGGATAACAATATAGAATATGAGTCTGAAAATCAATGCAGCGTATATATTGAGGGGAAAACATTAATGATGTACAATTTGACAGAAGACAATACAATGAGAGTTTTGTTTCAGGAAAAGGAAGACGCAGGATTTCAATCTATGTGGCTGGGAAAATAACAGGCTGAAAAAAGCAATTAAGGAGGCTCTAAATGACAGTAATTGGACTTTTCTTTCCATCATTTGTTTCAATGGCATTATACATGAAATTATCGAGGGACACATTATCCAGATGGCAGACGTTAATTATCAGGTATGGTGTGTATGTACTATTTAATACGCTGATTACCCAGATAGTGATTACATACCTGCTGGGGATATCTCAAGTGGAGGAAACAGCGCTTAAGAGCTTTCCCTTTTTTGTGAAGTATGTGCTGATAGCGTTAATTTGGGCAGTTGTGCTGCCGTTTATGGAAGAGCTGCTTAAGAAATATATTAAGGTGTCAATTAAAATTTCAACAGATAAAGAGAATAAGTAGAATGAAAAAGAAGCTTCGGTTAACGGTAAATATAATAAGTAAAATAG
>JAUNGK010000147.1 GCA_030524555.1 Bacillota bacterium | reverse complement strand
TCCCTCACAGATACATGCCTTATACCTTGCTAATTCCATAGGCACCTCCTATGCAAGAGCTGCAACAATACTTTTCTTTAGCTGCATATATGCCTCATATGTCAGAGTAGTACCTTCAAGGAAACCACTCTGGTATGCATCGCTTTTCTTGATATCATTTCTTTTAAGAATATTCGATAGGTTCTCTACTGTAATTCCATTACGGTTCCTTGTGATAAATATACTATCATTTCGATCATATTCATCAAGCAGTTCCGGATAATGTGTAGAAAAGATAAGTGTTCCCCCATTCTTATTCAGCTTACTGTCCATAAAGAAACGCATCAGCGTTGTAACAATTTCTTTATTGAAATGGTTCTCAACTTCATCCACAACAATATATCCACCGTTCTGTAACACTTCCTGTGCCAGAGTAAAGGTTATCATTCCTTTTACAGTACCTGAAGAAAGATAGTTATTTAATTCTACCGGATTATTAAGGGTGATTTCCTCTTTCCCCTTAAATTTCAGATGAATTATCTGCTTTTTGTCTTTTTCATCAAAATGCAAACTCTCAATCGTGGGATCCAAGAAAGTAATAACCTCTGCCGGTATATCCTCCGAAAACGGAAGAATATTCACATTTGTGAATTTCAAAAGATTAACACTACGTACATGTTCCTTCGTTTTCTTATTTCTAGCAATTATAATACTTACATCGTCAGATAAAAACTCCTCCTGACTACTTCTAATAATTGCCGGTTCTCTTCCGTCAAAATCCAGCATAGCCTTACGAGTTGTTACCTCGTCCGTATTCTTAGTCCACAAAGACTCTGAAACAATACTGTAGCTTGCCCCTGCTGATTTATTTTTGCGAGACGTAATAATCGTTTCCAATCGACAGATTTCATTCGTCTTTCTAGAAAAGAAATAAGTATTCAACTTAACCTCTTTTGCATCGCCCAAAATATCTCTTGTCTCTATATGATTGATAGGTTCATTATTGATCATTTCTAAAACAAGTAAAATCACTTTCAACACAGAAGTCTTGCCTGAAGCATTAATACCAATAAATCCATTGGCTGAATTTAAATAGATATTTGAAAATAAAGGAGACAAAATTTTCTTGTGTTCTTCCGCCACTCTCTGCTGTGCGTAAAAGCTTAAATCCAATTTTTCCTTGAAAAGCGGTAATCCTTCCGCCGTAATACGAAGAAGCTTCATAAGCACCTCCAAATTTATCAACATGTTTTACGTTTTTATTTTTCTTCTAGCAATAGTATAGCACCGTTATTTAAATTTATCAACGCGTTTTACGTTTTTATTTTTGTAGGGTCCCATCTTCAATTTCGCGATTTTACACGCAAGACCCACCCACCGTTCTATAGGAGACCAGTCTATAGAGATTTGCATCCCCTACCGGTCATGCATTGGTCACCACGCTACACATGCATCTGTGAATGACACGGCTTACACAACGCAATCAGATTGCTCCGATCATGTGTGCCACCTTCACTCAACGGTAGCTTGTGATGGATCTCCTCCACCGGAACTGCAACTCCACATTCAAAACATAGCACACAGAACTGATGCTCTGCCGCATACTTATCTCGTATCCTTTTCCATGCTCGACCTTATCGGCGTTTAGTATTCTTATCTCTGCTGAACTTTTCATAGACACTGTTAACTTTTCTTGCATGCTCCTCACAGTACCGCCCGGTCACTAATGCAGGACAGCCTGGATAAGCACATGGTTTCTTTGGCTTGCTTGGCACTGTTACACCTCTTTCCATGCAAAAAGCCCAGCAAGAATTCTCCCTGTCAGGCTCTTCGTCGCACACTTTCGACACTATCATAATAATATATATGCTTATGCCATGTTGGAACAAAGTGTGCCAACATTATTCCGGTATAGAAAAATTACTAAGAGCCGATGCATGAATACGATGGACTGTTCTGTATGATACATTAAGTTCATAGGAGATATCTTCCCAGCTCTCGTTTTTCAGATAGCGATATTTAAGAAGAAGCCTTTCCTCAGGATTTTCCATCTTTTCAATTGCCGCATTTATTTCTGAACGAAGATCCACCGTAAGCGCCTAGTATCAGGGTGGATTTAAATCACTCTGATACTAGGCGCTTACGAAACTCTCCGGCAATTCCTGTTTCCTTGTTACAATATGAGTATATCGCAGGTAGCTGATTTCATGGTCGCTAGGAAAGCGACACTTTCAAAAAGTGCCCGCACCTAATGTACTGACACTCCTGAATCATATCCCTAATTTCTATTTCACTTTTGTAGCAATATTACCAAGTGAAGCTGCTAACTTCTGTTCTTCTTCCTCATCTCTACGTATTTTTTCCCATTGCCTTAATATCATCATTATGAAGCTTTGCATTACCGGAAAAAATTCCATACATTCTTCTTCACTTAATTCATGAATTCCTTTACTAACAATTCCATAAAATACAGTGTTTTGTACCAACGATTTTGGAAGATACTCTGATATCATTTTAATTTTTTCATCAACATGTGCTTTTCCAAAGTCTTCTTCTTTGATTTTTCCCTCTGCTATAGCCTTCTGGCTAGCAACAACAATAATACGTTCAAAAATTCTTCTAAGATACACAAAAGAACCCACTCCTATTCCAGAAGCATACAATCCAATAGCCCTTTTCAGTTCTTTCTCATCTTCCTTTGTCATAACTTTTCTATACTCTTTCAACTCCGGAAATGACAAATCTGCAACAGTTGGAAATTGTCCAATTTTTTTCATTTTATAACCATCTGTAAGAACTACATAATCCATATGATGTGCATTATCCATTGAGCAAACAAACTTAAATACCATTAGACGAGTGTCATCTTCTAACGAATTATTAGTCCAAGTCCATGGTTCTTCTTGTTCACTTCCCATTCTAAGCTGATCCATATCTTGAATACGTTGCCAGGATACAATTTCTTCTTCTAGCAACCGTCCATTTATTTCTTGATCATGATCATCATACCAAAAATACGGAATTGCCTCGCCAGAAAATACCCTGTTTTCCTTACATTTTGGACAATACACATCTAACTTAACATGTCCTCCTATTAAGTCGGCCAATTCAAAAATATTGTCTTTTGTGATTTCTATTTCATCATACAAACCACTATTAACAAGGAAATTGCCAAATACATTATCTATACTTTTTATTTCTCTTGGATATCTTTCGTCAAACACATTACTAACCATTCGTATTCCTTTTTTCATTTTATCCCCCATCTGACTTATTCCTATATGCCCAATGTCTTATTCGTATATTTAAAAAGAGTTACATTCAGCTGCATGATATCATACTGCTTATCAATAATGGCTTTCTGAACAATCAAATCAACCTTGCCACTCGGACTGAACGCCCAATCTGCTCTCGCAAGTAAATCCTTCGACTGCTCTAGATCAAGTTCTAGGGCTATACATAGCGCCATTGCTGTTTTCTTTTTTGGATGATAATTCATATCACACTGAATCTTAGAAAAATGCTTTCTGTCAAGATTTGCTCTTTTCCAGACATCCTTATTATCCAAATGAGAAGCATCTATCAGCTCAAACAATTTGTCATGAAAAGAAGCTCCCATATTCGCAAGCTGATCTTCCAGAGACATATCTGCTGACAGCATACACGGTCCTTCAAGCTCTATACTTTCATTATCTGTATCATACGGATAATTGTCCTCTATCTGGTTCTTCTTCTGCTTCGTACAGGATATTCCCTTTTATGACTATCCCTGACATAATTTGCATCTATGTAAGAATCAATCTCCCCGACAATCTGCCCAGAAAGCTGAAATGATTTCTTATCGAATACCACAAGAATAATCTGCATATCATTTTCCAAAAGGAAACTGCTGAATACGGATACCGCTATCTGCAGTGCCTTATCCTTCGGAAAACCATATACTCCGGTTGATATCAGTGGGAATGCAATGCTCTCACACTTTAACTCCACTGCTTTCTGTAAGGACTTCCTGTAGCAGCTCTCTAAAATATCAAATTCGTAATATCACCATCCTCCCATACCGGACCAACCGTGTGTATAATATACTTTGCATTCAAGTTATATGCTCCGGTAGCAGCTACATGTCCTCTTGTAATTTTTCCAATCCTGGTTCTCTCCGCAAGAAGCTGCTCCTTCCCGGCCGCTTCATAGATAGCCAAATCTGTGCCACTGGCACAAATTGGATTCGGGTTCGCTGTATTAACAATAGCATCTGCTATTACCTTTGTTATGTCATTGCGGACAATCTTAAATGGCATCGTGGCACCTCCCTCTCTGTCTATGCATTATTACTTTCTTATACGCATCCAATCCTTTTCAACATTGTTGCCGCCTCGGTTCATGGTGCCCCAATACCCCGGGTGCGCCACCGGATATATATACATATCACCATATTGATAAGGAGATCCATCTCCTATCAGCCCAGAAAAATTATTACAGCTAAATCTGGCATCAATCAATGTTCGTATCACTACAACAGACGTATACAGACCTAAGCATATAATATTCTCCGGCTGAAGGATATCTACTAGTTCCTTAATTTCCTGAGAGTCATTTTCCAAAACCCTCTTTGTCATATTTCCCGAATAATTTCCTTTCCGATAGCCCAAATTACAATTACAGAAAAATAAATCAGAATAACGATTTTTATGGATATCCGGCTTTCCAATTAGTGAAAAGTACTTTATTAGGTTAAAATCCGTTTGCGAATCCTTTGCAGAAAGATCCACATGCTCATGAAACATCACATCATTGCCCTTGTTCATTTCACGTACATTAGTAATCGTTCCCTTGGCTTCCTCTTTCTCAGGAGGTCCAAAATCCTGTCCGATTAGCATATACTTGATGTTCGGGGTATGTGCTGCATATCCCCAGCCCTGCCAATATGTCCATAAATTAATTTCCTGACATAAATCTTCTCCGGGAAGCAAATCACACCATCCCAATTCCAGCTTATCTGTACATATTGGATGATTGCGATATTTCTGTTTTATCCTTCCCACCAATTCCGCATATTTTCTTGATTTGTATTCATCCATCTCCAATACCTTTATTTCGTAATTCCCTTATAAAAATCAACTGCTGCCGTCAAATCCTTTTCATCCGAGTGCCCCTTTGCAATTCCTCCAACGAGTTTAAAAGGACCGTATGTATCATATCCTTTACAAGAAAACTTTCCTATGAGTTTAGCATGTTTACCCTCAAGAATCGTCTCCATGGACTGAAATGCTGCACTTCCACCATGTGTGCAAATTAAGAATACCTTCTTTTCCTGTGGCAGATTAACAGCTGCGAAATTAAGCACTGCCTGATGAAATTTGCCATAATAAATTCCTGATGCAAATCCTATAGCATCGTATTCGGAAAGTTCCTTTTCTTTCACCTGCGTGGCATCAACCAGATCAACGTTTTGGTCTTTGGCTATCTCATCCACAATTTTCTTCGTATTTCCATGATGCACAGATACATACACTATAGCTGTTTTCAAATAATTCGTCCTCCGATTTCTACCTCGTATGTGTTAATCTAAGTATTCTTCGTATGGTTCTAATGCTCTGGATGCATATTCCAGATTTCTCGGAATACTGTCTGCTTTCTTCAGGACATCAATGTACTCTGTTTTCTTTTCATTAAAATCTGGCACATCCACCGAAATGATACTATTTGCAATAACAACAGCCATGCCTAACTGTTCGTCTTCGCCGGTCTTTTGTATTCGCAGCTTAATATACTTACTGTCAACAGAAAGTACATCACAATTTCCATATGCTTTATGCTTAACAATCCCAGCCTCTTTTATAGTTTCAGTAAAATAGCGTAATGCCTCATCCAGATAATCTGCTTTTTGTTTGGCTTCCTCGTATGCTGATTTCAATACCTTTGCCTTATTCTTCTGTTCAATGATTAACTGTTTTTCTTTTGACTTTGGCCTTGCAAAAGTGATTCCATCAAACAGATTATATACATGTGAGCAATAAATTATATCAAACAGCAGTATATGTAATTCAGAATCAGGATGTAACTCTCCCGGTGCCATATGCAGATTACCATCATATCTACTTTTATTTGTTGCCAACAATTCCGGACAATTTCTCATTTCTTTCAAAATTTCATCACACATCCGGTAATAGATATCCAGCTTAATATTGTCACCCGATCCCCAGTCATCGTAAAACTCTGTGCAGTCTGCCATCACTTGTGACTGTGTCGCTTTATACATGTAGTGATGATCCGGATCGTACAAAAAAAGATATGATGATACAGAATGTGAATTTTGCTTATACAGATGACAGTCAGGAAAATACCTGTCCAAAAGTTCATTACTCTGATCGAAGAAATTCTTAATCAATTCCATCTGCATCTTTACATTTCCATCATCATCAGAGTATAAATCAATAAACATCTACTGAACCGTCTCCGGTTCCCGGCGGGCAAATTCCACCAACCCATAGAAAGGCCGCGTATAACTGTCTATAATATTCTTGCTACAATCCTTTACTTGGTACAATGCATCTGCGAAATCATCCACCTCAGCTGCAAGGGCCTCATCCATAAGTGGTCGGAATTTATGGAAAACCTGCCACTTGTAATATTAAGAATGCTCTGGATCATTCATTTTTTCAAAATTGTCTATGTAATGTGCAAAAATCTGATGCATTTGATTTTTGTTCATATCAGGTCTCCTTTCTATGAGCCACATGATATTTATTTACTCTGTTTCACAACTGGTAAGTGCTCTCTAGAAGTCACCATGAGAGTTGCTTCCTATTTCGTACTTGTTGTTAGGAATGTCTTCCATGTCAAGGATGCTGATGTAGCTTATTTTAAATATGTTAATGGAAATGAAGCGAGCAACG
>JAUNGK010000146.1 GCA_030524555.1 Bacillota bacterium | reverse complement strand
ATACGAGTAGATTTGGAGGTACGAAATGAAAACAGGAATTGTGGATGTTGGAGGCGGACTAAGAGGGGTGTATGCTGCGGGACTTTTTGATTATTGTCTGGATGTGGGAATTCAATTTGATTTTTGCATCGGTGTTTCGGCAGGGAGTGCAAATGTTACATCTTATATAGCAGGACAAAAAAAGAGAAATTATCCGTTTTATACGGAGTATCCTTTCCGCAAAGAATATATGAGTATTCGGAATTTCCTTTTTAAAAGATCATACATAGACATGGATTACTTATATGGAACTTTGAGTAATTCTACAGGAGAAAATCCCCTTGATTATCCGTCACTGAAAAAGAGTAGTGCTGAGTTAGTGGTTGTAGCAACCAATGCACAAACAGGAAAAGCGGTCTATTTTGATAAAGATGATTTAAAACAGGATGAATATGACATATTGAAAGCATCTTCATCCATCCCATTTGTATGTAAACCATATGAAATAGATGGTGTTCTTTACTATGACGGAGCACTTGGAGATCCTGTTCCGGTAGAGAAGGCGTTTCAGTGCGGATGTGATAAAGTTGTTGTTGTTTTGAGTAAGCTCAAAGATGTAATGCGATCACCTAAGAGGGATAATATACTTGCAGACAGAATTCAGAAGAAATATCCGCTTGCGGCAGAGCAACTGAAAAAGAGAGCGGAACATTATAATCAAGGAGTGCAGCTTTCAAAAGAATATGAAGCACAGGGACGTGTTCTTATTGTTGCTCCGGATGACACCTGTGGTGTGGATACTTTGACTAAAAACAGGGAAGCACTACGGCGATTCTATGAAAAGGGATATCGGGATGCACAGGCGATACCGGAGTTTTTAAAAAGCGATATATGAGTAATATCATACATAAACACAAATCATAAATTATGGAGGTTAACATTATGAGCGATAATCAAAGCAATATATCCTGGCATTCAAAATCTGCAAAGGATGTAATGCAGGAACTGGAAAGCAGAGAAGAAGGATTAAGTGACAGTGAAGCTAAAGAACGGCTTACTTATTATGGAACAAATGAACTGCGGAAAAGGAAGAAAAAGAGTATTGGGAAGATGCTTCTGGAGCAAATTACCGATGTAATGGTACTTATCCTTATTGCAGCGGCAGTTCTTTCCATGCTATTGGGGGAATGGGCGGAGGCAATTGTCATTTTCACTATTATAGTGGTTGATGCAGTAATTGGGGTAATTGAGGAGAACAAGGCAACAAATGCATTAGAAGCCTTAAAACAAATGAGTGCGCCTACAGCGTGTGTACGGCGTGACGGAGAAGAAAGTATTATCCCTGCGAGTGAACTTGTTCCGGGAGATATTGTACTGCTTGAGGATGGAGCGATTATACCGGCGGATATCCGGCTTATCCAGGAAAACAGGCTTGCAGTGCAGGAAGCTTCCCTGACAGGTGAATCTATTCCTGTGGAAAAGGACAGTGAGACTATTTTGCCGGTTGATGAACCTCTTGGAAGCAGAGTAAATATGGCATATACCTCATCTATCGTTATGTACGGCAACGCAGAGGGGATTGTGGTTGGGACAGGTATGGATACAGAAGTCGGGAAAATTGCCAGAATGCTTGATAATCAGGATGAACTGGACACTCCTTTAAAGCGTAAGCTAAATTCGGTAGGAAAGACCCTGAGCATGGTAGGACTTGTTGTCTGTATTGCAATTTTTTTGATTGGTTCCCTGTATGGAAGACCTTGGATTCCGCTGCTTATGACGGCAGTTTCTCTTGCTATCTCCATTATTCCGGAAGGACTTCCGGCAACTGCTACAATCGTTATGGCACTGGGAGTGCAGCGTATGGCAAAGCAGAATGCGATTATCCGTAAACTTCCTGCTGTTGAAACGCTGGGCAGTGCTACTGTTATTTGCTGTGACAAAACAGGAACATTGACGCAGAACCGTATGACCGTCACGCATGTTGCGTTTCAACAGGCGTTTCAACAGGGAAATGCAGTATCGATAGATGAGCTGAAAGGGTTTCCGGCAGAAAACAGAGAATTGCTTTATATCGCTGCTTTGTGTAACAATGCAGTTTTTAATCCGGAGTGTCCCGGTGAGGTAATAGGAGACCCCACAGAAGGTGCTTTGCTTACATTTGCAGGGAATTATGGGATTGATCCAGACGTGCTCATGGAAAAAATGCCCCGGGTCTTTGAACAGCCCTTTGATTCTGTCCGCAAGAGGATGATGACAGTACATAAATCAGGGAATAAGATTGTGGCATATACAAAAGGTGCAGTAGAAGAGATGCTTCCCTTTTGCACCCATATTTTAACAGCTCAAGGTGTTCGGGAGATAACAGAAACGGACCGAAAGCAGATATTGTCCCTCTGCTTGAAGATGTCAGGGGAAGCATTGCGCGTTCTTGGTTTTGCAAAAAGGATAATGGATCATGTGCCCGTTGATGAAAGTGAGAATGTGGAGGAAAATCTTACTTTTGTGGGAATGACAGGTATGATCGATCCGCCCCGTAAGGAAGTAATTCAGGCAGTGGAAACCTGCCATGCTGCCGGAATCCGGGTTATTATGATTACGGGAGATCATAAGGTGACGGCACTTGAAATTGCAAAACAGCTTCATATTTTCCGGGAGGGCAACAGTGTCATTACTGGTCCGGAATTGAATGAAATGACAGAGGAACAGTTAAAGGAAGCGGTTAAAACGGCGGCTGTTTTTGCCCGTGTTTCACCGTCCGATAAGCTTCGTATCATTGAAGCATTGCAAAGTAACCATGAGGTGGCTGCCATGACGGGGGATGGAGTGAATGATTCGCCGGCATTGAAAGCAGCAGATATTGGCATTGCAATGGGTAAATCCGGTACGGATGTGGCGAAGGATGCTTCCGATATGATTCTGATGGATGACAACTTTACTACTATTGAATCTGCTATTCGTGAAGGACGGCGTATTTACCGTAATATACAAAAGGTAATCCAGTTTCTGCTTGCCGGAAACATTGCTGAGATTTTAACGCTTTTCGTGGCTACTTTATTTAACTGGGATGCTCCCATTTTGGCGGTGCAGATTCTGCTGGTCAATCTGATTACGGATACGCTTCCGGCATTGGCTTTGGGAGTGGACCCGGCGAGTAAAAATATCATGAAACATCCTCCGGTTAAATCGGGAACACTTTTTGAACGTGGGCTGGTGGTAAGAGTCTGTCTGCATGGAGCATTTATTTCAGCGGCAACGATTGCAGCATTTTGGGTAGGGGTGAATACGGACAGCTATGCAGCAGGTATGACGATGGCATTTCTTGTACTGTCGATTTCACAGTTATTGCATGCGCTGAACCAGAGGTCTAATTCAGAATCGATTTTCTTCCGTGGAAACGGACGAAATCCATACCTGTTTATTTCAATCGTGGCATCTGCTCTTGTGCTTATGTTAATTCTGTTAGTGCCATATTTGAGAAAAATTTTTAGCCTTACTTTTCTCCATACTTCCGTTAATGGCGGTAGAGGTTAGTAAGGTGATTATCCGTTGCCGTAAAAAGAGAATTTAGACGGAGGAAAAGAATATGGAAGAAATTAAGAAACCCAAAAAACCATTAATTTATTACTATTGTATTGTGCTGGTTCTTTTGCTGTTATTTAATTTTATTTTCATTCCTTATGTAGTGAGGAAACAAATTAAGCAGGTAGATTATGGTACTTTTATGTCTATGATCGAGGAAGAGAAAGTCGGTCGTGTAGAAATTCAGAATAATCAAATTCTTTTTACAGATAAGGATAGTTCTGTTATCTATAAGACCGGGTTGGTCTATGATCCTACACTGACGGAAAGACTTTATCACTCTGGCGCAGTATTTTCAGGCGAGATTATAGAAGAAACATCACCTTTTTTAAACATCCTGCTTTACTGGATTTTGCCTATCGCCATTTTTGTTGGAGTAGGTCAGTTGATGTATAAAAAACTACTGCAAAGAGCCAGTGGCGGTGGAGATTTCATGTCATTTGGAATGGGAAAGAGCAATGCCAGAGTTTATGTAAAATCCTCGGATGGAATTAAGTTTTGCGATGTGGCAGGCGAAGATGAAGCAAAGGAAAACCTGACAGAAATTGTGGATTATCTTCATAATCCTGAAAAATACAGAGAAATTGGTGCCTCTATGCCAAAGGGTATTTTATTAGTGGGACCGCCGGGCACTGGTAAAACTATGTTAGCGAAAGCAGTGGCTGGAGAAGCAAATGTACCTTTCTTCTCAATGTCCGGTTCGGAGTTTGTGGAAATGTTTGTTGGTATGGGTGCTTCTAAGGTGCGAGATCTGTTTAAACAGGCAAAGGAAAAAGCTCCCTGCATTGTATTTATTGATGAGATTGATGCAATCGGTAAAAAGCGTGATGGACAACTGGGAGGCAATGATGAACGAGAGCAAACCTTGAATCAACTTTTGACAGAAATGGATGGATTTGAGGAAAATACAGGTGTAATCATACTTGCTGCTACCAATCGTCCGGAATCTCTTGATCCTGCATTAACACGTCCGGGACGTTTTGACAGACGTGTACCTGTGGAACTCCCGGATTTAAAGGGCAGGGAGGAAATTTTAAAAGTTCATGCCAGAAAAATAAAAGTGGCTGATAATGTAGATTTTTCCCAAACTGCCCGCATGGCGTCAGGTGCATCAGGTGCGGAGCTTGCTAACATTATAAACGAAGCGGCATTGCGTGCTGTCCGTGATGGACGTAATTTTGCAACACAGGCGGATTTGGAGGAAAGCATAGAAGTGGTTATTGCCGGATATCAGAAGAAAAATGCAATTCTTACTGATACTGAAAAACGTATTGTAGCTTATCATGAAATAGGACATGCGCTTGTAGCAGCAAAGCAGAATAATTCTGCCCCTGTACAGAAAATTACTATTGTGCCAAGAACATCGGGGGCACTTGGATATACCATGCAGGTGGAGGAAGGGAATCATTATCTCATGAGCAAGGAGGAAATTGAAAATAAAATTGCTACTTATACAGGTGGAAGAGCTGCTGAGGAAATAGTATTTGGTTCAGTTACCACGGGCGCCTCTAATGATATTGAACAGGCAACCAAACTGGCTCGTGCTATGATTACCCGTTATGGAATGAGTAATGACTTTGATATGGTAGCTATGGAAGTAGTGAATAATCAATATCTTGGTGGAGATACATCTTTAGCCTGTTCTGCAAAAACGCAGGCACTGGTTGATGAGCAGGTGGTGGCGTTGGTAAAAAAGCAGCATGAGAAAGCAACTGCCATTCTCATGGAAAATCGGGAGAAGTTGGATGAGCTTTCTATGTTTCTCTATGAGAAGGAAACAATTACAGGTGAAGAATTTATGGATATTTTGGATAAATAAATCTGTATCATGTAAATCAGGCATTATACAAAAAAGTCAGGAATCAAACTCTGCAAACAATTGCTGTGGCTTAAAATTATGATGCAGGGACATTCTATGTTAGGACGTCAAGGCAGACATTGTATAAAAAATTTGCATTTGTAATTATAAAGAATTTGAAATAGTAGAAGCAAAAGGGTGGTATAAAATAATATTGGAAAAAATTATCTCCCGCAATTCAGAGAGGCTGACAAGGATGGCTATGCGGGATTGCGGGGAGATTGCCATGAGTGAGATACAAATATAAATTCAAAAATGATGTTGAAGACAATCTGGCTATTCAAAATGAAATCTTTAAAATCTATGACTTCGATTTTGACTTGGCAACACCCCAAAATCAGCCTAAATCCCATTTTTAAAACCAAACGCCGATACGTTTCGCAAATCCGTCTTATTGAACTGAAAACCCCCGGACCTGCGCCTTTGCAGTCCCGGGGGCCTTCCTTAGGGGAGGATAAGTATGCTGGATTGAAAGTTAAGAAACCCGATAAAATGGGCATTTGCGCGTCCTCTAATGGGTGTTGGCAACACTTGGCAACAGTTTTTTTGAATGCTGAATTGTGGTAAGGTTCCTATATGGGAAAGATGAAGACAACTGAATATTGTGCAAGATCATACCCAATTAAAATAACAATTCTCTGTAGGTATGACGTTAAGATATCCCATGTGCTGATATTTGGCTCTTGGGATATTTTTATTTACGCGAGCAACGAGCCGAACGAACATGCTTGCATGTTCACTCGGCGACTGTCGCGATAACCAGCGAAACGCGCAAAGCGTGTTTCGTCTGGTTTATGACAATAGAAAATTCGTAAAACGTGCTTTCTGTTGCTTGTAACTTACTAACTGTATGTAAAGATAAGGAGTGGGACTATGGAACAAATTTATAGAATAGGCATCGATCATGGTTATGGTAACATCAAAACAGCAAATCACATCTTTGAGTCAGGTGTGATTGCGAAAGAAAGCGTATCTGAACTGGCAGGAATGATTGTGGAGTATGAAGGCAAGTTTTATGAGATTGGCTCCACACATAAGGAATATCAGATGGATAAAGTATGGGATGAGGATTATTACATATTGACGATGGCGGCTCTTGCAAAGGAACTGAAGGACAGAGGCTTATGTCATGCTTCCGTTATTCTTGCAGTGGGGCTTCCTATCAAGTGGATGGGAGAGCAGGGCGCAGCTTTCAGAAAATATCTTATGAAGAATAAAGAAGTGACCTTCAAGTGCAATGATATCCGCTACCATGTAAAGATTGAGGATGTGGAAGTTTACGCACAGGGATTCGCGGCTGTTGCGGGGAATTTAAAGGACTATCAGGGATTTAACATCATTGCAGATATCGGAAACGGAACCATGAATGTTATCTTTGTAGTGGACGGTATTCCCGACTCTGCCCGCTACTATACAGAGCGTTTCGGCGTGGACTGCTGTGTGATTGAGATGCGTAGTGAACTGACCAACAAAGTACATACCGTTGTTGATGACTGTATCGTAAAGAAAGTGCTGAAAGATGGCACTGCGGATATTGGGGAGAAATATCTGAAAGCCATAGCGGAGTGTG
>JAUNGK010000145.1 GCA_030524555.1 Bacillota bacterium | reverse complement strand
CCCGGTGAGTTTGTAGGGGATGTACGTGATGAACTTATGGAACTGCGCAGCAAATATCTGGTTGAGAAAGAGCACAGACTTCAGTTCGGAAGAATTAAAGACTTTTATCAAAGAAATCTGATTAAGGGAAATCCGGGCATGCGCTCCAAACATTTTAATGATGCGCTAGAGGAGTTAAAAAAGGCTGTTAATGAGCGCAGAAAAGATTCTTGAGAAGGCTTGAGAAGGATTCTGAAAAAAATTAAAAAAAGTATTGACTTATTCGCGTCCAGATGATATTATATCATTCGTGGCGTGAGTCAAGCGGAAGTGTCGGAACTGGCAGACGAGCAAGACTAAGGATTTCGCCGACAAACAATTGAAAAATGCGGAAGTGCTGGAATTGGCAGACAGGCAGCACTAAGGATGCTGTGCTCCCTGAGCGTGTGGGTTCAAGTCCCATCTTCCGCATTGAAAAAGCCCTTAAATTCAAGGTTTCTTGAGTTTGGGGCTTTTTTTCTATCAATTTAAAATCGGCAAAAAATTAGTCTGTCTGCTACTGCTAACTTGTGTTAAAATAGCAGTAAGCAAAAAAATAGTCTTGTACGGTTATTTTATTATCTGTGAGCAAGTAAAGGTAATCAAAATGGCTATCACAAACAGAAAGCAGGAAATTATGCCCAAAAACAGTAACAAAACATTCGGACAGGCACTGGCAAGCTACTATCACGAAAAAAGAAGTCAAGGAATAGCAGAAAGCACAATAGCAACTTATCAAATGCACTTAGAGTATTTTTCTAATGCGTTCAATAATATCAAAGATGTGCCTTGCTATGAATTTGACAAAATGGACTACACCTATTTTTTAGATTGTATTAACGCTGACCCTCAAAAAAATAAAACTACAGTTGCTACTTACTGTAGAAGCGTCAAAGCGTTCTTATATTGGCTCATGGATAACGATTATATCGAAAAGCCTTTTAAGGTTCAAATCCCTAAAGCACCTAAGACGATTAAAGTTACCTATACAGACGAAGAATTAAAGCAACTGTTACAAGACCCTAGACCATGTTCATATAGTCAGTATCAAACATGGGTATATATCAACTTTGTGATAGCTACAGGTCTACGTGAGTCAAGTATCTTATCAATACAATTAAAAGAATATAGTCCGACAGAGGGTACTGTTCTTGTAAAAGAGACAAAAAGCGGTAATCCGTTATATGTTCATCTGAATGTAGATATGTGTAATATTCTAAATGAATATATCAACAATTTTGAATTAAACCCAACAGACTATATTTTCTGCGCACAGGGCGGTAAAAGAATGGCGCGTTCAACAATCATAGATAATGTGGCAAAATATAATCGTGGGCGTGGAGTAGACAAAACCAGTATCCATTTATTCAGACATACGTTTGCAAAAAGATACTTAGAGAGTGGCGGCTCAATCGTAGATTTACAAAAATTATTAGACCACGCAAATATAGAAACAACCATGCAATATGTGAAAGACTACTCTCTCGATGTAAAGAAGTCTGTAGAGGTATTTAACCCGCAAAAGCAGTTTACTGATGTCAGAAAAAAGAATGCTATAAACCGCAAACGAAAAATGCAGTAGCATTTTTCGCGGCAACCGCCCTTCGGGCGGAACAATATGATATGAAATACGATACAAAATGGTGTAGATAAGCGACATAATGTGTCGCTTATCTACGCCATTATGTGTCGTATTTAAAAACCAAAAACTTAGTAAAATCAATACTTTTATGAAAACTCCTATTATTCTATTATAGATAGGACTGGAAAGGAAATAAATGGAAAAGAAAAAAACATATGAAGAACAATTAAATGAGGACTTATCTATCTATTATGATGAAAAAACAGAACTAAATAAAAATAAAGATTTCGTACAAATCAATATTAAATATCAAGTTGAACTTATGCAATTAGCGATACAAGAGCCAATAGCAATGACACTCTTTCTACTCTTTATTTCACGTATGGAAAGAAATAACACATACATAGTATCTAAAAATGAACTGGCTAAATGTATACACAAAAGTGTAAGGTCAATAGATAGGGCAATCAATACTCTGCTTGAAAATAATTTTCTTGTTATCATGAAATATCAGAGGACTAATGTATATTTTATAAACCCGCAAATATCATGTAGCTGTGCGGCATATCAAAAAAAGCGGCTTATAAATGAATATATCAAACTATCTAAAAACACCGCTGTCAAAGATAAAGATATAATCGACTTATCGGCAATCGTAGAAAATAAGAGTCGACTTGTTCTAAAAACAGATTTTTACAAGCAACACAAAGAACTGCAACAGCCGAAGATGATAGACATAATGGAAGAACTTGATTTACTAGAAATTCTAAATCATATGCCAAAAGAAAAACTTATAGAGTTAAAAGAACAGTATGCAACAGAAACTATAACGGAAGAAGAACAACAGCAGATAGCGGAAAATATCGAAAGAAAACAAAAACTTCATGAACTGCTAAAGACGGAAAGAGAACTGGATAAACAGATAGACGAGGAAAAACTATCAAAGCGTATGAGGGAGCAAGGTCAGTCTAATCAAGAAATAGATTTAAGCTTACCGCCCGAGGGTTTTAGACCGTCAGAAGAAAATCCTTTCGGATAAAATATTTTCAGATAAAATTCAATCGTGATAATTCTTCCGTGCTCCGCACTACAGAATTATCGTTTCAATAAAATCATAAAAAGCTGGTTACATACCCCCTAAAGGTGGTATGTAAACGAGCTTTTTTGATTTTGAAGAAAATAGATATATAATATCTGTGTATAGTTAAGCTATATAGTATAGTGTTTCATAAGTAAAAAGTAGAAAAATTCAGAAAAGAAAAAAGAGAGGAGAAAAACGCAAGCAGAAAATGCAATGGTAAGCATTTCAAAAAATTCCTGTTCCCTACAAGGTAGGTTTTAACAGAAAAAAGGGTGATGAAAGTACTGTTAATATGTGCGCCGTTCCGGCGCACATATATTATATATTGATAGAGCAACCTTTCGGTTGCGGTTACAGAAAAGAGGTGCTTTCAATGGCTAAGAAACAGACAATACAACATTTAATTCATAGTGAATTAGCTTCCAAAATTTCATTTGGGAAAAGCAAACACGAGGACAAGAAAAACCTTGCATTTGGGGAAAGTAATTACAGAATTTATAGTTACAGTACTTATGAAACTTATTTAAAAGAAATGACAGCTTATGCACGTTGGTTGAAGGAAGAAAAAGGCATATCAAAAGCGGCAGATTTAAGTAAAACGGAACAATATGCAAAAGAATATCTGCAATATAGAATGGATAAGGGCAACAGCGTATATACGCTCAAAATGGAACGCTCTGCTCTCTCTATGCTTTATGGTAAACAGATAGATTTTTCATTGCCTATGAGGGATAAAACAAGCATCACACGTTCTCGGAACGAAACAACAAACGATAAACATTACAGCAGAGAGGGCAAATATCGGGATGTGTTTATTATGGGTGTTGCAACAGGCGGCAGACGGAAAGATTTGGTTAATTTAAAAACAAATGCACTAAGGGAAATAGACGGACAGTTATATATATCCTTTGAACGCTCCAAAGGCGGCAGAAACCGCCTTTCTCCTGTTCGGGAAGAATATGTTAATGAGGTACGTGAAATTTTCTTAAAAAGGCAAACGGAGGGCAAAGAAAAGGTCTTTGACAAAATACCCCAGAAGATAGATATACACGCTCTTAGGAGGGAATACGCTAAAAATTTGTATAAAGATATTCTTACTAATCCTGCTTTGCGAGAAGAATACTTAAAGCAATATCCTGTGAGAAGTGAGTACAAAACCCAAAAAGATAAAGACGGTATTGTATACACAAAGATAATTAGGACAAACACGTATAAGGATAGAGATAGTAATATTTATGACAGGAATGATTTGTATGTCATTTCACAGGCGTTAGGGCATAACAGAATTGATACATCAATTACACATTATCTAAAATAATATTGCACTGCTCTTGATTTCAGAAATTTAGAGAGGTATCATACATAGGTAGAGAGCTTTTCCATATGTTTCTCTCGGAAGTTATTTTTTATAAAGTATAGATTGAGGGGCGGTAACACCGCCCCATTTTAATGCAAAAAGGAAACGCCTTACAATTATTTCAGCGTTTCCTTTTATTCGTTTTCATCAACATATTTAACAATATCTTCTACCCTACAATGTAGGATTTGGCAAAGTTGGTCTATTGTTTGAAGCGTGACATTTCGGTTGTGCTTTAAGCTGTCATAAGTTCCATGCGAAAAATTGTATTCGTGGAGTAATTTGTAAGTAGAGACATTTTTCTTTTTCATAGTCTCCCACAAAGGGTCAAAAGACATCAAATATACCACCTCTTTCAACTACATTATATGGAGAAACCCGATAGAATAATATTTCCGACATAACGGAAATATTTTTGTAGACAAATACTAGTCGGTGGAAGTAAAATAAATGATGAAAGGTCTTAAAAATTCACGATTCGGAGGAAATATATATGGAGAGACAGGAACTTATTGTGCAACTGGAAACAATCATGCCTACTATAAACAGGTGGGTAGAACTTGCCGATTTAAAAGTCAAAAATCACAAAAGGGTCAGCGAACTTGAACGGGCTATTGGAAAGGAAAAACCGACTGTCGGAAACATCATTCAAAAGGTTTGGTTGAGTTTTCTATGTTGCTTCTTCCTAGGCGGCATTTTACTTTTACCGATAGAATGGCTAACATCTATCAAAATAACGTTTTCGTTCTACTTGGTATACACCATTATTTTGACAGTCATTCTTACTGTAGTGTTGGTTGCAAAGTCTAAAAAGGATTTGGCTGTGATGCAAAATAATCTTCCCCGAGTAAAGGCAGAATATGAGGAAGTTGAAAGGCAATTTGCCAGAGAGGTAACAGCAAATTTACCCCAAATCTATGCTGTCATTCCGCAAAATTATGCCTATCCGTACGCGATTAAACAGATATACTCATATCTGAAAAATTGCCGAGCAGACAATTTAAAAGAAGCTATCAATCTTTTTGAACAGGAACAACAGCAAAAAGAACAGAAAGCGAAAATGGATGCCCTCGGTAATCAGCTTACGCAAGTACAGAAAACGCAAGACGAATTGGAACAGCGTGTTGCTGGGGCTGAATTTCAAGCTTCTCAGGCATTTATAATGTCTATGCACAATAGAGAAAATGATTAAGGGGGAAATGAATTATGAAACAAAAAGTCTTATTCTTAGTTACGATTATTTCTTGTGCAGTTATGACCGCTTGTGCAAATAAGGAAATTGAAACTACTACTGATGTTGTGACTGAAAGTGCTGAAACGGTAAAGCTGACAGTTGAAGAAAACGAAGAACTGCAAACAGAAAGTGTTGAGCCGACAGAGGACACCACACAAACAGCAGAAACGACCGAGTTTGAAGAAGTAATTGGCGATATAGATGTATCAGCAGAACAGCTTACAATGGCAGACATGACAGAACAGGTTGTTGGGTTGGATATTCCCATGGTTGCAAATGAGGGAACAGATAAAACGACCTTTGAGAATTTTACGGTTATTTTTCCTAGCCCTATGTTTATTACCGAGTATTCAGATAATGGAGCAAGTGCAAAATTAGAGTCTATTGACTTTGAAATTCAAGCTGTTCTTACAACGGGAGAACCAAGTAATAACATAAGAGAAAGCATGGGAGAAACCCAAGAATACATAGGCGAAAACTATGTCTTAGAAAAGAGGGCTGGCAGAAATGATGAATACGCATATCAGATGTCTTATAGAATTATTGATACAACAAACAATAACAAACTTATGATAACGCTCACTATCAATAAAGAAGCGGAATACCAAGAATACTGTAATAACCTTGCTGATGAATTTTCCGAAGCGTTTGAAGAAGCTGTCAGAAAAAATATTCAGTAATGTAGCGTGTCAAGGGGTGCTTGCTTGCAAGCATACATTTTACCCCTTTACACAGCGAAAACAACCGTAAAATAATGTTCAAAGAGGATATGAGACTGCTTTTTCTCATATCCTCTTAATTACTGTTTTTATGTTAAAAATGAAAATAGTCTTGCACGGTTATCTACCATTTGATATAATGATTTTATCAAAAAACATGAAGAAAGGGCTTGTTTTCGCAGAGTTCATAGTCTTACAAGTAGAGCAAGACTAAGGATCTTGTGAGCATTGCGCTCGTGTGGGTTCAAGTCCCATCTTCCGCATTGAGTTAAACTCTGGGAAGCTTGAAAAATCAGGCTTCCCACTTTTTATTTTGGTTCGTAAATTGGTTATATTTAGTTACATTTTTTATGAAGAATCAAAAACCTCCGTAAATACATCTGCATACTCTGTTATTGGCTTTACCTGATGGATATAGCATTTTTGTGTTGTTGAAATGTCTTTGTGTCCGGCAAAGGTTTTAATTGTATCATCTGATAAAAGCCTTGAATTATGTAACTCTGAAATGCAAGTCTTACGAATTGCATGATTGCCTCTCGGTCTTGCAGTAATGACAAAGGAATCCTTTTCATTTTTCACACCATTTAATCTTCTTAATACATTGTTGACAGCATGGTCGTGTAATCTATCCCCCTTTTTATTGAGGAAAATAGAATCTTCATCCGAAATACCTAATTCTTTATTTCGCTCAATCGCCATTTGGATATATTTCTTGGCCACTGGTGTCAAAATCAGTTTTCGCTTTCCACATTGGGTTTTGGTATGATTCACAACCTCATAACCATTTCGGTGTATTGAGCCATTTTCATATTTTATGTAAGTTTTGACTTCCTCACGAATAATATCAATAGTGCCAGGGAGCTTCAGAACGAGAGCCGACAGCACAGCAAGGCAGCATCTAATAGGAAAAACGATGTGGAACTGCAATAAGGCGAGAAAGGGACGATTGACAGAAAAAGAGATATTGATACAATAAAAAAGTCCTTTATAGGACAGGAAGCACTGCATAGCGGCA
>JAUNGK010000144.1:2728-7207 GCA_030524555.1 Bacillota bacterium | reverse complement strand
GCAATGGATATGGGATTTTATGAGGGAGTAAACCTGTCGCTGGCATATTGTGATGACTGCGGACATCAAGAGCTTGAGATGGATGTCTGTCCTGTCTGCGGAAGTAAAAATCTGACTAAAATCGAGCGTATGAACGGGTATCTTTCCTATTCAAGGGTTCATGGGGATACCAGATTAAACGAAGCGAAGATGGCAGAGATTGCAGAAAGGAAGAGCATGTAGGTAATGAGATATCACAATATTACGAAGGATGATATGTTAAACGGTGACGGACTTCGTGTGGTACTCTGGGTAGCGGGATGCTCCCACTGCTGTAAGGAGTGCCATAATCCGATAACATGGGATCCGGCAGGCGGTCTTTTATTTGATGAGGCGGCCAAAGACGAAATTTTTGAACAGCTTGATAAGCCTTATATATCGGGGATTACATTTTCAGGCGGTGATCCTCTTCATGCAGCCAACCGGCTTGATGTGAGAAATCTGATGGCAGAGATTAAACAGAAATATCCGGATAAGACCATTTGGCTTTATACCGGGGACAGCTGGGAGAATATCCTGCACTATGCTGTTATGCAGTATGTGGATGTGCTGGTAGACGGAGAATTTCAGATTGATAAAAAGGATAATAAGCTGCTGTGGAAGGGAAGCAGTAATCAGAGGGTCATTGACGTGCCCAAATCCCTGAAGCAGACAGACCCTTCGGTTCCCGTCCTACACTGTGGTGATTATGCATAAATGAGAAGACGGGATGAAAGAAAAATGGAAACAATTAAGATTAAATATTTTACTGACAAAATTGAAAAGCTGGCTTATATAGACGGCAAATCCGATTGGATTGATCTTCGGGCAGCCGAGGATGTGGATCTTAAGCAGGGAGAGTTTAAACTGATTCCGCTTGGTGTGGCGATGGAGCTGCCTAAGGGATATGAGGCGCACATTGTACCCAGAAGCTCCACTTTCAAAAATTTTGGTATTATCCAGACCAATCATCAGGGAGTGATTGATGGTTCTTATTGTGGTGATAATGACCAGTGGCGTATGCCGGTATATGCCATGAGAGATACTCATATTTCCTGTAATGACCGCATATGCCAGTTTCGGATTGTGGAAAATCAGCCCCAAATTGTTTTTGAGGAAGTATCGTCCTTAGAGGGTGCGGATCGGGGAGGCTTCGGAAGCACCGGAAAACAATAGTTTTTGTATAAAAATGCTCCTTTTGCAACATAATGCTAACAAATGCATTGTGAAGCGGAAGGAGTTTTTTTATGAGTTCTAACAAGATGGGTGCGTCACTTTCTGAAAATATGGAGTATCTAAATAAGCAGATGGCAGTGGATTCCAATTTTGATATTGTTTACCGTGTGATTAAAATCGGAGGAAAAGATGCCTGCATGTATTTTATAGACGGTTTTTGCAAGGATGAGCTGATGCAGAAGATGCTGCAGTATTTTATGGACATCAAAGAGGAGGAAATGCCTGCAGATGCCCATGAAATGTCTAAAACCTGTCTGCCCTACGTAGAGGTGGATCTTCAGGATGATTGGGAAAGAATTATTTTTTTTATTATGTCAGGCGTGTTTGCGCTCTTTATTGATGGCTATGACAGGTGTCTTCTGATTGATTCTCGAACCTATCCTGCAAGAGGTGTGGAGGAACCGGAAAAGGATAAGGTGCTGCGGGGCTCAAAGGATGGATTTGTGGAGACCGTTGTATTTAATACCGCCTTGATCCGAAGAAGAATTCGAAGCACGGAGCTTCGAATGGAGATGATGCAGGCAGGAGACAGCTCTAAAACGGATATAGTCCTGTGCTATATGGATAACAGGGTGGATCACGCCTTTTTAAATCAGATCAAGGAGCGGATTAACAATATTAAGGTTGATGCGCTTACCATGAATCAGGAAAGTCTTGCAGAATGCTTATATCAGAAGAAATGGTATAATCCTTTTCCGAAGTTTAAGTTTACCGAGCGCCCGGATACTGCATCCGCACAGATTTTGGAGGGAGATATTGTTATTCTGGTAGATAATTCACCGTCAGCCATGATTACGCCTACCTCAATCTTTGATGTGGTTGAGGAGGCGGATGATTATTACTTCCCGCCGATTACGGGAACTTATTTAAGGCTTTCCCGATTTTTGATTGCTATCTTAACGTATCTGGTTACGCCGACCTTTCTCCTTTTGATGCAAAATCCGGCATGGATACCTTCCGGCTTTGAATTTATTGCCTTAAAGGATACCGCCAATATTCCGCTTATCTGGCAGTTCCTGATTCTGGAACTGGCACTTGACGGACTGCGGCTTGCTGCGGTAAATACGCCTAATATGCTGAGCACTCCCTTAAGTGTTATGGCAGCTTTGGTGCTGGGGGAATTTTCCGTCAACAGCGGATGGTTCAATTCAGAGGTTATGCTGTATATGGCCTTTGTTGCCATTGCCAACTACACGCAGGCAAGCTATGAGCTTAGCTATGCCATTAAATTTATGCGTATTATTAATCTGATTTTGACAGCCATTTTCGGTATATGGGGATATATAGGAGGAATTATTCTGCTGATTGCTGCTATCGTAAGCAATAAGACGGTATCGGGTAAAAGCTACGTGTATCCGCTTATTCCGTTAAATTTAAAACAGCTTTCTAAGCGTCTGATACGTTATCGGCTGCCGGGTGCAAAGGAATAGCATGAAAGCAAAGGAATAGTTTGTATTTTTATTCGTAAAATGATAAAATAGTACCAATATCAATCGTTCGGTACAGAGAGGGGATAACAGGCTTTTTACACATGGAATTGCTTTAGACCGAAGGTGGGGAGATATAGGTATATGACACATTATAGGAAGGCACAAATCATCTGCCTGCTGCAATATTTTTTGATGCTGCTGCTTCATATCATATATGCATATTTCTATTGCAGCCATGAGCAATTTTTGAAGACTATTATATGGTCCGGCATGATATTACTGTTTATAAGTATCTGTACGGTGCTTTTATATAAATGGCAGATTCTGCTTGCCTGCATTACATTTATAAGTGTGGTTGTCAGTGCGTATTATATAGGAGTTATTCTGCATACACTGGCCTTTGCCATGCTGATGTATCTGGTAACGGAGCTGATTGTTTCATTATATTTAAACCGGCTTTATGTTTTACTGTTCGGTATTTTTTCCACTTTGGCGGAGATATCCTTTATGATTTTTTTCCCGGATATACTGCTGGAGATGGTGCCCTCACTTTCTTTGTACGGGTGTTATATTGTCTGCTATGTATTGGGTGTGGTCAATATGTATTTTCTGGTTTCCAGTGCCGGAAAATATCTGGTTCAGATGAGAGCTAAGGCTCAGGAGGCGGAGGAGGCAGCCGCACATAAGAGCCAGTTTTTGGCTAAGGTTTCTCATGAAATACGGACGCCCATGAATGTAATCTATGGTATGACGCAGATGCTGAGCAAGGAGGAGCTAAGCGGCAATGCCCGTGAATATATAGCTAATATAGAGCGCGCCAGCACAGTTCTATTATCGTTAATCAATGATATTCTTGACATATCCAAAATGGATTCCGGGAAATTTAAAATACATGAGGAAAAATATAATCTGCATCATGTGATAGATGATGTTTCCAATTTGATATCGGTGAAGGTCGATGAGGAAAAGGTGAAATTTCATGTTATAACAGATAATGATCTGCCCAAATTTCTTATCGGGGATGCCGACAGGCTGAAACAGATATTGATTAATATTTTAAATAATGCGGTGAAATTCACGCATGAGGGAGAAATTACATTCCATGTGAAATGCGTGAAAATGGAGGAGCCGTTTAAGGTTATGCTTCACTTTACCGTTTCGGATACCGGGATCGGGATCAGACAGGAGGATATAAACCGACTTTTTGACAGCTTTGAACAGCTTGATGAGGAAAGAAACAGAAATATTGAGGGAACCGGACTGGGACTTTCGATTTGTAAGAATTTGGCAGCTCTTATGAATGGAAGTATTTCTGTTGAAAGTACATATGGAGAAGGCTCCAGCTTTTTTGTCAGTATTCCGCAAAGAATTCCGGAAGGATCAACAAAGGAGGAGCTTCCTGAGGATGATTGGACAGTCCCTGCGAATGCCTGCGTTCTTGTGGTGGATGATATGAAAGCTAATCTTATGGTAGATAAGGGTCTTCTGTCACTGCTCTCGATCAACGCAGATCTTGCGGAAAGCGGCAGGGAAGCTCTTGAAATGATGGAAAGACGAAAATATGATCTGGTTTTTCTGGATCATATGATGCCTGATATGGATGGGGAGGAGACCTTGCACAGGATAAGGCTGAGAACAGGGGAAAATTTTGAAAATATTCCGGTAATAGCGCTGACTGCAAATGCAGCAATTGGCGGGCGCGAGGAATTTATTAAGAGAGGATTTACGGATTATATATCCAAGCCTATTGAGATTGATAAGCTTAAGGCAGTGCTGAGGGAATATTTGTAGGGTA
>JAUNGK010000144.1:0-2718 GCA_030524555.1 Bacillota bacterium | reverse complement strand
AATTTCCCTTTTATAGGATACAGGATGGAATTACCAAAAGGAGAAAGACTTTTATGGATAAGACTAACAGGGTGAAGAGAAGGAAAAA
The DNA here is from genome assembly GCA_030524555.1 of Bacillota bacterium. Classification (GTDB taxonomy): domain Bacteria; phylum Bacillota; class Clostridia; order Lachnospirales; family Lachnospiraceae; genus Suilimivivens. Next base: position 2,630 of record JAUNGK010000144.1, on the reverse strand, counting down.
GTTATTGACTAATATTGCTTTGCTGCTGGTTTTTAGCATTGTAATGATTCTTGGAACCTTTAGTATGGGCAGGGAGCTTTTGGCCAATGCAAACGAGCTGAACGGGCTTTTACTGAATAACTATAGCGCTAATGAGGAAAATAAATTTGAAATGTACGAATCATTATTGCTTCTTGGTACAAACTATATCAATGATAAAGAAAAGGAAAATGCATCTGTCCAGGAGATTAAGGAAGGGCTGTACACTTATCTGGATACGCTTTATGACTTATACACTGGTGAGACGGTTCGCTGTTATGGCGTTATAGACGGGCAGATTATTTCTAACGATAAGGCAATGGAGGAACTAAACGGAGTTTATGATTTTGAAACGGCAAGCTGGTATGTCGGAGCCCTTGAGGCAGACGGTGAGGTTTATGTGACGGATGCATATAAGGATTATCTTACCGGTGAAATTAATGTTACCATTTCCCAAAAGGTTCCGGAAACAGGCAGTGTGCTTGCGGTTGATATTTTTTTCGATAACTATTACAATGCGCAGGATAATCAGGAAATGCCCGATAAGGCAGCTTATTATGTATGTGACGGTAAGGGAACGGTGTTATATTACGATACATTTTTGTACGATTCCTATGATGACGTTCAGGCTTTTACGGATAAAATCCTGACGGATGTTTCAAAGGAGGGAATAAGCGGAAGGGTTGACGGATATTATGATGTGAACGGATATGTGAGAAGCGCTTATACCCAGAGGCTGAAAAACGGATGGATTATTATTTTTACCGTTCCTCATGAAAATGCGGTAGGAGGGATAAATAACTTTTACTTTGCTATCGGGGCTATATTTATAATTGGCATATCACTTATTTTGTTTTTGACAGTGCGGGATTACAGAAGGGAAATACGAAGCCAAAAGCTGTGGGAGGAGCGGCAGAGCATGGCACATACGACCCAGCTGTATCAAAAAACAATGACCAGTACAATGCTGGCTTATCGGAAAATATATTATATTGATTTGGAGGATGATACATACCAGATAATTTATTCGGAAAAGGGCGGAGAGGAAGCTTCCGGACGATATCAGAACGCCCTCGTACATTATTTTGACAGTAAGGCTATGGATGAGGAACTGCGAAAGATTCAGCATACTCTCAGCCTGAAGAACATTAAGAAGGAGCTTTTGAAAAATGAATATATTGAGATAAGATGCCGGCAGGAGAACGAAAGCGGAGAATATGAAGCATGTATGCTGACGATCACCGTGGCAGATCGTGAAAACGGGAAACCCGTCAGCGCTACATTGTCAGTCCGCAGTATTGAAAACATGCTCCGCCATGAGGAGGCGCAGCGCGAGCTGTTAGCTCTGGCTGTGCAGCGTGCTGAGGAAGCAAATCGTGCCAAGAGTGACTTTTTATCCAATATGTCTCATGATATCCGAACGCCTATGAATGCAATTCTTGGCATGACTGCCATAGCAGCCATGCATATTGATGATAAGGAGAGGGTATCGGATGCTTTAAATAAAATTACACATTCAGGTAAGCATTTGCTGGGACTTATTAATAATGTGCTGGATATGTCTAAGATTGAAAGCGGCAAAATTAATTTAACCGAAAATGAATTCAATCTGTCGGATACAATAGACAGTCTGGTGTCACTGTTCCGCACGCAGATAGCGGATAAGAAACTGGATCTGAAGGTAAATATTGAGTCGCTTGAGCATGAGAATGTAATAGGAGATGATCAGCGGCTTTCGCAGATTTTTGTAAATATTTTAGGAAATGCGGTTAAATTTACTCCCGAGGAAGGAGAGATTACGTTAAGCATCAGGGAAAAGCAATCCAAAATTGCGAGCCGGGGATGCTATGAGTTTGTTTTTAAGGATACGGGTATCGGTATGGAAAAGGATTTTGTTGATCATATATTTGAACCCTTTGCGCGGGCTGCCGATACCAGAACTACCCGTATTGAAGGTACCGGCTTAGGGATGCCTATTGCAGTAAGTATTGCCCGGATGATGGGTGGAGATATTCAGGTTGAAAGCAAGCTGGGCCAGGGCTCCAAATTTACCGTAACAGTGTATCTGAAAATTAATTATGTTACACAGGAGGATCTGGAGGCGTTAGTTTCGTTGCCGGTATTGGTAGTAGATGATGAAGAGTCTGCCTGCATAAGTGCGTGTGATATTTTAAACAGCTTAGATATGAAGGCAGAATATGTTTTGAGCGGAGAAGAAGCCATTGTAAGAGTAGATAAGGCGCACCGGGATGATGAAGATTTTTCTGTAGTTATTTTAGATTGGAAAATGCCCGGCAAGGATGGTGTGGAGACAGCCAGGGAAATTCGCAAGATGGTGGGAGAAGACGTTCCGATCATTATTCTTTCCGCTTACGACTGGACTGACATTGAGCAGGAGGCTACCTTAGCAGGTGTAAATGCTTTTATCGAGAAGCCATTGTTTAAATCCAGATTAACACATGTTTTGAAAGAGGTTTTGGGAATTCAAAATTATAAAGAAAAGGAGTCCGAATTAGAATCCTTCAGAAAGCATGATTACAGCGGTAAGCGTGTGCTGCTGGTAGAGGATAATGAGCTGAATATTGAGGTGGCAAGTGAGCTATTGGAGATTG
>JAUNGK010000143.1 GCA_030524555.1 Bacillota bacterium | reverse complement strand
TTTTCAATTGACTCCTCGGATATGGCAACTGCTTCTTTGATAAATGTTTAGGACAGTCTTTCGTCAGATTTAAGAGAAACAGTTGCCTATCCGAAGCGGTGCAGAAAGGCTGTTATCGGCATTCTTTTCTTGCACTTCCAATTTTTCTATATTATAATATACACGATTTATTACAGGAGGATAACGACATGTCATTTGAATTTATAAAAAAGCTGCCTACGCCGGATGAAATCAGGGAACAGCTCCCTCTTCCTGCTGACCTGGCGGCTCTTAAGAAGGAAAGAGATAAAGAAATCCGGGATGTAATCACCGGAAAAAGCGATAAATTTCTGGTCATTATCGGACCCTGCTCCGCTGATAATGAGGACGCCGTTTGCGAATATGTAACCCGCCTTGCCAGGGTAAATGAAAAGGTTAAAGACAAGCTGATTCTGATCCCCAGAATTTATACCAATAAGCCCAGAACTACCGGAGAGGGCTACAAGGGCATTGTTCATCAGCCTGATCCCGAGAAACAGCCCGACTTTCTGGCCGGTTTAATTGCTATGCGCAAAATGCAGATTCATGCCATTGAGGAGTCAGGTCTTACAGCTGCAGACGAAATGCTTTATCCCGAAAACTGGGGTTATGTATCCGATATTCTTTCTTATGTCGCCATTGGCGCACGTTCCGTAGAAGATCAGCAGCATCGAATTGTAGTCAGCGGCTTTGATGTTCCCGCCGGCATGAAAAACCCCACCAGCGGCGACTTAACCGTTATGCTCAATTCGGTTTATGCTTCACAGCACCCCCACTCCTTTATTTACAGAGGATGGGAGGTTAAAACAAACGGAAACGAACTGGCGCATACTGTTCTGCGCGGTGCCACCAACAAGCACGGCAGAAACCTTCCGAACTATCATTACGAGGATTTAAATCTCCTTCTCACACTTTACAACGAAAGGGAACTGAAAAATCCTGCAGCGATCATTGATGCCAACCACAGCAATTCCAACAAGGAATTTGCACAGCAGATACGCATCGTCAAGGAAGTTATGCACAGCCGTAAATTAAGCCCTGATATTCACAAGCTTGTTAAGGGTGTTATGATTGAAAGCTATCTTGAGGAAGGCTGTCAGAAGGTAGGCGGCGGCGTTTACGGAAAATCCATCACCGATCCCTGTCTCGGATGGAAGGACTCCGAGAAATTGATTTATGATATTGCAGAATACTAAGCATCCATATTGCAGAGTTATCTTATAACAAAAACTGCCCGAAATGGGCAGTTTTTAATGTCTAGGATGGGCTTTTGCATACACCTCTCTCAATTTGTTTCTATTCATATTAACGTATATCTGAGTCGTGGAAATATCCGAATGACCAAGCATTTCCTGTACGCTTCTTAAATCAGCGCCATTCTCTACCAAATGTGCCGCGAAGGAATGTCTGAGAGTATGAGGCGTAATATCCGCTACAATACCGGCCTTCTTGGCATAATATTTAATCAGCTTCCAAAATCCCTGACGGCTCATGGGCTGCCCGGAACAATTGGCAAATAAATATTCCGAATCTGCATCAGATATCATGGCAGCACGTGTTCCCTCCAGATAACGGATCAAAGCGCTCTTAGCTTCATTTCCAAAAGGGATTACTCTCTCCTTCCCATTATCCCTGCACACAATGTATCCCATCTGCAAATTCACATCACCGGTCTTCAGTGTAATCAGCTCAGTCACCCTGATACCGGTAGCATACAAAAGCTCCAGCATAGCCTTATCCCTGATTTCTTTAGGCGATGTGCCGGACGGCTGCTCTAAAAGCTTTACCACCTCTTCTGTGGACAGCACCTCAGGAAGCTTTTTCTCAATTTTAGGAGCATGAAGCGCTTCCGCAACGTCCTCTGCCACCATGCCCTCCTTGCACATATAATGATAAAAGGCTTTCAGTGAGGCAATATTTCTGGAGATCGTAGCTGCGGAAAACTTATTTTTTTCCAAGTAAAGAATATAGGAATTCAGATTTGTAGAGGTAATCTTTCTTACATCCTCTATTCCCTGCTCCTGCATGTAGTTTTTAACCTTCACCAAGTCTCTGCGATAGGACATCTCCGTATTCTCGGAGGTTTTCTTGATATTATGTAAATAAAGCATGAATGAATTAATCTCTGTTTCCATATCCTTCTTAGCTGCTCCTACCCATTTTCCCGTTTACATAAACAGGGGTTCAGGTTTCATTATAAGCAAGAAAAGAAAGAAAAGCAAATGCATTTTTTCCCGATTTTACGCGCATTTTTAAGATTTTGTCAAAAAAATACAACATATCGCAAAACCCAAATTATGTAAATACTAGATATTGTAAAAAATTTTTTAAAAAATTTTCACTAAATCACAAATCAAAATTGGGTTTACATAACTTTCCAGTATACATCCAATAAACAATACCAAAAGGATCCACATAAGAGAAAGTCCTTGATGCAAAAACTGCTGCCTTTTGTTTCTAAAGCACGGTGCCACTCCTTTTCCGCATATATGTATCCGGCTGTAATTTTCCAGACACCACCCCAGAAGCATTACACCTGCAGGAATCAGCAGACATTGATGAGGGAACATGCCTCCCAATATCAGCAGGATACCCTTAATGCCATAGCGTATGGCCGCCGCAGTTATAACCATTCCTGTCATAATCCCCTGCCACAGCACCACGGCATAAGCTGCAATCATTCCCAGCACCGTTGTTGAAAGCACCAGCATAACAATACATCCTCCCATACGCTGTCTGAGTACATATCTGAAAAAGCTTCCCTCATCAATTTCTATATACTTTAATCTGTTGATAGAAGTAGTGCTGAATATCCCTTCTTCCCCCAAAAGTATATCATCTGCCATATTCATAATCAGAACGCCTGTAAGAAAGCTTCCTAAAAATAAATAAAGCCAAATACGATACACTCTGTTCTTTTCCGATCTGTTCATTCCAAACTGCCATTTTACATTTTTTTCATTATATGACAAACAGGCAGCGCCTATGCACTGCCTGTCAACATTTATCTCTATTGTTATCTATTCCGCTATTTCAGATATTTATCCTTATATGCCAAAACAGCCGAAACTGTTTTTGAATCCTGTATCTCACCAGTGTAAATCATATCTGTCAGTTCCTCTACAGTGTACGCTCCCACCTGAACATATTCATCCTCGTCCAAATGCTGCTTTCCCGGCACTAACTGATCTGCTACATAAATGTCAATCTTTTCATTGCAGAATGCTACCGTGGTGCGGATACTAAGGAGAAGCTCCAAATGCTCTGATACATAACCTGTTTCCTCGGAAAGCTCTCTTGCCGCTGCGTCCTTTGTAGGCTCATCGGCACTTTGCAGGCCTCCTGCCGGAATTTCCAGGGTATAGCGGTCAAGCGCATTACGGTACTGCTTTACCATGATAATACGTCCCTGCTCATCTACCGGAACTACAGCTGCTGCTCCCTTATGTCCAATAAAATCCCACTTAACAATATTTCCGTTAGGAACCCTGATGGTATCCTGATAATAGTCTATAATCGCTCCATGAGCAACCAGGGTTCTGTCTAATCTTTTAAACTCTTCCATTATAGCCTCTACTTTCACTGCCGTAAACTGCGCCGATCACTTATTTGCTTTCAAGAAGCTTCTCTACACTGACAAGCTTTACACAAAGTACAAACAAATCCGCTGCCATGGAAAGATCCTCCGCTGAAGGAAACGTAGGCGCCAAACGAATGTTGCTGTCCTTGGGATCCTTTTTGTAGGGATAAGTTGCTCCTGCACCTGTTAAAACTACACCGGCCTCCTTACATTTTTCCACTACAGCCTTTGCACAGCCATCCATGGTTTCAAAAGAAATAAAGTAACCGCCATTGGGCTTGGTCCATGATCCAATAGAAAGCTCCGAAAGCTCTCTGTCAAGCACCTCTAAAACAGCCTCAAATTTAGGACGCATAATCGCTGCATGCTTCTTCATATGCTCCTTCATTCCATTAATGTCCTTAAAGTAATTGACATGACGAAGCTGATTCATCTTATCAAAGCCAATAGTCTGAATAGTCATAATCTTCATCATGAAATCAACGTTAGCCTTGGAAGAAGCAACCGCTGAAATACCACTGCCTGGGAAGGTCACCTTAGAGGTAGAGCAAAATTCATATACCATATCAGGATTTCCCATTTTTTCGCATTCTCCAAGGATTTCCAAAAGCTCATCCCGCCTGTCTTCATACAAATCATGAATGGCATAAGCATTATCCCAGAAAATTCTAAAATCATCAGCTGCAGGCTTAAGGGCTGCAAACCGCCTTACCGTATCATCAGAATAAGTGTAGCCCTGTGGATTGGAATACTTAGGAACACACCAGATACCCTTAACCGCAGGATCTGTATTTACATACTTTTCTACCAAATCCATATCCGGTCCCTGCTCGGTCATGGGAATATTAATCATTTCAATTCCAAACTGTTCAGTAATGGCAAAATGCCTGTCATACCCTGGTACCGGACACAAAAATTTTATCTTGTCCAGCTTGCACCATGGTGTGCTTCCCATCACTCCAAAATCATGGAACGTGCTACTACGTCATACATAATGTTAAGGCTGGAATTGCCGCATATAATAACCTGATCAGGTGAAACACCCATCATATCCGCAAGCAGCTTCTTTGCTTCAGGTGTTCCCTCCAAAAGTCCATAATTTCTGCAATCCACTCCGGTCTGAGTCTTAAAATTAGAATTTGAATCAATCACATCAAGAAAATCCAACTCCATATCCAGCTGAGAGGGTGCAGGCTTGCCTCGTGACATATCCAGTTTCAATCCCTTAGCCTTTGCCTCCTGATACTGAACATTCAATTTTTCCTTTAAAGCAAGAAGCTCTTCCCTGCTCATTTCCTTATATGCCTTCATGGTGCATATTCCTCCTCATATCTGTGGTATAGTATTGTTGGATAATTGTATACATTTTAAAACCCATATTATTTTACTATATCCATCTCTTACCTACAAGCTATTTTTTATTGTTCTTTTTCCGAATATTTTCTTCTTATTCGGGATTTTTTATAAATTTTATACAAAAAAGTAAACGCATTACCTAACATTAGATACCAAGCGGTATAAAATGCCGCCATTATACTGAATACTTATCCCGATCCTACATAAAATACTTACACTTCTCATAATAAATTTGCTGTTCTTTTTCAAACAGACTAATTAATTTATACAGATTTTTTTCTTCTCTATATTCTCTTAAAGCGTCCAGATACTCATTTCTGTTTGCATCTTCAATCACAACTGGCACAATATTATTCTTTAGACACTCCCTGAAAAGAATCAATCTGCCTGTCCTCCCGTTCCCATCCTGGAAAGGATGGATGCTTTCATATTTAGCATGAAGCTCAGCCAATATCGGAATATTTACGTCCTGAGCACAATACCAATCCATCAATAAGGACATTTCCTGAGCAACATCTTCTGGTCTTACAGTCTGATATATACCTATCATATTCGGGCGTTTCTTATAATCTCCAATGGCATATCCATTAGCCCGATCTTCAAATACACCAGACTTTAATTCATAATGAAATTGCTTAATCAATTCCTGTGATAATGGCTCCTCCAATGTATCCAACATCTTGTTAAACATAAGGAAATGACCATTCATTTCCTCAACATCTTTAGCTCTATAGTAATCATCCGATTTAGGTAAAGTGCCATTATCAAACAATGAAGCCGTCTGTTCTTCTGTAAGAGTACTTCCCTCAATTTTATTTGAGTTGTAGGCAAGTAAACGCTGTGTATAAGCATATACACCTGATCTATCAAATTTATTCCGTTCTATTTTAAACCTCGGTAAAAGAAAATCTAAAAATTCTTTTTCACCATTCATTGCTATTCACCTCTCATACATTTTACAAATCAGCTTAAAACTAGAATTTTAACTATATTTAACAATTATACTATAAATTTATTAAAAACGGGAGAAGATGAGATAAATAACTTGAGAATTAAGAAAACTCTATGCCACCTACGTGCAATATCCATAATAGTACCATTTACAGAACAGTATAGTTTAGAACATTTTAGCAAATATAAAAATAAGGAAAGTCTTGAAAACGTTACATTCTCAATACTTTCCTTATCATGCTTTTAGTCTGAATTATTTTGCGTAATCAATTACGCGTGACTCTCTGATCACATTTACTTTGATCTGTCCGGGATATTCCAGTTCAGCTTCAATCTGCTTGGAAATATCTCGAGCCAAAAGAACCATATCGGAATCAGAAATCTGTTCCGGAACTACCATTACACGAATCTCTCTACCTGCCTGAATTGCAAAAGACTTATCTATTCCTTTAAAATTGTTTGCGATATCTTCTAATTGTTTTAATCTGGTTGTATATGTTTCAAGCGTTTCTCTTCTTGCACCCGGTCTTGCCGCAGATATTGTATCAGAAGCCTGTACAATACATGCAATCAATGTCTGGGGCTCCACATCACCATGATGGGATTCCACTGCATTAATAACAGTCGGTGATTCCTTATACTTTCTGCACAATTCAACACCCAGCTGAATATGAGAACCTTCCATTTCATGGTCTACTGCTTTACCTATATCATGCAATAAGCCCGCTCTCTTGGCCATTCTAACATCCAGGCCAAGCTCTGCAGCCAAAAGTCCTGAAAGCTGTGCCACTTCAATAGAATGCTTAAGTGCATTCTGTCCGTAACTGGTTCTGAACTTCATCTTACCAAGTAATCTTACAAGTTCAGGATGAATGCCATGCACACCCACCTCGAGGATAGCAGCTTCACCTTCCTCTTTAATCATGACTTCGACTTCCTTCTGCGCCTTCTCAACCATTTCTTCAATTCTTGCCGGATGAATACGTCCGTCAACAATCAGCTTCTCAAGCGCAATTCTCGCAACTTCTCTTCGAATAGGGTCAAACCCCGATAATATAACAGCTTCCGGTGTATCGTCGATAATCAAATCAACGCCGGTAAGTGTCTCAAGAGTTCTGATATTTCTTCCCTCTCTACCGATGATTCTACCTTTCATCTCATCATTAGGAAGCTGAACTACGGAAATCGTAGTTTCAGATACATGATCCGCCGCACATTTCTGTATTGCTGTGACCACATATTCCTTAGCCTTTTTATCGGCCTCTTCTTTGGCGCGACTCTCCATTTCCTTGATCATCACAGCCGTTTCATGCTTCACTTCATCTTCAACAATT
>JAUNGK010000142.1 GCA_030524555.1 Bacillota bacterium | reverse complement strand
TTGCAAGACTTCGGGCGGATACAAGAGATATTATGCAGCAGTCTGTGCGCAGACAGATAGAAGCGGAGCTTGCTCCTGTCATGCCAAAGGGAAGGGCGGGAGATTTTAATCAGGCGCTGATGGAGCTTGGAGCAATGGTCTGTGTGCCGAGCAAAGCGCCGCACTGCGGGATGTGTCCATGGCATGAGCTGTGCAGGGCACACCAATTATCGGAAGAAACGAAATATCCATATAAGACACCTAAAAAGCCCAGAACAGTGGAAGAAAAAACGGTGCTTGTTATCAGAGATGAAAACTGTACTGCCCTTAGGAAAAGAAAGTCCACCGGACTTTTGGCGGGAATGTATGAGTTCCCGTCTCTGGAAGGGAAGCTGTCTGAAAAACAGGTATTAAATTATTTCAAGGCTAAGGGCATGGCAGTCATTAAAATTGACAGGCTTAAAGAGAGTAAACACATTTTCACCCACAAGGAATGGCACATGATCGGTTATGCGGTCAGAGTGGATGAGCTTGCTCCCCGATTAAATGATAATGATTGGATCTTTGTACAAAAAGAGGATACCAGGGAACAATATCCTATTCCGTCGGCCTATGCCGCATATATGAAATATTTCTTTTAAGGGCAGAATTGTTACACATAGACATAGGCATCTTTAGAATTTCTTAAGTTGATTTGAAGCATGTGCAGGAGTATATTAAAGATAAGTAAGTTTTTTTGAAAGGTGGATATTGAATGAAACTCTTATCGTTTGCCGTACCGTGCTACAATTCGGCTGCATACATGGAGAAATGCGTAGATTCTCTCTTAAAAGGCGGAGAGGATGTAGAGATTATTATTGTGGATGATGGCTCAACCGACGCCACAGCTGCGATTGCTGATGAGTATGTTAAGAAGTATCCTTCCGTTATTAAAGCTGTGCACAAGGAAAACGGCGGGCATGGTTCGGCGGTAAATACCGGTATCGATTATGCGGAGGGTTTGTTTTTTAAGGTGGTGGATAGCGATGACTGGGTGAAGGAAGAGCCCTACATGCAAATCTTGGATACCTTAAGAAATCTGGCCGGCGGAGAAAAGACTTTGGACATGCTGATAAGCAATTTTGTCTACGAAAAGGTTGGGGAGAAGCGTCATAAGGTAATGAGATACAAGCATGCTCTTCCCATAGGAGAAATGTTCGGCTGGGAGGATGTAAAGCATTTTCATAAAGGGCAGTACATGCTTATGCACTCGGTAATCTTTCGAACCAAGCTTTTAAAGGAATGCGGGTTAAGGCTTCCGGAGCATACCTTTTATGTAGATAATCTGTATGTGTTTGAACCTCTTCCCTCTGTAAAAAATATGTATTATCTGGATGTGAACTTTTACCGCTATTATATCGGAAGGGCCGATCAGTCAGTCAATGAAGATGTTATGATCGGCAGAATCGACCAGCAGATCAAAGTAAACAAGCTTATGATTGATTATATGGTTGAAAAGAAAAATCAGATAATTCAAAATAAAAAGCTTTATCGGTATATGCTTAGTTACCTGGATATTATTACTACGATTTCCTCCATTTTACTGATCAGGTCAGAAACCAGGGAAAATCTGGATAAGAAGAAGGAGCTGTGGAATTATCTTAAAAAGAAGGATTGGTTTTTGTATCGGAAGCTGCGCTACGGATTGCTTGGAAGATGCATGAATCTTCCCGGAAAGGGAGGAAGAAAGATATCTGTAGAGGGCTATAAAATTTGCAGGCGTTTCTATAATTTTAATTGACAGCTGTATTATATGAATGAAAAACCCCTTTACTATTTCCTGTGCGGATATGGTAAAGGGGTTTTATAGTTGATGTATATTAATTGCTTATAAAATTCTTTGCTGATTAAATATGCCGTATTCTGCGTTTGGTATGAGCTTTATAAGACTGCCAGGCGGAAACAATATCTGCCTGATAGACCACTACATACATAACACCTGCCATCACAAAAGCAGTAAGTACGTCAAACATAGAATGCTGTTTGATAAATACGGTAGAAAGAATAATGGAGATACATAGTCCCAATGAACCAAAATGAATAACCTTGTTTTCGGAAAGCTTCTGATTATGAAGCACTGCCAAATGGGCACCGATGGAATTATATACATGGATGCTGGGCCAAAGGTTTGTAGGTGTATCTACACTATATAAATGTGAAACCAGCATGGTGAAAATGTTGTCCCGCGGCATTGTCTGAGGGCGCAGATGATGACCGTTTGGCCAAAGCGTGGAAATAACCAGAAAAACAGTCATTCCTGTGAATAAGAACACGCATGTTCTGAAATATTCCTGCTTGTTTTTGAAAAAGCAGTACAGAACTGCAACGGATACATATGCAAACCAAAGAAAATATGGTATTACAAATATCTCACAAAAAGGAATGGCATCATCAAGCTTTACATGAATAATTGTTTGAGGATGGGTTACCGTCTTTTCCAGGTAAGCAAACCATGAGCAATATATTAACGCATAGACAGCAAGTGGAATAGCATGCTTATACCTTTCATAAAATTTTTTCATAATAGCCTCCATATAATTTATAAAAGAAATTTCAGTTTTTCCTTCTCGCAGGTGAGGGTGATAGAGCTGCACTGCATGCTGACCTCACCGTCGGTATGCACCCAAAGAGGTGCGGATGTCTCCAGGTGGATTTTAGCAGCGGCATAATGTTCAATACCATTGAAACGGTAATGATTACCCTTAAAGGCGGTGGGAAGTGCCACAAGCACAAGCCACTTAGGTATATTGCCTACACTGCATATATCGATCAGTCCGTCCTTATAATCGGCAGTGGGACAAAATTTAAAACCGCCGCCCTCATATCGGTGGATCATTCCCGCAACAAACAAAAATTGGGGCAGATGAACGTGCGTGCCGTCATCCAGTGTAATATCACAGATGATCTTCCTGGCCTTGATCAGCTGTTTTAATGCGATGGTTAAATAGGTCAGCTTTCCAAGACCTATTTTATTCAGTACATTCTTAAATTTAGAAGAAAGAGCTTCCTCGCAGACAGCAGCATCAAACCCGATACCGCAGCTTACCGCAAAATAGCGGTGGGTAAGCAGTTCATCATCATGCTGGCGGGACAGCTGCCCGGAAGCATTGTCGTAAACAAGGTGTCCAAGATCCATGCGAAGCGGATCCTTACAAGAAAGAATACGGTTCAAAATTTCCAAAGGACTTGATGCAAGTTCTAAATCCCTGGCCATATCATTGCTTGAACCGGTAGGAATATAACCGATTTCCACCCGGTTAAAGTCTGAAACACCCTGCAGAGTTTCGTTTAATGTGCCGTCGCCGCCAAGGACGATCAAACGCAGGATATATGCCGGATCTGCACTTAATAGGGAAGCGGACAAATCGCGAACCAGCTTGATAACATGTCCGACTTCACGGGAAAAGAAGACCTTATATTCAATTTCTCTTTCGCTTAAAACCGGCTCAATTTCGGACCAGATTTGGGCTCCCTTGCCGGACTTTGAAGCGGGGTTTACGATTATGTAATACATATATTTTCATCCCCCTGAAAATCCTTTCATATTGTAGCAGTATTTTGGATAGGAGTAAAGATTTTTCATCCATATTCGGTAAATCTTAAGGTTTGCTTAGGAGTTTGATAAGAATTGTATTTAATTGTTTTCTGAAAAATATGAAAGGAAAGGTTTTTTTTCAAAAAAGTATATGCTATAATAGTCAAAATTTATTATTTTTGAACCTTTGATTTGAAAACACTTTACAAAAGGTAAGTTCAAAATTATTAAATAAAAATGAGGAGGAAAATTTATGTATTCACTTGACGAAGTAAGAAATGTTGATCCTGAAATTGCACAGGCGATTGTGGATGAGCAGGAAAGACAAAACAGCCACATTGAATTGATTGCATCCGAAAACTGGGTGAGCAAGGCTGTTATGGCGGCAATGGGAAGCCCTTTGACCAACAAATATGCGGAAGGATACCCCGGAAAGCGTTATTACGGCGGATGCCAGTGTGTTGATGTGGTGGAAAATCTTGCAATAGAGAGGGCCAGGGAATTATTTGGCTGTGATTATGCTAATGTACAGCCTCATTCAGGCGCCCAGGCCAATCTTGCGGTGCAGTTTGCAATTTGTAATCCCGGTGATACCATAATGGGCATGAACCTGGATCATGGCGGACATTTGACACACGGAAGTCCGGTGAATATTTCCGGTAAATATTTTCACATTGTTCCTTATGGCGTAAATGATGAAGGCTTTATTGATTATGATAAATTAAGAGAAATTGCACTGGAGTGCAGGCCTAAGATGATTATTGCAGGTGCATCCGCATATGCAAGAACCATCGATTTTAAAAAGTTCAGAGAGGTTGCAGATGAGGTTGGAGCCGTTTTGATGGTTGATATGGCTCACAATGCAGGCCTTGTGGCAGCAGGCCATCATCCCAGCCCGATACCCTATGCAGATGTGGTGACTACCACAACTCATAAAACCCTGCGTGGACCCAGAGGAGGATTGATTCTCTGCAATCAGGAGGCTGCGGATAAATATAATTTCAACAAGGCTGTTTTCCCGGGAATTCAGGGAGGACCTTTGATGCATGTGATCGCTGCAAAGGCAGTCTGCTTTAAAGAGGCTTTGTCTGACGAGTTTAAGACATATCAAAAGGGCATCATTGACAATGCGCAGGCATTATGCAAGGGCCTGATGGACAGAGGTATCAAAATCGTATCAGGAGGTACCGACAATCATTTGATGCTGATGGATCTTACCACATTTGATCTGACCGGTAAGGCAGTGGAGAAGATGCTGGATGAGGCTCATATTACAGCCAACAAAAATACCATCCCCAATGATCCCAAGTCTCCCTTTGTGACAAGCGGTATTCGTTTAGGTACACCGGCTGTGACCTCAAGGGGCATGAACGTTGAGGATATGGATCAAATTGCGGAAGCAATTGCGCTGATTGTGAAGGGCGGAGAGGAAAAAATTCCCGAGGCAAGAGCAATTGTGCAGAAGCTGACAGATAAATACCCTTTGAAATAATAGAGATTTAAAGTAATGAAAAGAAGGAACAGCTCTGGGAAAACAGTCGGTTTTCTCAGGGCTGTTTTTGCTACTGGCAATCTGCTGTGCATGCCTCATGCTGCCTTTTTTCTGTAAGATGGATAAAAACTGACAATTTAAGTGAATTATTGTAAAATAATGTAAATAAATGGAAATAAAACAGATAAAAAACAGTAAAAAAAATAAAAAATGAAAAAATTAGTAATTTTTTTAAAAAATGTGTTGACAAATTAAAATGAGCCGGTTATAATAAAATCACAAAAACAAATTCACATAGATAATCTTAATGAAAGGAAGGTACAGTCCACCGAAAACATAAGATCAGCTTTTTATATCGGATGAATACTTGGTTCTACAGTTTAACTGGAGGTTATATTGAAGGATTAAGAAACAGAAGATTATAAGAAGCAAATTGTGAAAGAGTTAGCTTTTAAAGTACAAAAGAACAAAGTACCAAAGAAAGCGAATTTCGAATTCGTATGAAACACAAAGGAAACGGTAACGAATTACAAAGGATAAGACGAACGTTACGGTACATGCGTACAAAAGAAAAAAGAGAAAAGTACGAAGGAGAAAACAACTGAATAGGGAAGCGATCCAAAAATAAAATGAAAAGAGAGGTAAAGACCATTGGATAGCATAGTTTAGAAGCGGGTATTGATTAATAGAATTGATACCCGCTTTCCCTGTTGAAAGTTTTTTCAAAAGTTTTGTTTTTAAGTGGAAATTCCCCGATGAATCATGTATGATAATCCATATGGAGGATTGAAGAATGGCAAAGAATGAAACTTATGATGAAGAAATAGATCGCAGAGAATACAGACACAAAAGAAGAGTCAGAAATCAGATTATTTCCTATGTAGTACTTGCAGTGATATTAATCGGGCTGATAGCAGGCGGTGTGATTGGAGTTACGCAGATTATTAAGAGGGTAAACGACAAAAAGCAGGCTGAAGAGCTGCAAAAGCAGCTGGAGGAGCTGGCGGAAAGCGAGGAAGAGACGCCTGTAGTTGAGGCGCCTGTAGAGCCTGAAGAGCCTGTGGGGGAGACAGACTATTTAGATGAGATCGTAAATGCCTGTATTGAGGAGATGCCTCTTGAAGATAAGGTGGCAGGGCTGTTTATGATTACTCCCGAGGAGCTTACGGATACGGATGTGGTGATCAGAGCCGGTGATACAACCAAAGAAAAGCTAAGTGAACATGCAGTAGGCGGACTGATATATTTTTCACAGAATATTAAGGATTCAGAACAGCTCACCGAAATGCTTCAAAATACGAAGAACTGGAGTAAATATCCCATCTTCCTTGGAGTAGATGAAGAAGGAGGTACGGTCAGCAGAGTTGCAAAGGCGGGACTTGCCGATGATGTAGGTCCTATGGCAGAAATTGGTGCATCCGGTGATGCAGCTCTGGCGCAGGAGGCAGGAACTGCACTGGGCACTTACCTGTCAGGTTATGGCTTTAATATGGATTTTGCCCCGGTGGCAGATGTGATTGTGGAAGGCAATACCATTATCGGGGACCGCTCTTTTGGAAGTGATGTAAATCTGGTATCGCCAATGGTCGCAGCAGCCGTGGAAGGATTGCAGAGCAGCGGTGTGAGTGCATGCCTTAAGCATTTTCCAGGGCTTGGGGATACCACGGAGGATACCCATGACGGCATGGCTCAGACAGAGAAGACATTGGAGGAGTTTAATGCAACCGACTTTCCGGTTTATCAGGCGGGTATCGATGCAGGCGTTGATTTTGTAATGGTAAGCCATCTTTCTGTTCCCGGCATTACGGGAGATAATACTCCTTCCTCTTTATCCTCACAAATGATTACCGATATTCTGAGAGGACAACTGGGTTATCAGGGAATTGTCATTACGGATGCCATGAATATGGCAGCCATAACGGATTATTATACAGCTGATCAGGCAGCGGTAATGGCACTGCAGGCCGGTGCTGATATGATTCTTATGCCGGAGGATTATGAAACTGCATATCAGGGAGTTTTGGACGCTGTCAATAACGGCACATTGACGGAAGACAGAATTAACGAGTCCTTAAGAAGAATTTATCGTGTCAAATATAAGGATAAGGTGGAACAATAAGACGTTACTTTTTTAAAAAAAATTTGGTGAAAAATTTTTGAAAAAATTCGTGTCAAGCATTTTTGAAAATGTCACAAAAATATTGAAACATTAGCACCGGTTTT
>JAUNGK010000141.1 GCA_030524555.1 Bacillota bacterium | reverse complement strand
TGACAGGGGAAGAAACCATACGAAATAAGATCATAGAACTGACCCAGATAGAAGGCGGGTTTTATGTGGAACAGATATCAGTAAATATTCTTAACCTTCTGATCCATATGAATGCCTGCGTATTGAGCCAGATCAAAGATGCTTTTGAAACCACTGATCAGAGCATATCCACATTTGTAGATACGGTAAATGGCGTTGACGTGCTGGATTAAGGAAGGAGGAAGGAAATGCCGGATGTAAACATCAAATACCAAAAAGGGATTGTAAATACCAAAGCAGCAGAGATAGAGGCTGATATACAAAGCCTTCTTGAAGATAAGGCAGCTGCGTATGAACAGATACTGTCCGCTTTCAGCGTTTCCCAGTGTGACCAGGCCACAGCCCTGCGGGATGAAATTGAAAAGGAAAAAAGGTTTCTCGGATCCCTTCAAAGCTTCTATACCGAACTGATGGATATGATACGGAAAGCATCAAAAGATATGGATTTGGTAGAAGACAATTACGCAGAAGCTCATGTAACGAAATAAGCCTGCAGTGAAAAGAAGAGGGAAAATATGGACTGGAATGAAAAAAGAAAAAAACGAAAGGAACTAAGGGATAAAATTAAAAAGCTGCAGAAGGAGATTAATGAGCTGCGGGAAACAGTCAGTGATTACCAGACCTGCCAAAGCGATATCAATCTGGAGATCGTTCATTGGGACATTAAATATAAAACATATACGGGACTGGAGCTATACTCCCCCATATGGATGAAGGACAAATTTGAAGGCCAGGCGGCAGAAGAACTGGGGCAAATGATACCGGAGGCTGTCAGGGAGCTTCAAATGACAGCAAACCTTATGAGAAACGTTTCAGCTGGGATCAGAGACCAGATAACCATGATAGAAGAGTATATTGAGGAACTGGCGGCAAAAATATCGGAATTGTGGGATCAACTGGCAGCGCTTGAATAACGCAGGGAGAGGGTGAAAACATGGTAAGTCTGGTAAAAAACAGAGTATTTACGATAAGTTCGATAGAAAGCCTTGGGATGGTTGGCTTCCAGCTGCTGGATACAGGACATACAGCCAGAGCAAAATGGGTGGAGTGCACGGACCAGCTTGACTACATAGGAAGCAGAGTTCCGGCATCCATCAAATCCGCACAGCTTGCAGACAGCCTGGAACAGGCGAAAAATGAATTTGCAAGACAGGCAGGAAATTACATAGACTATGACATGCTGGCATGGACCCTGCGTAAAACTGCAGTCAAGCTTACCAATGTCATGCCCTGCTGTGATGCAGATGCAGCAGATATAACAGGCATGGCCGCCTCTGCGGTAGAAATAAGCATCAGCATGCTGGAAGCTTTGAAAGCCTATATTGAAACTGCAGGAACTGAGATTAATACGGAAAGCTACGCAGAAACCCTTGCATTGTATGCATCATCATGGCAGAAGGAGATGAGGGAAGTAGAGAATGCTGTGGAGTATTCCGGCACTCTTGTAAAAGGACTTCCTGATTATACGAAGTATCATGGCGATCCTGTTAACATGTCAACCGGAAACTTTATATACAGCTATAAAGATTTATCCGTTAAGGGAGAGCTCCCGCTGCAGTTTTCAAGATTTTATAATGCCATGGACAAAAATGACGGTTCCCTTGGAAGAGGCTGGATACATAACTGGGAGATGCGCCTTTTACTTGACCGGAATGATCTTACCCTGATCCATCAGGATGGAAGGGAGGAACCTTTCTGTAAAAAAGACGAAAATACATATCTGAGCAGTATGGATAAGCGAAGTGAAATTAAGAGGCTTGATGACAGCTTCCTATACCGCACCGGGGAGAAGCAGCTTATACTTTTTGATGAAGAAGGCAGAATGACGCACCTGATGAACGAAGCAGGAGATGCAATTGTGCTGTTGTATGAAGAAGGACATCTGGTAAAGGTACAGGCGGATACAGGGGATTATTTAGAGCTGGAATACAATGAAAGGAAACAGCTGGCCAGGGTCAGCGATCATTCCGGCAGAAGTATTTTGTTTACCTACGACAGGAAGAAGCTGACAGGGGTGACGGATCCACTTGGACAGACCATGCACTACAGCTACGGGAAGAACGGACGGATTGATCAGATCAGGGATAAGCGTGATATTCCCATCCTGAAAAACGAATATGATGAGTACAGACGAATTACCAGACAGGAATTCCCGGATGGCGGCATCATTAAGCTTCGCTATCTGGATGACAGAAACAGGATTTACTTTACGGAGCAGAACGGAAATGAAATCGTCTATGTCCATGACAGCCAGTTCCGTAATATCAGAACCGGTTATGAGGACGGAACAGAATTATATTCTTACGATGAGAGTAATAACTGTACCTCCTACACGGATAAAAACGGGAACACCACAACCTATGAGTATAATGACGAGAATCGTCTGACAGCGGTTACCGACCCCTTGTCAGGCAGACGAACTGCCCGTTATGATGAGGAGGGCAGAATCCTGGAGCGGACAGAGCCTGACGGAGGCAGGATAACATACAGCTATGATGAACAGGGAAGGCTGACAGAGCTAACCGATGCGCTGGGGAATACCTCCTGCCTTACCTATGATGGAAAAAGGAGACAGCCCCGAAGCATCAGACTATCCGATGGAGGAGAGCTGAAACTGAAATATGACCACAGGGGAAACATCCTGTCCATAGCATATCCTGACGGAAAAAGCATGGAATATGCTTATGACAGCCTTGGCAGAGTTATCCAGAATAAAGATGGGAACGGAAACAGGACCACATATTTTTATGACGGGATGGATCGTATCACCAGAGTAATCCGCAGCGATGGAAAAGAGAGGCGCTACGAATATAATTCCATGGGAGAAGCCACCAGAATCGTGGACTTTGATGACTGTACTGCCCGGTGGGAGTACAATGTTTTAAATAAGCCCGAGAGCTATACGGATAAGGAAGGCCGAACCACCCTGATGGAATACGATAAAGTCTGGGAGCTTATCAGGATAACGGACCCGGAGGGCGGGCAGACCGGATATGGCTACGACCATTTAAAACGCCTTACGGAAGTGACAGATGCCTGTGGCAGAAGAGTTAAATTTACCTACGATCCTGTTGGAAACCGGACAGGCATCTACTACCCTGACGGTTCCTGCATCCGCTATGAGTATGATGAGCTGAACAGAAGGGTAGCCGAGATTGATGCCATGGGCGGCATAAAGCGCACCTTTTATGACAACATGGGAAGAGTCATCAGGACAGTGGATCCGGCAGGAGGAGAGAGGGAGTTTTCCTATGATAAAGCCGGAAACAAGACATGGGAAAAAGATGTTACCGGAGCAGTCACCGGCTACACCTATACAGCCATTGGAAAGATAGAAACCGTCACCCATCCAACCGGCAGGATAGAGAGATACCACTATCAGACAGGAGGAAAGCTGTTAAAGCATGAAAAGGGAGACGGAACATGGGAAAGCTACACTTATGATAAGGCAGGGAACATACTGGCCAAACGCTTTCAGGACGGAACCCTTGTGGAATATGAGTATGACTGCTTAAACAGGCCCGTTGGGATTAAAAGAAACGGAATACAGGAAAAGAGTTATGCCTACGATGCCATGGGACACGTCACTGCCATGGAGGATGCGCTGGGAAACAAGACCTGTTACCGCTATTCCCCGGAGGGAAACCTGACAGGAGTGACAGACCCGGAAGGAAACAGGGCAGTGTATACTTATAACGGAAGGAATGAAGTAACCGGCATCCTCCAGCTGTCTGTACAGGATCTGACTAAATATACCCTGAACCACCCGACAGATATGGAGAAGGCGGAAACAATACCTGATCAGGAGCTGTGGGAGATCGTAACGTTAAATAAAGAGAACAATCCCCTGCACCTGACCCTGTTTGAGAGGAATCCGACAGGGCAGATAGAGACTATGACGGATGCCCTTGGGAGAAAGGAAGCCTGCCTGTATGACGGAATGGGACGTGCTGCCTCCCAAACCGACAGGGAAGGAAGGACAAGCACCTTCAGCTACTACCCGGGAGGAGCCCTGAAGGAAGCGGTGTATCCTGACGGAAGGAGCGTCCTTCTATCCTATGATGCACTGAACAATTTAATCCGTGTAAAGGACTGGCTGGGAGAAACCTGCTTTGTCCGTGACAGGGCAGGAAGGATCAGCGAGGCTGCAGACCATCAGGGAAACACCTTCCGGTACGAATGGAACATAGACGGAACCAAAAAGCGGATAGAGTATCCGGGCGGACAGATGGCAGAATACAGCTACGACGGCATGGGAAGACCTGCCGGCGCTGCCTGCCAAAACCTGAAGCTCGAATACCGCTATGATGAATTGGGCCGCCTTACGGAATGTGACAGAGGAAACGGAGTCAAAACCCTGTATGCCTACGACAGTGCAGGACTGGTCAATGAGCTGATCCATACCGCTAAAGGAGAAATCCTGGAAAAGCTCAGCTACCGCTATGACCGCATGGGAAACCCCACATACGTGGAAAGACAGAGTAAAGAGGAAGGATACAGCTATACCCGTGAATACGGTTATGACAGAAACGGAAGACTGACCACAGTAAGCAGGGACGGCTGTCTGATAAGAGCCTACAGCTATGACGGATATGGAAACCGGACCGGCACAGAAGCCTTTGACAGAGTAGAGGCAGAAGAAACGGAAAGGCCTGTAAAGACAGCATACCGATACAACCCCTTAAACCAGCTGATGGAAGCAGGGAACCGGAAATACAGCTATACACTAAATGGAGCACTGGACGGCATGGAGGACGGAGAGAACCGGTACGGCTACTGCTATGACGGCATGGGACGTCTCCTTTCCATTACCAGGAACGGAGAACTGTTCCAGCAGAACGAATACAACGGACTGGGAGCCAGAGTAAGCGCTTTCACGAAAACAAATGGTGCATTAACCGTTCCTGTCCGTTATAATGTAGACTATACAGATGAATACCGCCGGATCCTGATGGAGAAAGGAGGAAGAGAGCGCACCTACCTGTGGCAGGGAAACAGCCTGTGCGGTATCCCGGAAGAAGAAAGCTATGTTCTTACGGATGCCCTGAACACGCCCATCCGGTTATTAGACGGAAACGGCAGCACCCTTAATATATACCGCTATAATGAATTTGGAGTGCTGGAGGACAAAAAAGAAGAGCCGGAATTTCCTTTTGGCTTTACAGGATATCCAATGGAGAATGCTGTGAACCTGTATTATGCCAATGCCAGGGAATACGACGGAGAGAGCGGAAGGTTCCTAAGCAAAGACCAGAACTACTACATGGACTTCAAGGATCCGAACACCTTAAACCTGTACCAGTATGGAAAAGGAAATCCCCTGAAATATGTAGATTACAGCGGCCATAAGAGCATCCGGGAGAAAAACTATTTTGAGAAGTCTCTGGAAATGGCAATAGGGGGAAGCTTTTCGGATGAATTCACCTGGCTTGGCTTCGGAATGTCTCTTCTGTTAAGCTTCACACCCATAGACTGGGTCTGTGATGCCAGAGACCTTGTGGCAGACCTGACAGTGAACAGGGATGTGACATCCTTAGAATGGTGGAAGGTCATAGGAATAGACCTGATCGCCTTCATACCGGTAATCGGGAACTTTGCGAAATATGGGGACGAAGCAGCTATGGGAGGCAAAGCCCTGTTAAGGAACGGAGATGAACTGCTGGAGGGAGGAAGAAGGATAGAGAAGGCTGCGGATGCAATAGGAGACCTGTCAAGGCTTGGAAGGACCAAGGCAGATGACATCATAGACAGCCTCAAGGCAATGGCAGCGCAAGCAGGAAAGAAAATAGGCAAGCTGGATGATGTGAAGACGGCAGAAAATGCTGCGGAGAATGTACTGGAGGCAGGAGCTAAGAACCTTGACGAGGCAGCGGAAGCAGCGGCAGAGGCCGCTAAACGGGTGGATGATGTGGTTGAGGGTGGTACAGATGTACTTGATGAGATAAAACGAATAGATGAAATAGAAGTGGAATTTAAGTATAATTCAAAGTATGATGAAACCGAGTTCGCCCGACAATTAGCAGACCAACAAAAAGGTATGAATGAACTGACAGTTCAAGAATATCTAGATAATCGTCAAAAGTATATTGAGCAAGGACGTGCGATAGAAAGTAATGCGGCACAGCAGGCAGCGAGAGAAAACGCCTATTTAGATAAAGTGACGGAATTAAGAAAGAGTGGCTTGTCTGTGGAAGATGCGAAAAAACAAGCTAATGAATGGATAAATTCACAAGCAGCATTGCATAATCCCGATCAAGTGGCAGGTGGAAATGCTAGTAACGTTGGAGGAGTTGGTGACAAAGGAGTCAATTCGTCAATTGGTGCACAGTGGCGTTATAGAATTGATGAAGTTGATGCACAAATACAACAAATGGCAGAAGATATGACAGAGGCAGAGAGAAAATCCACATATCTCAATGTTAATTTAACTTATAAAGGAGAGTAAAATGTTAGAAGAATTATTTAAAGATTTTATAAAAGAGAATGACGTAAGGCAAGAATTGTGCAATAAATATGAGGAAATTTTGCCAAATGAGCTAATAGCCTTATGGAAAAAATATGGTTTTGGAAGCTTTATGGGAGGGTATTTAAAGATAATTAATCCTGAAGAATATCAAGAATTGCTTGTGGATACTTATTTTAGGGGGAATATTTCTATTCCAATGTTTATTACGGCTTTTGGGGATATAATTGCTTGGGAAGAGAATAAATATATTAGAATGATAAAATATAAAGATGGTTTGTTTAAAGGAATGGCTTCGGGGTTTGATTTTTTTCTGGAAGATTTACAAAATGAAGTTTTTAATAAAGATTATTTTGATATATTTATGTATACGGAGGCAATTCAAACGTGGGGAAATATAAAGTTTGATGAGTGCTTTGGTTATGTTCCACTATTGGGATTGGGTGGGAGTGAAAAAGTAGAAAATCTAAAAAAGGTTAAGATAAAAGAACATATAGAAATTATTTCTCAGTTAGTAGGAAAGATTGGTATGCGCTAATATTGAGAGTGATAATGAAAAGAGATAATTATAAATTGAATGCAACAATATAACAAATTTTTGGCATGCTAAAAAGCTCCATGTTATGACGGTATGCAGTAATTGAAAAAGTAAGTAATAGCATATCTATTGTAGCATCGGCTAGAGACTGGTTATTGCTAGGATGGGCGGAAATAGATAGAGGTAAGAAGAAAAAGAAATTATGTGAAAGAATAGGTACAATTTCCTTTTGGCTTTACAGGATATCCAATGGAGAATGCTGTGAACCTGTATTA
>JAUNGK010000140.1 GCA_030524555.1 Bacillota bacterium | reverse complement strand
AAGGTATTTCTTTCTTATGGGGTATAGCAAAAAACTATATAATGTATTGGGGGGGTTACAAGTAGTATAATAGCATAGCACCCCTTTTGCGTAAATACTCACGATTCACAAATATTACAATTTCATCAATCTATTTTTGTGCATTTTTACCAAATTAATTTTCCTTAGCTCTGGAAAAATACCTCAGGAGACGTATCCTTATTTTCGAACAATGCCTCGAATTCGGCTCTTCCAATCTTCTCCTTCTCAAGCAGAAGCTTTGCACAGCTATGAAGCACCTCCATATGCTCCGTAATAATGGCCTTGGCTTTTGCGTAGCATTCGTCAATAATTCTCTTTACCTCACGGTCAATTTCACCGGAGATCAGCTCGCTATGCGCCTTGGCATGAGCCAGATCTCTTCCGATAAACACCTCATCATCATCACTGTTATAATTAATGACACCGATATTCTCGGACATACCGTATCTGGTAACCATATCTCTGGCTGCCTTGGTAGCCTTCTTAATATCACTGGATGCGCCGGTAGTAATATCACCGAATATAATCTCCTCAGCAATTCTGCCTCCCAGGGAAACCATAATATCCTGGAGCATCTTCCCCTTGGTAATAAACATATCATCGTTTTCGGGAAGAGGCATGGTATAGCCTGCGGCTCCAAGTCCTGTAGGAATAATGGATACCGTATACACAGGCCCTACATCGGGAAGCACATGGAACAAAATTGCATGACCGGCTTCATGGTACGCCGTAATCTTCTTCTCCTTATCGGTAATAATACGGCTCTTCTTCTCCGCTCCGATACCAACCTTAATAAAGGCTTTCTTAATATCCTCCTGTATCACATAGCTTCGATCTTCCTTAGCAGCTATGATGGAGGCCTCATTTAACAGATTTTCCAAATCCGCACCGGTAAAGCCTGCGGTGGTTTGCGCAATCTGCTTTAAATCAACGTCTTCTGCCAGCGGCTTATTCTTTGCATGGACCTTAAGAATATCCTCTCTTCCTCCCACATCCGGTCTGTTTACGCTGATCTTTCTGTCAAACCGTCCGGGACGCATAATTGCCGGATCCAGAATATCCACACGGTTGGTAGCCGCAAGAACGATAATGCCCTCGTTGACTCCAAAACCGTCCATTTCAACCAGCAGCTGGTTTAAAGTCTGTTCTCTTTCATCATGACCGCCGCCCATACCGGTCCCTCTGCGTCTGGCAACGGCATCAATCTCATCAATAAACACAATACAGGGTGAATGGCGCTTTGCTTCCTCAAACAAATCACGCACTCTGGATGCGCCCACACCTACAAACATTTCTACGAAATCGGAACCGGAAATACTGAAGAAAGGAACACCTGCTTCTCCCGCAATTGCCTTTGCAAGCAGGGTCTTTCCTGTACCTGGTGCACCCTCGAGCAGAACGCCCTTGGGAATCCTTGCCCCTACCTTGGTGAACTTGGCCGGCGCACGAAGAAATTCTACGATTTCCTCTAATTCCTCCTTTTCCTCCTTAAGTCCAGCAACATCCTTCAGGGTAATCTTTCCGTCACCCATGGAAAGCTTGGCACGGCTTTTTCCGAAGTTCATCATTTTATTGCTGCCGCCTGCATTCTGGCTGTTCATCATGACGAAGAAAAATACCATCACAATTACCGCCAAAAGCACTGGAAATACACTGGTTAAAAACCAGCTTTCCTCCTGAACCTTCTGAACCTCCGGATTAATATCATAGGAAGAAAGCAGCTCTTCTATTTCTGTCACATCAGTCACATATAAGGTCTTATTACCCTCGCCGCTGATTACAAACTCCACCTCACCTGTAGGTGTCTCCCGCCCCGGAGAAATACTTGCATAAAGGATCTTTCCCTCCTGCAAATCCGAGATCAGCTCTCCTTTGGTATACTCTACACGATTATTATCCAAAAGATTTGGAATAATCAAAAGACCAAAAAGAAGCAGCACAAGGATGAAATACAAATTAAATCCACGACTTTTCTTATTCATTCTTACTACCTCGCTTACCGGCTGTATCCGGCTTTGTCAACTATTCAAACTCTACTACCCCTATATAAGGCAGATTTCTATACTTCTGATCATAGTCCAATCCATATCCCACTACAAACTCATCAGGGATCTGAAAACCGGTATAATCCACATGTACATCTACAATTCTGCGATCCGGCTTGTCAAGCAGTGTACAAAGCCGCAGGCTTGCAGGACCTCTATCCCGCAGCATCTCCATTAAGTAGCTGAGCGTACGTCCCGAATCCACAATATCCTCAATAATAATAACATGCTTATCCTTTAAAGGTTCATCCAAATCCTTTACTATCCTGACTACACCGCTGGACTTCGTCTCACTGCCATAGCTGGACACCGACATGAAATCCAGAGATACCGGAACGGTAATTCTTTTGGCAAGCTCACACATGAAAAAGCTGCCTCCCTTTAACACGCATACTAAATGAACCTGCTTTCCCGCATAGTCCTCACTGATCTGCCTGCCGATTTCACATATCTTTGCATCTACTTCCTGCTCTGAGAGCATAACTCTGATTTTTTCAGCCATTTCAATGACTCCTTTCCTCTCTCTGTATCTATTCTTCCTTATCTGACACAGTAACCTGCAGAATACTGCGGGTATCTTCACTTATCTTATAGTATTCACTGATCCGGCGGCCCGGTATCCATAAAATATGCGAATCCTCCGCCAAAAAATAAATCCGGCTTCTCTCATCCCTGGGAATTTTCTCATTTATGAAATAATCCTGAAGGGATTTATGCCCTATTCCCATCTTACCATTCACGGTCAGATAATCCCCTGCCCGCTTTGTGCGAAATACCACAGACGAAGTTATTTTATCATAATCAAACCATTTCGTATATGTTTTTTCTGGAATATTTTGCAATTTATCTATGGAAAACACCGTAAATTCCACCCTTCCAAGACCCGGCACCATAATTCTGCCAGGTATGGGAACCGGATATTCTTCTCTTTCCTTTTCCGGCTGTGAAATTTCTTCATTCCTTAAGTCACTCTTTTGTATCATACCCAGATCATATTTTTTATAAACCGTAAGTTGATAAGGCAGGTGAATTTCCTTGCTGCCGGATGTTCCAAAAAGCCTTTCTATTGCTCTGATATGGGCTGCTGTAATATCCTTTCTCGAACCGGCTGCTTCCTCCACGCAGGAGAGCAGTATCCTTCCTTTCAGATAATCATCCTCCTTTAGAAATGTCGGAATATGAATTATAATTCCTCTGTTATCCTTCTGTACGCAGCGTTCCATTGCATTCTTTATCTGATGCCGCAGATATTCCTCCGCCTTCAGAAGATCATCTGCCGCACGATTCATGTTCGCCGTTGCTCCCCGGCAGATTTCCTGCTCTGCATAAGTAAGAATATGATGCCTGATTCGATTTCTGGTATAAAGATCCTGTGCATTGGTGCTGTCCGTACAATATGAAATATGCCTTTCCAAAAGCCATTTTTCAATTTCTTCTCTGGTCACTCCAAGCAGAGGACGAATAATATTTCCGTTCACCGGACGGATACCGCACATACCGGATAAGCCTGTACCCCGGAATAAATGAAACAACATGGTTTCCGCCCTATCGTTACTGTTATGCGCCACCGCAATTCTGCCCTGATCGGAGCCAAGAACCTCTTCAAATGCCTGATAACGCACCCGTCTTCCTTCCTCCTCCTCACAATGGCCTGACTTGGCTGCAAGCTCCTTAATATTCTCCTCAACCAGGAAAAAGGGAAGCTCATGCTTTTCACACAGCGCCTTCACAAATTCCGCATCTGCTCCGGCATCCGCCCGAATCCCGTGATTAACATGCACTACCTTTAGGTCAAAGGGTATCCTTTCCCTTATTTCAAGCAGCACAAAAAGGAGGCAGACAGAATCTGCGCCTCCCGAAACTCCTGCCACTATTGTGTCATGAGGTCTGATCATATGGTATTTTTCTATATAATCCATCACTTTTTTGATCATACTCTATAATATAACGGAATTTACAGAAAAAGAAAAGTATCAGTCTTCTTTTTTCCATATGCCTATAACTAAAACCGTCATATCATCCCTGATATGTCCCCTGCACTGATGAATGCAGAAATTTAATATGGCATTTGCCATTTCTCCCGGATTTTCAAGATTACTGCTGCCGATCAGCTCCGAAAGCATATCCTCCCCTATTCCCTGTGACAGGGCATCTAATACTCCATCGGAAACCATAATAATATAGTCTCCGTCCATAAGCGTTCTTCCCACTGCCTCCATATCCGGCTTCTGGAATATTCCAAGGGGCAGATTTCCGGAGGATATCCTATCCACCAAATGCTGCCTTTTAATATAGGAGCAGGCGCTTCCCACCTTTACAAACCGGCATTCCCCGTTATATAAGTCCAGACTGCACATGTCTAAGGTAGACATATTGGTATTCTCTCCGCCGGTAAGCAGCGCACTATTAATCATCTGAATAGCCATTTCCATCTGAAACCCTGCTTCCAGAAATTTCTGCATCAGCTCCACTACCATGGTACTGTCTGCACATGCCTTTTCCCCGGAGCCCATTCCATCAGATAATAATGCCGTAAGATTTCCCGTATCCCGCTCAAAAAAGGCATAATTATCTCCGGATATCTTTTCTGTTTCCTTTACTGCCTTTGCTACCCCGGTAAGGACATGAAATCTGGCCTCCTCCACATAGTAAAAGGTCTGCCACTCACCGCTGATAAAGAAAGCATTATCACCTGCACTTACCAAATGCATGTTGAGAAGCACCGACAGAAGATCTCCTATTTCATCTGCGGATAAATTGGAGGCCTTTATACATTTCATAGTGAGGGAAACCTCCATGCGCCCCATCTCATTTTCAATCAGGTATAAATTTTTAATCTGAATATCCACTTCCCGAAGAGCATGTGCAATCTGCTTAAACCTTCTCTCTCCCATAGGAACACATTTTCTGGTCTCTTCCGCCAAACCGGACATAATCTGAGCCATCTCCTCAAGATGCGCTACCATAAGCTCCTTGTTTTCACAAAGACGCTTCTGCCATATGTAATCTCTTCTATCCTGTTCTTCCTTATTTATGACACTGTCCCTGCCATTTTCCGTCTCTTTAAAGCTGTCTGCCAGCTCTCTAATCGAATCAGCATACGTAAGCAGCTTTCTCCTTCCGTATTCGGGAAGTATGCTGCCAAACTCTTCTCTTTCACTCAAATTTTGTTTTTTCATACCAATTTCCCTGCCTCCTGTAAAGGACTATTATACAAAACGGTCAGGAAACAGTTTGTCAAAAATAAGTAGGAAAAGCAAAAAATATTTTGACAAAAAGTGCAAAGCCGTAAAAAATAAAGCAGACACATCTGCCTGCTTTAATCCTCATCCTTGAATAAAATCTCACCCTCATATACCAAACCAAGCTTATCCCGGGCAACCTCCTCAATATACTTCTTGGTCTGTGTATATTTTTCATATTCTTCTATTTCAACAGCACGTTCCTCTTCTGCCTCGATCTGCTCCTTGAGTGCCAGCTCCTTTTGGTGATAAGCTTCCTTTTTGGCCCGAAGCTCCACACTCTTAAATGCTACCACTACCAGCATCATGATCACAGCAATGGATACCAGAAACATTCCGAAACGATTCTGTCGCTTCTTTCGATATGCAGCCTTCCTTGCCATAATTTTCAGCCATTCCTCTCCTGCTTGCTATTATGTTTACATAATGTTATTTTAAGTAATTTAAAACCTCTCGTCAACTTGTTTTTCATATATTTCCCGGCTTTTCTGCTTTTTCTTGAACATTTGGCAGAAATATACCCCATTTTTCTCCCCAAAAAGCGAACCGGATACAGCAAAAAACGCAAAATCTTAAATATTACATGAAAGATTCGCTGGATGATCGTTGACATAACATCCACAAAAAACCTGCTCACACTTTCCTTATATATTATCATTCCAAGCGTAGCGCCCAATACGGCAAACCATCTGAGAATACCGTTATTTTCCTCACACAGCATATAAAACACTCCTATGGCGCAGGCTATCCAGAAGATCATATCCTCCAGGGAGATCAAAAGCAGATTATGCCGAATTAAACGGCGCAGCACCAAAAAGCCGTCATATACAAAGGTTATAACGATCCCAAGCAAAAAGGAGTGTGCAAAAAAAACTACCTCACTAATAATATTCTGGCTCATAGACACCTACTTAAACAGCCTTGACAGAAAAGATTCTCCTTTGGCGCTCATACTTGACTGCTCCGAATAAGTAAAGCTGTCAATACGGCCATCCACATCCACCTCACCCTTATCCAGCGTAAGTCTGTTTACATGAAGCTCATTTCCCTTGATCATAAGCATTCCCTGATCTGTTTCCAAAATAATCTCATTTTCGTCAAAGGATAAAACATCGCTGACACCCGTCAGATTACATGTCCTTCTATTATTCAGTATCAGCTTGTGCGCCCGCTTGGTTACACCTGTTAATTCTTCCATAAAAAATCTCCTGATACAATCTTTATAAAAGATTATATTAGGATACAATCTATTATATTCTTCAAATTACAAATAACGAAACAATTCCTTTGCTTCATCCTTCTTCACGGTCTCCTGCACGTCAAGCACTTCCACCTTGACCTCCTTGTTGCCAAAGGAAATCGTGATGATATCGCCTTCCTTTACATTGGCAGAGGCTTTGGCCGGCTTATCATTAATCAAAACCCTGCCTGCATCACATGCCTCATTTGCAACAGTCCTTCTTTTAATTAAGCGGGATACCTTTAAATATTTGTCCAGTCTCATATTTTGCCTCTATCTTCCTGCTGCTTTTCGCACACTTTCCTATAAAGTAAGAAAAAGGACCTGCTTTTGCAGGTCCTCAAAGATTTTCAAATCTTATGCATTAACCAAGTCCTTTAAAGCCTTACCAGCTTTGAACTTAGGAGCCTTAGAAGCTGCAATCTTCATAACAGCGCCGCTCTGAGGATTTCTGCCTTCTCTGGCTGCTCTCTTGGTTACTTCAAAAGTACCAAATCCAACTAACTGAACCTTTCCGTCATTCTTTAATTCAGCTGATACAACATCTGTGAATGCCTTTAAAGCCTTCTCAACGTCCTTTTTGGATAATCCAGTCTGATCAGCCATAGCTGCAACTAATTCTGTTTTGTTCATTACGAACTCCTCCTCTTTTATATGAGTGTTTTTTTCCTAGATGTCTCTTTTGAAACGCCTATATTAATATATATCGTCTTTAACTATATTTGTCAAGGCAAATTTGCCTTTTTATGCGGTTTTTATGAACCATTTTTGATAATGTCATAATAAACCACAAAGGAAAATGTCTCTG
>JAUNGK010000139.1 GCA_030524555.1 Bacillota bacterium | reverse complement strand
TGCTTGTTTCATAGTTCTTATTTACATTGTTTCCTTTATTGTTTAAATCATTTTCCTCAAATGGGATGCCTCCGTCGATCAAGTCCTGCAATGTGCTTGTACCAAGTGTGAAAAGCTTTCCATTGTATGCAAAAGACCTGTTTTCCAGATCAGCATAATTGTCGCTTAAGCCTGCAACCGGAGTGAAATTCTCCTGAATTGGAATAGTAAACTCCGTTGAAGCTTCACTGCCTTCCTCTCCTGCTTCTCCCTCTGATGAACTGCCTGTCTGTGCTGCATCTGTTTCCTCTGGCGCTTCTGTTTCCTCTGCTGTTTCCGTCTCCTCTGTCATCTGCTCAGGCGCCCCTTCAGCTGCATCCTTTTCTTCATTACCGCAGGCAGCTAAAGAAAAACTCATCATTAAAACAATAAGCCCTGCCAGCATTTCTTTTTTGATCTTCATAAATAATCCTCCTATGGTTTTAAATTTCATTTTATTATTCAAAAAATGCTGTCAGATAGCAAGCTCTTATCAGTTGCAGCCATGCAACCGAAAGTGGCAGGCTGCCTCTCGCACGGCTTTTTCAATTTTCAGTCTGCTCTATATCCATAAAATCATAATAATATTCCTCCTCGATTATTTTGGGATTATTATCTGTAAATCCATGTATAGAATAAATATCCCCATTCTCTAAATCCGCAAATGCACAGAAATGATAAGAAAAGCTTTTTTCCTCCTTCCTCATAAACATTACGGAATAGGTATAGTAATAATAAGTCACCCCATTGATTTCACATTCACCCTCCTTGATAACTCTTGAAATACCTGCACTGCTTTTGCTTTCCGCCATATCTGCAGCTGTAATCCATGAATATGGAACAATGGAAGTAATTACATGTGTCCGGTCTTCCTCCGAATAATAGGTCTTTCCGGCTTCATTATCTGCGGTCAGACGATACTTTTCCGGGATTTTGTAAGATATTGTAATTTCATCCGCAGAAAGACCGTCCCCTGAAAGATAAGCTGCAGGCTTCTCTTCTTCAAAGTAAGTTCCCGGTGCATCATCACTTTTATCTGTGGGAGATGCGCTGCTTATGATATCTGCGGTTTCCTTTAATGCTTTTTCATAAAAAGAATCTCTTTCTCCCACACCAAGCAAAGCAATATCTGTTCCGTCAAATCTTACTGTTGCCAGAAATCTTCTGTTATCATAAGCTTCTGTCATCAGCACGTAAAAATAAGAATTGTCAAAATCAGAGCCTCTTTCATCTTCAAGACTTACTATATATCGGATATATTCCTTTCCGTCTATATCTGTTTTTTCAGGTGTAAGCTGCATGATATAACCTGCATCCTCAATATTCCTTATTTTTTCATCCCTGTTTTCCCAAAATTCATCCACAGTTCTGTCTTCCACATCGATCTGGATCAGGTATTCCTCACAATTTCTGATATTAAGGCATCCGCTTTCATGAATCACAGCCGTCCCCAGCGGCTTTACCAGGAACTTGAAGCCTTTAAATACAATCTGCCATGGTTCCTCTGTGATATCTCTTTCCTTGTCCGTTTCATCCGTTAGTGCTGAATGCTTATCTGCCGCTTCCTTTTCGCTGCTGCTATTACCTCCTTGTATGGGCTTCACAGCTCCCATAAAATACAATGCGGCCAATGCAGCTCCTGCCAAAAAACAGACTGAAATAATCGCAGAAATTACCTTTTTATATTTTTTCATATCCCATTACCCTTCTGTTATATCTCAGCAGCTGTCTCATCTTCCGTATCCTTAAGAATTATTCTCAGCTTGTCCTCTTTCCTGATACGCTGTATTTCCAGTCCGGTAAGAATAAGAAGTGCAATAAACAGAGCTGTCATTATGGCAGAAGTTATAATAGTACCCGCCTTATAATTTAAAAATAGTGTATCCCTATCTGTCCCCACATAGCATTCAATATAATCTCCGTCCCGTATCCCCGGGATATCCAGCCATACCGTATTCATAACCTTGCGGCCGTTTTCGTCAAAATAGCATAAATCAGCTTTCGTATATTGCTGATAAACCTTTTCCACTCTTATGTATTCATTTTTTTCAGCATGGTCTACCCATTCATTTCTTACTAACAGGACAGTCAAAACGACAAAGCAAAATATGCAAAAAGCAGCAAGTACATAAAAGATCAGTTTTAACCTTGCAAGGCGGTGTGCCCCTCTGATATTTTTCATATACAGAATATTATTAACACTGTCATTTACGGCTGCTTCCTCACCCCCTGTTTCCTCCTGCTTCCCGTAAATCAGTTCATCCATGTGTATATTCAATATCTCACATATACAGACCAGCCTGTCCAGATCCGGATAGGCCTTATCCAGCTCCCATTTAGATACAGCCTGTCTGCTGACTCCTAATTTTTCAGCAAATTCCTCCTGATTTAATCCTGCGCTCCTGCGATACTCCTGAAGCCTTGCTCCTATATGCAACATATACTTTACCTCACCTAAACAATAGCTTTACTTCCATTAGGCTAACCGCCAATCTATCAAATTCAGCGGCTTATCCAACATGACCGCTTCTGCATATTATTTTTTCTTCGGATTTCATAAAAAAACAATCCCCCTGATATTCCCCGTTTTCATACAACTCCGCCGCAATTTCCCGCATACGGCGGTCCAGTCTGTGATAAACCGTCTTTCTTTCCCATGGAAGTCCCAGAATATAGTCCCGATAGGGCTCCTCAAGCACCTTTATCGCTTCCCTAAACTTCTCAGGCTCCCTGAATAAACGCATCCCAAAATCACAGGAGATATAAGAATGCTCTTCCCCGTCTCGTGCACATTTTTCTGCCAATAGAGCAGAAAAGCTGCCATCCTGGGTTTCATTAAAATTACTTTCCCGCCAACAGATCACTTTTTCACTGCCGCCTCCAAGAGACACTCTCCGAAAGCTGCTTTTTCCAAACTTGTCCTGATCCGTCACGTAGGTAAAACGCTCCTGCCCTCTCCCGCTTCCCGGCTCTTCTATACATATCGTTCCATTTTCTATGAAATGCTTCCACACTGTCTGCTGAATCTTCTCATAAGGCGCCGGAAAGCTGATCGCCCCGGCAATCTGCTTTACCGTATAGCCAAGATCCGCCAAATGCCGGATTGCTCCGCCGCTTGCCGCATCAAACATAACGTTCGATAATGCCTTTTTAAAGTATTCCTGTTCAGCCATGAATATTCCCGCTTCTCTCTATCAAAGCATTTTGCTCCATGTTTTCTTTCTCCTTCTGCATTAAAGGTTGACACATATTTTAAACTGACAGTTGATACCAGTACAAGCCATCCTCTCCATCTTGAATTCTTGCACCATCAGACACTTCTTTTAAAACATGATATACATTCAAATAATCGGGAGCAGGCGAGCACAAGCCGATCATTGCCATTGGCCACATAAAGGAGTTCAAAACCTTATATTCTATGGGTGCAGCCATAAAAGCAATCAGAGGAATGATGCCCAAAATCACTGGCAGTAAACTCATAAAAATAAATCTGCCTTTCGACATGGGAGTTTTACATTTCATATAAAACATAAAGCCCTTTGGAATAAAACCTATGTAGACAAAGGCATGCTTGGGCTGTGGAAGCGCATGCAAAAGCTCATGCACAAAGCAAAACAGGATACCGGTTATAATCCCCAGCGGCATATACAATTTAATAAACGGAAACTCCTTAAAGGTTATCACCTTTATATAGAGGCATAAAAAGCATACCAGCATAAAAGGAATGGCAAACAGCATTGATTTCTCCATCATATGCTCAGGAAGTTTTAGCCTGACCGCCTGTTCAGGCAGTGCTTCCACTTCCTGCAAAAAATCAGCATCCGGTTTGGTAATTCCTTTAAAAATAATCCTTGGCATCTTTTCTCTCCCCAACAATAATCTGTCAGTTATTTCTAAACATTCTATACAGGCTAACACTCTAAAATAACTGCTCATAGGTTTCAGTGCCTGGCATCAGCGGCGACACTACCATTATGAATGATGCCTCTGGTCGTCCTCACTTAAAGCCTGTTATCGGTTTTATTTCTGCGGGTCTATAAACTTATATTTACCCCTGCCCCTTGCACGCTCAACCAATCCGGCACTTTTCAATTTACGCATCAACTCGCTTGCAGGAGTGGAAGTAAGACCTGTTATCTCCATAACATCGGCTCTGGCAAAATCTGTATCAGAACCGAAATGCATATATATTTTCAACATATTATTTTTCGTTGGCTTACTGATTTTGAGATTGGAAATCAGCACTTCAAAAGCCTGTTTTTTCTCCTGAAGGCCTGTTTTTTGTTCATCGAAAACCTGATTTTCCGCCAAAACACCTGTTTTATCAATCGGTACATTATAATTCAAATTATAGAGCGTAACAAAAAATGATGTCGGAGTTGATCTGAACAGAGGTTCAACCCCGCTGCAATAATTTATGGCACGATGGTAATCTTCCTTGATTTTCTTAAATCCACTGCCCCGACGCTCCATAAAGTGCATGCGGCTGAAAATATCAGCAATTACAGGATTTCGGCGTTTGGAAGCCACATTATCAGTATCAAGATTTTGCACGATGGAACCATCCGGCATACCGCCAGGAGAATATATCTCCATACGATCATCGAAAATGTCAATGTGTACCTCGCTGCCAATTTCCAAATAGTCGCGGTGAATCAGCGCATTAACAAGAGCTTCGTGCACTGCCTGCTCGGGATATTCCGGCATTTCAGCCCTGCCTGTTCCAGTCTTTTTCCAACGTTTTTTTGTGTTGTTTTTTACGAACTCAATTCCGTTTTGTAAAAGGGACACCAATGAGCCGCTGTATTCCTTATCATCCAACGCATCCATAACGCCGGAAGCCTTGTCTAATCCATACCAGCGTGTACAGAACAGACGTGAGTGGCGCACCAGGGACTCGTCAGCTAACAA
Organism: Bacillota bacterium; assembly: GCA_030524555.1. Taxonomy (GTDB): domain Bacteria; phylum Bacillota; class Clostridia; order Lachnospirales; family Lachnospiraceae; genus Suilimivivens. The sequence continues at coordinate 2,517 of JAUNGK010000139.1, read as the reverse complement.
CGCCCCTGCGTTAGTCAGTTTGCCGCTTTCATCTGCCAGTTCCAATGAAATGAAATCTGAATTCGTCAAATCTGTTCCTGTGCGCATACGATAAACAGAACGCAGCTTTGTAAAAGAAAAATCCTGAAGCATATAAGCGGAAACCATACTGTCATAAGTCATGTTTGTGCCACGGAGTACAAGACGCTTCAACGCTGTTGCATCAGCAGGAATACTCTCATTACCTACCCGAACGTAGGCAACACGGTTTCCGTCTGCGGCATAATAATACGGTGTTTCCTGCCCCGGCAGAACCTTCAAAATAATAAAATTCTTTCCATCCTCTGTGTGAATTTCCATCATTACCTGCGGAATCGGATCCATTTTCATCTTAATGTTTTCGCTGATTTTTTCAGAGGCTTCCCTTGCATTTGTAAGACCAACAAGCGTTTCATCATCGGACACACCAAAAATTAAAGCTCCGCCAATGCCATTTGCAAAAGCACTTACGCTTTTCAGCCAACTTCTGGGCTTGCGTTCTTCCAACATTTCTTTTTTGTCATATTCGGTAGCCTCACCTATAAAATCAGTTATTTTCATAATTTACGCCTCACCCAAAGCCTTTTTCAAGTCTCTCAAATAAATTTCCTGCTGCTTCTTCAAATATATCCGAACGAAAGGCTTCATCAAAATTTTTTTTGCATTGACAGTTTCCGTCAGTTCCAGACATGTCATGCCATTTTCCACCGAAAATATTCCTGTCCAATGTCCGCTCATATTTTCATTTTCCATATCAAATTCATACCGCTTATGCGGTTCAAAGGCCGTGATTGTAAAAGTCGTCTGATAGCCTTTCCTGGTGTGTTCAACAAACTGCTTCCGATCCTTAATCACTTCTATTCGACTCAAATCACTTCTCCACGAATATTCATCACATGAAGTAATCACATTCCAAACTTCATCAATTGCAGATGTAAATATTACTTTCCTGCTTATAATAGCCATTATTTTCCCTCCTCTAACAGCCGTTCTGTCAGCCGCTGCCTATTGTTAATAAACATTTCCGTAACCCGATAGCTCTCCGTTTCTTCATAGCTGCAACGCCTCATTGCGCCATCATCAAAAGAAATAATATCCGCTCCGGGAATGCCCAATAATATCGGGGAATGTGATGCAATGATAAATTGTGAACCCTTCTCCGCCATTTTCGCTATCTGAATGAATAGGGTAAGCTGCCTTTGCGGCGATAATGCCGCTTCCGGCTCGTCCATGATATATAGGCCTTCCTGGTCAAAAGACTGAAAATATGCCAGAAAGCTTTCTCCATGTGATTGCTCATGCAATGCCTTTCCCCCATATCTTTCATAATACAATTCCTTTGGGGTATTATCCCTATAATCCTCCGCTTTGCTTGCAACATTGAAAAAGCTCTCGGCACGGAAAAAGTAATTTGATTTTGCGCGGCGATATCCCTTTCCCATGCATATTGCACTGCTCAATTCAGATACATCATCAAACGTACTGAATCTATAGTTCATTGTTCCGAAACTCCAGGGTTCCCATCCTTTTAACAGCCTCTATATTTCGCAGATAAGAGCTGCTGTCAATTCGATCCCAGTCAATGCTGACGTATTGAATAAAATTATTATTCATTTAGATTTCTCCACTGTCTATCAAATTCCCCCGGCGTTACCGTTTCACATCCCCTACGTCGATCATCCAACCTGCCGGACAAAACCTATTCTCTAATCACATTGATAACCTCTTCTATGTTCCACCGCTTTGCCGGAAGAATGATTGCATGCTCCTGTATGATTTCATTTATTATGCGCAGCTCTATCTGCTGCCTGTGTCTGAAATGAGCCGCCAAATCTTCAAAGCCTTTGCATCCATGCCGCTGTCCATAGGGAGAATTGACTAAATATGCCAGCATCAGCTCATACCACAATTCATGCCCCTGATGATCGGAACGCTCCTTTTGTATCACTCTGGTGCCCTCTTCAATTCTATCATCATATAAATACAGAAGCAAGAAATCATTCCTTTGTACCTCATCATACAATCTGCGGTAAAATGCAATAATTTCCTCATCGCTTAGCTGCTGGAACAAAAGCAACTCCTCCATAATATTCTGCATAAAGGCACACTCGGACAAATAACCTGTGCCGAAAAAATTCCGATATCTTGAAAAGATAATTTCCTCGAAATCACACAGTGTTTTTCTCCCATTATATATTTCATATTGCTCCAAATCCTTATGAAATCCCGGAGTATCAGTGATAATTTTGGTGTAAGAAACAATATAATGATTTCCTTCCTGAACCGTATTTTCCGTAATTTCTTTCCGCAAAGCGCCGTACTTTTCCAGTACCGCATGATATTCCTCCCTGGTCATCCATGCGCACCATGCCAGCTCAACCGGAGAATAATCCCCCTCACGGCATACATGAAATTCAGGGATTTGCGTGTACACAGCCTGTAATAATGTGGATTTTCCCATTCCCTGAATACCTTCTACAAAAACATTCTTCATATGTT
>JAUNGK010000138.1:1345-7472 GCA_030524555.1 Bacillota bacterium | reverse complement strand
ACATATTCGTATTCATTGTCCAGTACTTCATTAATACTGTCTCCCAGCGCAAGGGCAGTACCACTTGGCGCATCCACCTTCAGCCTGTGATGCTTTTCAACAATCTCCACATCAAAGCCTGCCGGAACCAGAATAGCTGCCGCTTCCTTTAAAAGCTTCATCAGCATGTTGATTCCCAGCGACATATTGGCGGATTTTAGAATTGCCACCTTCTTTGAAGCCTCCTCCACCTTTTTAAGCTGCTGTTCCGATAATCCTGTGGTGCAGAGCACACAGGGCACCTGCTCCTTCACGCAATAATCAAGCAAGCCGTCTACAGCCACAGCGGCTGAAAAATCAATAATCACATCTGCCGGAACATCACATTGGCTGATATCCTTAAAAACCGGAAAGGAATTTTTCCCTTCATCATAAGCATCTACTCCCGCTACGAGAGTAACCTCTGAATCCTCAGCAATCAGCCCTGCTATGGTCTTTCCCATCTTTCCGTTGCATCCGTGCATAATAACCTTTGTCATAGTATGGTTGCCTCCTGATTTTCTACAGTATTCCGTATTCCTTCATCGCCTTCTCAAGCTTAGCTGCGTTTTCCGCCTCCATATCCGTAAGAGGCGGTCTTAAGGATCCAACCTCCTTACCCATCAGGTTGAGCGCCATCTTTACCGGTATCGGATTTACTTCACAGAACAGGGCATTGCACAGCGGAATTGCACGCAGCTGCTCTGCGCAGCTTCCAGCCACATCTCCTGCAAAGAATTTCGCACAAATATCATGTGTCTGCCTGGGTGCCACATTGGAAAGAACGGAGATAACTCCCTTTCCTCCAAGAGCCAGCAGCGGCACAATCTGGTCATCATTACCGGAATATAAGTCTACCTTGCCGTCAGCAAGAGACATCAGCTTAACTATCTGCGAAATGTTGCCGCTGGCTTCCTTAATTCCCACAATATTTTCCACATCCGTACACAGTCTCACTGCAGTTTCCGGTGCAATATTGCAGCCTGTACGGCTGGGCACATTATAAAGGATGCAGGGAACCTTAACAGAATCTGCAATTTTCTTAAAGTGTGCATAAAGACCATTCTGGGTTGCCTTATTATAATAAGGTGTAACAAGAAGCAGACCGTCTACTCCGAACTTTTCCGCCTCTGTAGAAAGATAAACTGCTGTTTCCGTACAATTAGAGCCTGTTCCGGCTACAACCGGTATTCTTCCTGCGACCTTTTCCACGCAGTATTTGATTACATCCAAATGCTCCTCATGAGTCAGTGTTGAGGATTCACCTGTGGTTCCGCACACAATAATAGCGTCCGTTCCTCCTGCGATCTGATCCTCGATCAGCTCCGCAAATTTCTCATAATTCACTTCTCCGTTTGCCTTAAAGGGTGTAACAATCGCAACACCTGCACCTGTAAAAACTGACATAGCTTTTCCTCCTTAAAAAAATCGGTGCACATACTTTTCTGCGCACCGATTACTGTGATTACCTTTTCATCGGATAGCGCCCCATCATTTCTGATGACAGTCATACAGTTCTTAACTGCATGCCCAAGGGTCTGCTTTCAGGAACACAAATCCTTTCGGCGTTTTTTCCTTTCATCTTTCTTCTCCTGTGCCTGCCACATCCAAAAAATTACTCATAAAACACGCAACCTCTACCTCTAAATCCTATGAAATTGTCTTAATACATAAAATAATCATAGCACCATGCATTAGAGCTGTCAATGCATAGATGCTATGATTTCATGCTTAAAATATTGCAAAAAATGCTACTCACACCTAAACTTCAGGGTTTCTATGCGGGACACCTCATCAGCCAGCATACATACTTCGTCATTTAATGAAATACCCGTCATAATAATATCAGTTTCATCATCTCTCGCATCGAGAAGGTTTCTCAAATCCTCAACCGTAATGATGCCGCTGTCTATCAATCCTAAAACCTCATCTAATATCAGAAGATCACACTCTCCAGTAGCTAAAACCTTCTTTGCAAAGTTAATTCCGTTTTTGATGTTAATAATTTCTTCCGTTTGCTTTTCCTTTGGCAATTCGAAGAAATTAAGATCCGATTTTTCAAACCGGAATACCTTAATCTCAGGCTCCAGCCTGTGAAGAAATTCTGAATCCGCAAGTCCTTTTTCTTTAAGAAACTGGATAATCACAACGCTTTTTCCCTGCGCTGCCGTCAACACTGCTTTTCCCAATGCAGCCGGAGATTTTCCATGTCCGTCTCCACTGTATATATAGATCAGTCCCTGTTCCATGCCTCACCTCATATGTATGATCTGCAAGTATTTTATGCAGAAGTTAAAAGTACGTTGCCTATCATATCATAGAAATGCGGGAAAATCAACTTTTATATCTCTTCCATCAGCTCCAGCTTACTTACCGACACCTCATATGCCACCCTCTTTTGCGCATCCTCCTCGGAAATCTTCTTAATATATTCCCTGCTCTGAATCCTTCCCCAGATTTCACATCTGGTTCCCACCGTAAAGCTGCTGGCAAATCTTGCATTTCTTCCCCAGCAGATACAGGGTATGTAATCACTCTTTCCATAGGGTCTGTTCACTGCAAGCAAAAGATCGGCGATCTCCCTTCCCAGCGGCGTCTTTCTGTAAATAGGCTCCTTACAAATAAATCCATCCAGATAAATCTGATTGGTTTTAGAGCTTTCCGGTGTTTCATCCACAAATTCAATTTCCCTTGCAAAAACAGAAAGCACCAGTCTGTTTTTTCTCTCCTCATGACGGTTGTAGGAACGAAATTGTCCCGAAACCATGATGTTTTGTCCCTTGTAGTCCATAGTAACGTCAATCAGGCGCTCCGATACCATCAGTGGAATAATATCGCTGGACTCACTTAATCTGGGCACCTTCACATCAATCATGTAAAAGCCCTCTCCGAAAATCTCATGGCTGAACTGAAAATCACTTACGATCTCCCCCATGATTACCACTTGGTTGTTTTCAATTACCTTATCTGTCATTTTGGTTCTCCCTTCTTACTCCTTAAGAATTTTTCTATCTTGTCATGTATTACTATTTATATGAATGCTTTTTTCTGATAGAACATTCATTAGCCGCAAAATCCGACCTTTTCCTTTAGACTTTTTGTATTTACAAGCTCCGTGGTATGGTGCTATACTTATACAGTTTGAAAAACAAAGAGTCATAAAAGGTTTTTACACTAAATAAATGAGGAAAATAAAATTATGAATCAGAAACGTGAAGATGTTAGAAACATTGCCATCATAGCCCATGTAGACCATGGCAAAACCACACTGGTGGATGAACTGCTTAAACAAAGCGGTGTATTCCGTGAAAACCAGGAAGTAGCGGAACGTATCATGGATTCCAACGACATTGAAAGAGAACGTGGAATTACCATTCTTTCCAAAAATACCGCAGTTACCTATAAAGGCACCAAAATCAACATCATTGATACGCCGGGGCATGCTGATTTCGGCGGAGAGGTAGAACGTGTTCTTAAAATGGTAAACGGCGTTATTCTGGTAGTGGATGCCTTCGAGGGCGCTATGCCCCAAACCAAATTTGTTCTACGCAAGGCACTGGAGCTAAAGCTTCCTGTTATTGTGTGCGTAAACAAAATTGACAGGCCGGAAGCCCGCCCCGCCCAGGTGGTAGACGAGGTTTTAGAATTGTTCCTTGATCTGGATGCAGATGAAAGCCAGCTTGACTGCCCCTTCGTATTTGCATCCGCCAAAACCGGTACTGCTTCCCTTAATATGGATGAGCCCGGTATCAACATGGTTCCCTTATTCGAAACCATTCTGGACTATATTCCTGCGCCTAGTGGTGATCCCGATGCCGGCACACAGGTTTTAATCAGCACCATAGACTATAATGAATATGTAGGCCGGATCGGTGTGGGAAAGGTAGATAACGGCGTTGTTAAGGTAAATCAGGAGGTGGTAATTGTAAACCACCATGAACCTGATAAGCAAAAGAAGGTTAAAATCAGCAAGCTTTATGAATTTGACGGTTTAAATAAGGTAGAGGTGGCCGAAGCGCAGATCGGCTCCATTGTGGCCATTTCAGGTATTTCCGACATTCATATCGGTGATACTCTCTGCTCCCCTGAAAATCCGGCTCCCATCCCCTTCCAGAAGATTTCCGAGCCTACCATTGCCATGAATTTTATGGTCAACGACTCACCTCTGGCCGGGCAGGAGGGCAAATATGTAACCAGCCGGCATCTGCGTGACCGTTTATTCAGGGAGTTAAATACGGATGTATCTCTCCGTGTAGAGGAAACCGACACCACGGAAGCCTTCAAGGTATCCGGACGAGGTGAGCTTCACCTTTCTGTACTTATTGAAAATATGAGGCGGGAGGGCTACGAATTTGCGGTAAGCAAGGCAGAGGTTCTCTACCAGACCGATGAAAACGGCAAAAAGCTGGAGCCTATGGAGCTTTGCTATATTGATGTTCCCGATGAGTTCTCCGGCTCTGTCATTGAAAAGCTAAGCCAGCGAAAGGGAGAGCTTCGCAGCATGGGAACTGCCAGCGGCGGCTACACCAGACTGGAGTTTTCTATTCCTGCCAGGGGACTTATTGGTTATCGCGGAGAATTTATGACAGATACCAAAGGAAACGGTATTATGAACAGCATTTTTGACGGATACGGCCCCTACAAGGGAGATATCCAGTACCGTAAGCAGGGCTCTCTTATCGCATTTGAGTCCGGTGAAGCAATTACCTACGGTCTGTACAATGCACAGGAGAGAGGCATTCTTTTCATTGGCCCCGGTGAGAAGGTTTACTCAGGAATGGTCGTAGGCCAAAACGGAAAAGGTGAGGATATTGAATTGAACGTATGTAAGAAAAAGCAGCTCACCAATACACGTTCCTCCAGTGCCGATGAAGCGCTGCGTTTAACCCCTCCAAAAATTCTCAGCTTGGAGCAGGCTTTGGAATTTATTGATACGGATGAGCTTTTGGAGGTCACCCCCAAATCACTGCGAATCAGAAAGAAGATTTTAGACCCAACTATGAGGAAAAGAGCGGCTATGAGAGCCAATCAAAAATAGAAATTACGTTTCGTGGGAACGGAAAGCCAAGAAACGACATAGCAGCTTTGTTATGTCGTTTCTTTATATATGCTTACTTTATTCTACTGTTCTATGCATACTTTCCGTCATACAATATGCAGTATTCCCGTTGCTATTCTGAAATAAATCAGCAAAGACAGCGCATCTACAATGGTTGTAATAAAAGGACTTGCCATCACCGCCGGATCAAAACCGATTTTTTTGGCCAGCATAGGCAGAATACATCCTACAATTTTAGCAATTAAAACAGCTGCCATCAAAGTAAGGCATACCACCGCCGCCACTGGAATAGTCACCTTATCAAACACCAAAAGCTTCACGAAATTAGCTGCTGCCAGCGTAATGCCACACAATACGGCCACCCGTATTTCCTTCCACACAACCTTAAAGATATCCGAAAATGCAATCTCATTTAAGGACAATCCGCGGATAATCGTCACGCTTGCCTGTCCGCCCGCATTACCGCCGGTATCCATCAGCATGGGAATATAGGCGGTCAAAATCACGCATACGCTTAAGGCATCTTCAAAGGATGTAATAATACTTCCTGTAAAGGTAGCGGATATCATGAGCAAAAGCAGCCAGGGTATCCTCTTTTTCCAGGTTTCGAAAACTCCCGTTTTCATATATGGCTTGTCCGAAGGCACAATCGCTGCCATCTTTTCCATATCCTCCGTAGCCTCTTCCTGAAGGATATCCACGATATCATCTACGGTGATGATTCCAACCAGCCGGTTTTCATTATCCACTACCGGCATGGCTGTAAAGTCGTATTTCTGAAACTGTCTGGCTACCTCCTCCTGATCCATCAGCGTGTTGATATAGATTACGTTTTCATGCATGATATCGCCGATAATCTCGTCAGGCGCATTGGTAAGCAGATAGCGGAGGGCTACCGTACCAACCAGCGTTCTCTTGGCATCCAGAACATAGCATATATTAATTGTCTCACTGTCCAGTCCAATCTGTCTGATTCTCTCAATAGCATCCTGAACTGTCATATTTTCTTTTAAGTCCACATACTCCACCGTCATAATACTTCCGGCAGAG
>JAUNGK010000138.1:0-1334 GCA_030524555.1 Bacillota bacterium | reverse complement strand
CCTCCGGATAGCGAAGCAGATGGTTAATATCCCTTCTGGTCTCCGGGCTTGCATTTGCAAGCAGTTTCTTAACAATATTGGCAGGCATCTCCTCCAAAAGGTCGGTAGCATCATCCGCCATCAGGTTGTTAATGATCCCTGCCGCATCTCTTTCGGACAGGCTGGTGATGATAAACTGCTGGTTGTCCACCTCCAGATAAGAAAAAACATCTGCTGCCATGCTCTTTGGCAATATACGGAAAATTTTCAGCAAATCTTCCTCTTCCAGCTCCTCCATAACCACCGCAATATCGGCAGTATTCATCTCTTCCATCTTTTGACGGAGCCTGGTGTATTGCTTGGTTTCAAGAAGCTGCTTTACTTCTTCAAGGTCTCTGATCTCTTCCATTGCAATTCTCCTTTATATGTGATTTTTATGCTCCGTTCATGAGGAGGAATATCAGTACTGCTGCCAGCTATACTCTTTTTCATAAAAACCACCACCTTTCAGAAAATTGCTCATATTTTACCCTTCTACTTTAGACCAAAAACGGTAATTTTGTCAACGCATTTTACCTATCCTTTACGTTCTATACCGCATCTTCAGTTTTCCATATAGTACCCTTCCCCCGTAATTATTATTCCCGCACGTCCCGCAGTTTTTTCGGTGATCTCCTTCTCGATCTCCCGCTGCTGTGCGGCAGGGACGCAGATATCAAACTCAACCTTATCCGTATATCTGGAGGCTGCAATTTCAATCTGCCTGTTTCCCAAAAGATGCTGTATCCGTCCCACATCCACATAATCTATTGCTATAGTAAGCTCTATGCCATAACGCATAACAGCGATTCCCGCATCTGAAAGTCCTTCCTTGACTGCCTGGGTATAAGCCCGAACCAGACCACCGGTTCCCAGCAGTGTTCCACCAAAATATCTTGTGACCACTACAGCCACATTAGTGACCCCTGCCCCAAGCAATACCTCAAGCATCGGCTTGCCTGCAGTACCGCTGGGTTCTCCATCATCACTGCATCTGGTCAGTTCTCTGTTTCTTCCTATTATAAAAGCAGAACAGTTATGTCTGGCATCATAATATTTCTTCCGCATGGCTTCAATGAATTCCGCCGCCTCCTCCCCGGAGGATGCCGGAACCACATTGGCAATAAAGCGGGATTTCTTTTCCTCATATTCTCCACTTCCCTTCCTGCAAACAATTTTGTAAGATGGGTACTCTTCCCTGTTGCTTTCCTTTCCCATTCGAGATGCCCTTTCTCTATACTGCCGTATGTTTCCTTAATCCTTGTCAAAAGTTTATCACACCCCAGAATAAAAGTGTATCAATTTGTGAACAATTC
>JAUNGK010000137.1 GCA_030524555.1 Bacillota bacterium | reverse complement strand
TATTAGATGCCGTTATTGATTGGCACATCAAAAGATCCTGATAATATTTCCTGAAAATCGCCTGATATATCAACGATTGCCGGTGTAATGATAAATATGTAATGGGAAATCTTCTGAAGGTTGCCACTGATAGCAAAACATGACCCTGATGTAAAATCAATAATTCTTTGAGCAATATCCACATCCAGACCTTCCAAATTCAATACAACCGTTCTGTTAGCAAGCAAAGTTTCCGTAATCTCTCTTGCATCTTCAATAGAGGTAGGTTTAATCACGCAAACCTCCATGCCGTTTCCTGTCTTCTTGGCCTGACGCATAGGCGTTACCTTGGGAGCCGACTTTTTAACTGCCTTATTATCCTCTTCTGTTCCTATGTTCTCATTTGTCACTGGTTGTCTTTTGATTTTTTCTTCTGCCGGTTCCTCGTCATAGTAATCGTCATCATAAAAATCATCTTCATCCTCATTCAGCTTCATGTAATTGAGAAACTTGTCCATAACTCCCATTTTAATGTCACTCCTTATATTGGATATTGTCGCTCGCCGAAAATGCCTGTTCCTACACGAACATAAGATGCACCCTCTTCTACCGCAACCATATAATCACCTGTCATACCCATTGACAGAACATTCATACTAATATTATCAATGTTTTTACTACTTATGTCAACAGCTAATTGCCGAAGCAGCTCAAAGTATTGTCGATTTTCTTCCGGATTTTCAACATAAGGAGCTATGGTCATAAGCCCCTTAATATGGATTCCCGGCAAAACTGCAATTTCCTTAATTAACGGGAGTGCCTCACTGGGGCTTACCCCGTATTTCGTATCCTCGCCGGCTGCATTAATCTCTATTAATATGGAAACCTCTACCTGCTTTTTGACTGCTTCGCGGCTTATTTCCTCTGCCAGCCTTAAAGAATCCACACTGTGAATAAGAAAAACCTTGTCCACAATATACTTAACTTTATTTCTCTGCAGGTGCCCGATCATATGCCACCGTATATCAGATGGCATAGCCTCGTATTTCTCAACCAGCTCCTGCACCTTGTTTTCCCCAAACTCACGGCATCCGCAGTTATATGCTTCCATCAGGGCAGAAACCGGTTTTGTTTTGCTTACTGCAATTAAAGTTACGTCTTCAGGGCTTCTGCCGGAATTTTCACATGACCTTTTAATATTTTCCGAAACCAGCTCAAGATTTTCCTTTATCATAAAATGCCTCCTGTTAGTTATAGATAAATTCATCATCCTCAACAGTAGTTGCGTCCAAAACAATATAATCATATACGCTCAGTCCATACTGCGTATTGGACTTAACAATTGAATACTCATCATTTTGATATAGGATGTTAATCTGCTTAAAATCCGCATAGCCTTTATTAATATTGTATACACCCGTAAGGCTTCCTCTCTTACTGATAGCATATTTCTCTGTGGATTCAGGCTTTATAATGTAATCTCCTATCCTTAGTACCATATCATCCAGATAATATTCTGTTTCTGTTTCATTATAAATAGTAGTCTCAACAAATTCCGTGGTTGCAGTTCCGTCCTCCGTATAAGTCTCCTTCAAAACGCCGTAACCGCTTCCGTTTCCGCCTTGCGTTACATATTCCTTCGGAACAATGAAAAACTCCTTCTCCACAATGGATGAATTGGGAATTTTCAGGCCTGTCTCATCCTCCAAGATAAGCTCTATATCAATAAACCTGTCAGTACAAAAGGTAACCATAGAATTATTGAAGGTAAGCTTAACGAAAATTTCCCCATTTTCATTGGTATAGCTGGACACCTCTCCCCATGAGGTCTGCTGATTTTTCAAAAACTTAACCTTTACATACTCTGCTTCCAAAAGCTCTTCGGCCTTAGCTTCGTCAGTCTGAATGACTATTGACCAGTCCTCATTGGTGGACAGCTTATAAACCGGATCCCCTGATGCAATCAGCTCATTGCTGATCAGCTGGGTTTTTTCATAGTTCTTAGTATCAAAGCTCTCCTTGGTCAGCTGTTCAATAGTAATATCCTCATAACCGTCAATGGAATACACCACAATTCCGGTATCCGGTGCATTACAAAAGGAAATCAATTCGGAAATTCCTGATCTGTTGATAGAATCTATATTCTCAAGGATATTGGCATTGGCCAGCTTAAGAACTGTTCCCTGAACATTATACTTAAAATCATACACCGTTGAAAAGTACTCCGGATCAAAGCTGTTCACAAATCCAAGAATTTCTGTTTTCAGCTCTGATAAATCCTTTGCGGTAAGAGTGGTTCCCGAAACCTCCGTGTTCAGGTAATCCGCAAGCTTTCCGGATTCATCCAATGTATAAACAAGGTTTCCTACTCCTACACGTTCACCCTCCCGGGCATAATAATTCACATAACCAGCCTGATCTGCAGTAATAATTTCTTCATCCCGAAGAGCGATTCCCTTGTATATGTTGTTGGTGGAAAGAGATCCCATCTTCACCTGATGCGCCTCTATATGCTTTTGAGTAAAATACATGAAAACACAAATTACAATATAAATAAATATAACAGCAAAAATAACCATGCCAATATTGATATTAAGCGGTTTTCTGTATTTTACAATTTTGTTGTTTCCATTCTGTTCCAAAATAAAACTCCCTGATATTATGCTGCACTGCACCATTACATGAAAAACCCCGGATAACTCCGGGGCTTTTATGTAAATTATAAAGAAACAATAATTTTATCTTTCATAGAAGCCGGAAGCTCCTCTTCATCCAATGAAACGCTCAGGATAAAATCAATCCCAAATACCTCACTGATTTTTTCAAGCTTTTTAACGATGGGTTCAATGCTTTCATTCTCAAGACATGCTATCTTTAAAAAGCTGTCAAAATACATCTGCTCCAAATCATGATCCTGTGAAATAATACCACTGACAAAACCTACAAATTCATCTGAGTCACTGATTAAATAAGAAGAAACATCAATCAGCCTGACTTTATTGTTTAACTCATACATATGCTTCGTGCTCTTATCCAGATACACGATATTTCCGGATACTGAAAGTACTTCGCTGTTTACCTTATCCAACAAATGTTTTGTCTTGCCCTTGCCCTTTTTTCCTACGATTAACTGAACCATTGGTAATCCCTCCTGAAGTATATTGGCTATGTATAACGCTTCAATATGGCCTAAAAATATTATAAGTGATTGCAGGGTAAAAAACAACTATTAATTAACTATTTCATCCAGCAAATCTGTCATCTGCTCGTAGAGGGCATCCTTTCCCTCGGAACGCATAATAATAGAAATATACGGATTACTGGAAGAATCTCTTGAGACAAGAACCAAACACTGTCCTGCCGCATTGGTTGTACCTGTTTTTCCGCCAAGAACAGTTACACCTCCCGGTGCCTGCACCGTTCCCTGTATATATGCATTGGTATTATTCACCGAAACTTCCTTCTCAGCACCGTTTTTGTCATAATAAACAGTGGTATAGCTGTCCATCTGAATGATCTCATTAAACAGCTGATATTTCACGGCTGCATTGGTAATCAGATACATGTCATACACTGTGGTATAATGCTTATCATCCGGTAATCCATGAGGATTTACAAAGTTAGAATTGGTAGCACCGAGCGCCTTTGCTTCCTCGTTCATCATCTCCGCAAAACCCTCCAGGGAGCCGCCTATTCCCTCTGCAATCATAACAGCAGCATCATTGGCCGAATTAATCAGAAGAAGATGAAGCGCCTGGTTAAGGGTCATCTGATCCCCTTCCTTAATACCACACACCTGTGCTCCCGGTTCCTGAAGTCTTACATTGGCAGAAGCAGTCAGCTTCATATCACTGGAGCCGTTCTTCATAGCTACCAGCGCTGTCAGAATTTTGGTCAGACTGGCAGGATACAGCTTTTCATGCACATTTTTGGCATACAGCGTATCTCCTTTATTAATGTCAAATAATGCAGCTCCAAAAGCCTGCGACATATCAACGCCATCTGCTTCAATGTCACCGTCCACTACGCAAAGACCACTTGCAAAAGGCTCTGCAATACCGTTATTTTCTTCTATATTTACAATTCTGTAGCTGCTAACCTCAGAATCTGCAGTATAAGGCATATCATATACCGCTTTGCCGCATCCGGTGCAAACCAGCATAGCAAGGATTACCGAAAAAGCAGTTATCGTCCGCATCCATGCAATTCGAGGCTTGCTTTTATTTGTACATTTCACGCCACTCTAAGTCTCCTCTGTCAAGTGATTTGATCAGCAGTTCCGCAGTTGCAAGATTGGTTGCCAATGGAATATTATGCACGTCACACAATCTTACAACATTATTAACATCAGGCTCATGCACTTTAGAAGTCAGCGGATCGCGAAGAAAAATCACAAGATCCATTTGATTATGTTCAATCTGTGCTCCTATCTGCTGCTCACCACCTAAATGTCCTGCCAGAAATTTATGTATATTAAGGTTGGTAACCTCTTCAATCAGTCTTCCAGTGGTTCCTGTTGCATATAACTCATTCTTGCTTAAAATCCCCCGATAAGCAATGCAGAAATTTTGCATTAATTTCTTTTTGGCATCATGCGCTATTAATGCGATATTCATATGTACCCTCCCAACATCTTATTATTTCCCTTATATTGTATTTATTATACATCATTTTTCCTGGCATTGAAACCCCACATTTAAAACAAATCCAATTCCGATAAAAGAAGCAACCAAAGAAGTGAGCCCATAGCTGACAAAAGGCAGGGGAAGTCCTGTATTTGGTAAAATATAGGTAACAACGCCTATATTGATAAATCCCTGGAAGCCTATCATGGCCCCTATTCCCGCCGCAATAATTGTTCCGGCAAGATCCTTGGCCCGCCGGGCAGTCAAAAAACACTCGACGCTGATTAATAGAATTAAAACAATAACCACGCAGCCTCCTACAAATCCAAATTCTTCTCCTATAACCGCAAAGATAAAATCGGTCTGCTGCTCCGCAATAAAATCCGCATTTTTAACCGAGCTGATCTGATTATTTTTGTACCCTTTTCCGGTAAGCTGCCCGGAGCCGATAGCCATAACCGAATATTCCTGCTGATAGCCCTCTGCATTGGCATATTCTTCCTTGTTCAAAAATGCAACTATTCTGCCTTTTTGGTAATCATTGATAATCTTTTGATCCGGCTGCATAATCAGAGCAAAGAGAATAACTGCCGCCGGAATTGCAACTGCAAGCAATCCGCCTATAACCTTCCAGCTTAAGCCTCCCATAAACATAACGACACAGAAAATCAGGCATATCATAATGGTCGTCGAAAGATCAGGCTGCTCATACACCAGATATGCAGGGACCGCAAACAAAACCACACAAAGAACCAGATACTTAAATGTATTTAACTTTTCCTTATGCAGATAAATAAACTGGGCAAAGAAGAGGATAAGAAGCACTTTTGCAACCTCAGACGGCTGAAACTGTGGAAGTCCCGGAAGCTTTAACCATCTCTGCGCTCCCTTCCCCTCTTCTCCCATCGCAATAACCAAAATAAGCAGTACAAGATTAAAAGCGTACATCAGCCAATACAGCTTTAATATAACTGAATAGTCAAAAAGGGATATAACTATCATCAAAAAAACGCCGAACACAAAACCGAAAAGCTGCTTACTCTGCAGATCCGGTTCCGCACTTCCCACTGCAATAATTCCGATAACAGCCAGTATAATTACCATAATTGCCAGCTTAAAATTATAATGTCTTATTTTATAATGCTTTAACATGCTGCTCCCCACTACTTTAGTGTTTTCTTCTTCGTTAATTTACATTTTTATGGAGATCCAGAATTGGAATATTAGCATATAAAGTAGGAACCTTGTCCCGTCCCTTTCGATCCGTCTTTGAAATCTGGATTTCCATGCTTTGTGTATCAATTTTCATGTACTTTGAAATAACCTTTGCTATGTCCGTCTTAATCATTTCCATCATTTCAGGAGAACAATTCACCCGATCTGATATAAGCAGTATTTTAAGGCGGTCCTTGGCTATTTCCCTTGATTTTTTTCGATTAAAAAAACTTGTCATTCTCATGCGGCCACCCCCTAATTCTTATGGAAAATTCCTGACACTTTTGTCCAGAAAGAAACACCCTTTTCAAATTCCAGAAACGGAATTTCCTTTCCGGCCACCCGGTAGCATATATTCTGATATGCTTTCCCTGCCAGCGAACTGTTTCCAACAAGCGGCTCACCCTGATTGGTAGCAATAACAACATTCTCATCATCGGGTACAATCCCGATAAGGCCAATAGCCAGAATGTCCACCACATCGGCGGCACTCATCATATCGCCTCTTTTTACCATCTCTACCTTCAGCCTGTTAATAATCAAATCAATCTTAGAAAAATCATTGGCCTCCAATAAACCGATGATGCGGTCCGCATCCCTGATAGCCGAAACCTCCGGCGTAGTCACCACAAGCGCCCTGTCCGCACCGGCAATGGCATTTTTAAAGCCCTGTTCAATTCCTGCCGGGCAGTCCAGAATAATATAGTCAAACTGTTCCCGAAGCTGGTTGATCATCTTTACCATCTGCTCCGGATTCACAGCTGTCTTATCCTTCGTCTGTGCCGAAGGAAGAAGATATAGGCTTGGATGGCGCTTATCCTTTATAAGAGCCTGCTTTACGCGGCATTTTCCCTCAATCACATCCACAAGATTATAAACAATCCTGTTTTCAAGCCCCATAACAACATCAAGGTTTCTAAGCCCGATATCGGTATCGATCAGCACTACCCGTTTTCCCATTGCTGCCAGACCTGTTCCTACGTTTGCTGATGTGGTGGTCTTTCCCACACCGCCTTTCCCTGACGTGACGACAATTACTTCACTCATATCAAAACCTCCATAATGAATTAATTTCGTCCCCTGAGAATCATCCTCTAAACAGGCAAATCACTCAGTAATTCTTTTGTAATGGGTTCCATAATTACTGTTTCGTCCTTCACAAATGCGATTTTCGGCTGTACCTTAGGCTTAATTGACCATTTTGGTCCCTTTTCCTTGGAATGATATTTGAAATCACCTATTTTTAATTTGGAAGGTGACATTTCAAGCGCTGCAATATAATGCCCGGGGCGCCCGTTTCCTCCTGCGTAGGCTTCCCCAAACAGCCCGCCAAGTACAATAATATCCTTAGCGGAAATAATGGCTGAGCCCGGATAGACATCTCCTAAAATTACAATACTGGATTCTGTCTCCAAAACCTCGCCGTTTTTTAATGTTCCGCGATAAAACTGTCCCTCTGAACTGGAGCCGTCCATTCTATCCGAATCGGTTTGCTGAAGCGCCTTTACAAAACGCTGATTGGTTTCCTCATCATCTCCTACAAGGCATATTATCTGCAGATTGGAATTTTGTGAAATTGCATTAAGGATACGCTGCTCCTGCTCCTCCAAAAGATCTCTTCCCTTAATGGAAAGCGCCATTTTGGCATCCTTAAAGAAATTGCTGGATTCCCGAAACTTGTCCTCCACATCCACGATCAGCTCTTCAAAAGGGATCTCAGGATCCAAATGAAGTACTATTCCGTTGGGAAAGCTTTTAATAATAACAGAATTTTTCAATTCATAA
>JAUNGK010000136.1 GCA_030524555.1 Bacillota bacterium | reverse complement strand
TAATCCGCTTTTAAGGTTCTCCACGAACTATCTCCGGCGCCGTCACAAACCCAATATACTACTACCATCATAACAGCACAAAGATAAGGTGCCAGATACCGTTCCAGAGAAGTTAAGTCCATAGCCTCATAAGGGTCGAAGCTAAACCAGTAAGTAAGCTGCAAAAATGCACAATAAAACGCACCGGATATCAATATCATTCCTGAAAAGATATATAACCGATACCTATCCGCATTCCAATATCCCAAAAATGCCAATGATGAAACCAAAAATACCATAACTGCAAGCAAATCCACAAAAGAAATTTTCACAAACCCGATAGAATAGGTTTCGCCATCCAGCAATTCTATAATTAGATTTCGAGTTATCTGATACTGATATCCTTCACCATTACCCGTAAAGATATTCTTAAGTCCTTCCATGGTAATTCCACTTGCACCAATTGCAGAGTCTATTTCCACGTTTTCTTCAATTTCTACCGTTTCTCCCTGTTCAGCAGCTGCAAGCGTCTCTTCGTTTGATGCATCATAAACACTCTCCTGAGGATTACTTTTAACCGGTATATTCAGATAAATCTGCCAGCTTAAATACACTCCCAATATCAGCAAAACACATATAACAGGATAAAGCAGTTCTCTGAAGTTAAACTTTTTCTTTCTAAATCCTTCAAAAAGAACATCCCCAAACATAATCAATGCAGTTACGCCTGCAAGTGCTAAACCGATTTCTTTGATCAGTGCCAAAGTACATAGCGCACTGGCAATTCTGATACGATTAAACCAGGACATTGTCTCTGAATAATAGCATATTAATACATATCCCGTAATCACTGCCATCAGAGAATCCACCATAATGCTGCTGGATATATTATTAAAGAAAAGTATTGGTATACATATCATTGCAACTATAACCGGCAGAAACAATTTTCTTTTTTCTTTTTTCCGGAGAAGTCTGCAAAAGATAATTGTTACACTCAGCAGCATTGTTTGATACGCTACAAACAAAATATCTTCACTAAAAACACCATTTGTAAACTCAAACACATATTCAATCAGTGTTGTAAACGGTAGATAACGGGGTAAAATCACCGT
Organism: Bacillota bacterium; assembly: GCA_030524555.1. Taxonomy (GTDB): domain Bacteria; phylum Bacillota; class Clostridia; order Lachnospirales; family Lachnospiraceae; genus Suilimivivens. Next base: position 6,607 of record JAUNGK010000136.1, on the reverse strand, counting down.
GGTACCTGCATGCTTTGCAAAAGAATCATAATAGAACATATCTCTGACTGCAATTCCCCAGTGCCTCAGTTCATCCCGCATTCCCAGCCAGTCATTATTACTTGTTATCAGAATCACACCAAACAACACCAAATAAATCCATAATCCCGGAGACAATAGACTTTTCAGATTTAATTCTTTTTGGTTATACAAATATACTGCTGCTAAAAAGGCACACAGAGACAATGCATAGACCACCCCTATGCCCCACAACAAATGCTCTGTTAAGCCAAATAAATACAAAATAATACCTTCAAAAAACAGGGAAACAGCTACGGTCTCCTCCCATTTTCTTCCCGTTATAACCATCATAAATAACGAGCAGGCCAGTAAAGGAAACAGCACAGACATCAGCCAGAATAATCGGGAATATTTAGCAAAAGTGATTGAAAGAGCTGCCGCCTCTCCTATATTCTCTCCTTGAATACTGCATCCTCCGTAATTACTTCCGGATGAAATTTGCAGCGCTCCATCCCCAGATGGGTTCAAAAGCGAAATTCTAATACGACATCTTTCTCCCTGAACAATAGATGTTCTGGGAAATAAAAATTCAATTTTCCCCTGCTGTCCCGCTGTAAACTCATAATTTTCCAGCGTCTCTTCAACCAATACCTTTGAATAATCATCCGAGAAAACTTCCAACATCACATCACAAGCAAAGTCATTCTCCGCATAATATGGCACACTGATACCGATAATTGCCTTCACCTCAGGCTGCCAGGTCTGCTCCAGAATACCGTCCTGTGTCCCAAAGGTAATCTGCGAATCCGGATTTGACACGATGTATTCCGGAAGATAAATATACCGCCTTGCAAATACTGCCAAAATGCCCAAAAGCAATATAAGAAAAAACCAATTTCTCTTCAAAATTTCCTTTATAGACTTCTTCATATTCCGCCTGTTCCTCTATTCAACCTCAATCCGCAGCATCAATGCATTTCTTATATACGGATGCCACCTTAAAGCCATCTACCGTGATAGTGTAAATTTCATCATACCCCTCTATCTCCAGTTCATTTCCGGTCTTCCCTCTGTATGTTTCAACATAATACAAAGGCTCCTCTTCCTCCACAATCCTGCTGCGCTCTTCCTCGCTCAGCATATATTTGTAGAAATCGTTGCCCGGCGTCTTAACAGAAAACTCTCCCTCTTCCTTCTTCGCAATATACCTGACGGCATCCTTCGTGGTCAGATGCCAGTAATCCCTGTCGAACTGTGCCCCAAAGTATTTACCGATATTGTTAAAATAAACCATCTCATAGGGATGATTATTTAATATCCACGCAGCCTGAATGCCTCCACCCAGAATAATAACCGGCAGAAGAGCATATAAATATCTTTTCCCTTTCTTGCACAGATAGTCAACGCCAAACATTGCAAACAAAATAAGGGGAGGCAGGAAAAAGTAACAATGCCGCCAGCCGTTATACAGGGTAGAATGCATCAGCACAGTGCCAAGCCAGGGCACCGCCATCAGCAGCACACACCACACCGCATACTTGTATCTGCTAACCAGCAAAAGCAAAAAACCATCCTTGTTCCTGATCCTTTTCACACATAAGCCTATGCCCGTTACAGCTGAAGCAATGCAAAGCAGCAGATACCATACAGGCACGGAAACCAATATCCACACAGGTACATAATACCAGGGAATTTCTGTTTTGCCGATCACCTTCCCCATGAAAACAATGGTGGAATCCCAATTATCATATTGAGAAAATTGAGAAAAGACATCTAAAACACCATGAAACGGATGCTTCCAGGTTGCCGGCAGCATTACAATATATAAAACCAACCAGATTAGCAGCAAGCCTGCACCGCATAGAAAAGGGTGCTTACAGCGCACTTCATAACCGGCTGTCTGCATGGTCCTTCCCATAATGAAATCCACCAGCAGATATCCCAGCATCAACAGCAAAAAGACGATTCCCACAATCCTCACATTGGCAGAAACCGCAACGGATACAGCAAAAGCCAAAAGCCACCTCTTAGAAAACCTGCTTTCAATAAGCTTCACTGTGGTAAGCATACAGATCATAAAGGTGGATACAAAAACCATATCCTTAATATTATAAAACTGCTCCGCAAAAAAGCGCGGGTACAGGGCAGCCATCAAAGTTCCCAAAAGCCCTATAAGATTTGACCGGAATAAAGTTTTCAGCAAAAAGAAGAACGCAATATAGCCCACGAAACAGAGAATAAAAGTATAAAGATGCCTTCCATAAAAGACATCCCCTAAATCCTGTGCCGTCAGCTCAAATATCACAGAAGGCATCTGAAGAAGGGTTCCGTAATTCCGCTCACTGTATGTCTCCAGATCAGGCACGTCAAAGCCTGACATACGGTCTATCCCCAGAAAATTTAAAACATACTTCACATTCACCAGTGTGCTTATTCGTTCTGTGGGCTCGTCCGCCGAGATCCCATAGTCTCTGTAAACCCTGATACCCAATGCCAGATATGCCAAAAATACAACCAAAACAATATACTTAATCAGACCTTTAGTTATTTTCTTCTCCATATATCCTGTCACCCTTGGTTCTCTGTCCCACTAATGATAGCATAACTCCTGAATTTATGCTATCATTAATTCCGTTTACGCCTCTTTCTGCCGGCATTATCATATACCTGTATGGTTTTATCTACCACGTCCTCCCAATTGTACTTTCCACAAATAAACTGGCTGCTTAATCCTTTGTATTTTTCTACTTCCCCGGGCATCTTTAGCAGATATTGAAGCTTCTCCTTTAAATCTTCAACGTTCCCCTTTTGAAAGCTGAATGCCTTGTCCTCAACCACCTCTATATTTTCCGGTATGTCGCTGACCAGACAGCAGTTGCCGTAACTCATGGCTTCCAAAAGACTGATAGCCATGCCCTCTATATCACTTGGCAGTACAAACAGATAAGCATTGGAAAACAATTCCTCCAGTATTCTCCCCTGGACAAAGCCGGTGAGAATAATATTCTCATTCTCCTGCGCATACTTGTATATTTTCTGCATATATTCCTCAGCATGGCTGTCGCCGCCTGCAATCACCAGCTTCTTATCCGTTTTCAGCTGTTTATATGCCTCTATCAGATAGTGAGCCCCCTTTTCCGGTACCAGTCTTGCCAAAAATAAAATATAACCGTTTTGCTTTAAACCAAAGCGCTCCTCTATTTCTTTAGCCTCTTTTATGCAGGGCTTTTCAATTCCGTTGGGAATATAAATGGTTTCTCTGTTGTATTGTTCCCGAAAGTAATTCTGTACATTACGGGAAAGCACAATAATCTGGTCAGCCCTTTTTGCTGCCTGTTTTTCCCCGTACTTTAATACCCTTGTGGCAAGATTGCCCCACTTAGCTCTCTGCCAGTCCAGCCCGTGTATGGTTGCAACAACATGCATTCCAAACAATTTCGGAACACCAATCATCACACAGGGTCCCTCCGCATGATAATGCAATACACCATATCTGCCCGCTAAGGCTCTTAAAGTTGCCAGAAAGGAATATACGATGGCATTCAGGCTGCTGCTTTTAAAAGTAGGAATTGTGATCAGCCGTATGCCGTTATATACCTTTCCCCGCTTTTCATCAAATTGTTTCCCCGACACATGATAGCCCGATCTGTTATAAGCCTCAACGTGATATCCCCTCTCGGTGAGGCGGGTGGAAATCTCATCCACTACAATCTCTACTCCGCCCTCGCGGGAAGGGATTCGTTTATGACCGATCATCGCTATTTTTTTCCATCTGTTCTCTGCCCTGTACTTTCGGCTCTCCCCTGCCACCTTGATCAAAAAGGATAAGTTGGTGGAAAAATACCGCATGAAAAGCCTTTTAGGATCCTGCATTAAACGATGCAGCCACTCCAGACACAGCTCCTGCATCCATCCCGGGGCACGCTTCACCGTACCGGCGCAAAAATCAAATGCCGCTCCCACGCCAAGCATAACGCCGTTTACCTTAAATTGATGCTGATACATCCATTCTTCCTGCTTAGGCGCTCCAAGCGCCACCCAGATAAAATCCGGTTTTGCTTCATTAATTGCCTCAATGACCTGCTCGTCCTCCTGCAGGGTAAGCGTTCGGTACGGCGGTGAATACATCCCCACAATCTTTAACCAGGGAAAGTCTTCTAACAGCTTACCTTTAAGCTGGGATAATGTATCCGGGGAACCTCCATAAAAATAATGTCTGAAACCGTATTCCTTTGAAACCCTGAATATTTCCGGCATAAGATCCGGGCCCGGCACCCTTCTGGCATCATAGAAGCCTCTCCGCCTGCAGACAATAGATAACGGCTTTCCATCCGGCAGCGCCATGGCGCCGCTGTTTTGAACGGTATTATAATCCTGATTCCGAAAAGACATCATTGTGGTATGTACGTTAGCCACACATACATAGTCGCCCCGCAATTCCTCCAGATGCTCCGTCAGATAAGCTACCGTCTCCTGCATATTCGTAACATTAATATTTGTATTCAATATTCTGCAATAGCGAAGCTTACTGCTCATTTTTCTGTATCCTTTCCGTGTTTCTTCTCTTTAGAGAAACTGCCAAATTACCCACTCCTAAAATCAACAGACCTGAAACTGCTCCCGCTGCAACGGTATTTCTGAAGCGTTCCACTCTGGCAATATTTCCACTGAAAGCAACCATTTCCGTCTGTTCCGACTCATATCCAAGTATCCTGTCGCCCTCCCCCTGAATATCATCTGAGGAAGTAAAATAATAGCTTTCCACCAGATCATCCGTATATTCGAAAGCTTTTCTGGGCAGGAAATATCTTTCGGGAAGCGCTGCATTCTGAAACACAACGGTGCCTGCAATCAAAGCCCCCACTGCCGCCACTGCCGCTATCCCCATTCTATATCTGCCCGGATTTAATCTTACACCGCTGCATATGCATGATATATCCGGCAGCGGGATTTCAATATTTCTATCCATATTCAGCAGGGTAATCTGTCTGCCTGCTGCCTTCTCCATATGAAACAGCTCCGATGAAACCAGAAGAAGTGACAGGTTTTTAAAAGAGGTATTGAACAAAAAGGGCTCTGTCAATCCGGCTATAAGACAGGACAGTATCACACATAACGCTATGCCGTCCTGCTCTTTGGTCCTTAAGTAAATCCCCCGAAAATATACGCATATGACAAACAGGAAAAAGACTGCCCCATAAGTAATCAGTGCAAACACATAGGAATTATCCATGGTGCGGACTGCCGTAACAATAGAAGCTGTATCCACACCGAACAGCTTTACAGACTGATTTTGTAAGAACCACTTTGACAAAGAAAGTCTTGTATTTAAAAGCTTGTTTACTATATCAAAAGCTCTCCCTTTAAGAAGGAGCGGTGCACCAAATGACAGGAACAGACAGACAGGAAGACATAGCTGTATCAAAACCTGCTCCACCCTGCAAAAGCGTTTTCTGATTTTCCAATAACATACCAGTACCAGACAAATAGTCGTTACCAAAAAACCTGTGGTACTGAGTGAATACATGAAAACATACAGGTTGCCTAATTCCAGCAAAAGCAAATGGCTAAACCTGATTCTTTCCTTCAGTACATAAACCAAAAAGCACACAAGCACCAGATAGGATATGTGCAGCACATTAGGATGAGCGTATCCAAGGCTCCATCTGATAATCCGTCCCATGCCCAGCCTGTCATGCACCTTGAATGCGCTGTCAACGATATGCAGGGAGGTTAGAAGGAATAAGATACCAAAGGATAAAACCCATGTTGCCAGTCCCACCTGAAAAACCTTTTTCAACTCCATGTTTTTTAATCCGCAGAAAAGCAGAATAACAATCAATGCCCCTTTTTCACGTGCAGTCAGGTAAACGGCGCCGCCAAGCACAATCAGCGCAGCATAAAGCGGTATTTCCCAAATATAGTATCTGGTCAGCAGCATCTTCCCTGCCCATCCAAAAAGCGCTATGATAAGAAAGATTTTGAAACCGGTCTGACCGTCATACAGCCCTATTCCTTTTGCAAACAAAAGGGACACAAAGAACAAATAAAAGCAAAGCTCGGACAGCTTTAATGTGTGTTTTTTAATCAGGTGTTCCAACGATATCCTTCCTTTCCTGTATATCCGTACTCTTCCACCCGGCAGGCCCTTTCATCACCTCATACCATACCCCGCCCATCAGGAAGAAAATATAATTTCTTGCAAGATATACTGAAATAACATGAGCCTCCGTAACAGTATAAAGGCAGATAGCCGCAATCAGCATAATAGACATATAATCATTTTTCCTGTAAAAAAAGAATAACAATAAGGCTATTGCAGCCACAAATATGCAGCCCGGTATGATCCCATACCAATAAAAAAGGCGCACCCAGCCAAGATCAAAGAAATAATTATTCTCCGGCCCCGAAAACAGCCGCCATGTCTGAACCGTGCCTTCAAACCTTGTGGTTCCCACCAGAATACGGATTCTTCCATTCAAAAGCTTATTCAAATAATAAAAGAGCATTGTAACAGGACTTCTGTCATCATACCATATATAATTATATATTCTGTATGCATTAGCAGCTGTCAAAATTGAAACTCCAATGCTTCCTGCCGACGTAA
>JAUNGK010000135.1 GCA_030524555.1 Bacillota bacterium | reverse complement strand
TCTCATCCTCATCTTTCAGTTCAAAATAATATTCTATAATATCTCGTGTGGTTTGCGCCGCATAGCTTGAGGAATAACCGTAAGCAATTCTTGTAGCAATTGCAATTTCCGGTTCCTCGAAAGGCGCATAGCATACAAACAAAGCATGATTTGCACGCCTCTTGTTTTCTTCCGCAGTACCCGTTTTTCCCGCAACATTGACTCCAAGACCATTATAGTATGAATTATTTTCAACCACCTGGCGCATACCCTGATGAATAGCATTCCAATAGGAGGGCTCCATTTCAATTACGTTGCGAACCTCGGCACTGTTATCCTTTAACTGAATACCGCTGTGATCCGTAATCTTATCTACCAGAGTTAAATTATAGCAGGTGCCGCTATTGGCCACGGCTGTCACATAGCGGGCAAGACCTACCGTAGAATAGCTTTGATTATCCTGTCCTATGGCAGCACGGATGGCATCCTCCGTGGAAAACTGCGGTGAAGATTCCTCAATTTCAACACCCGAGGTCTCTGTAAGTCCATACATATCCGCATATTTTTTCAGTTTTTCAAGTCCTATATCGGAAGAATAGGAATCTCCTGACATCCCCATCTGGTACGCCATTTCATAAAAGAACATATTGCAGGAATGCCTGATAGCCCCTGTCACATTTAAGGAGCCATGACTTCCCCTTCCATAAATCCAGCATGTAGGCGGAGGGCTGACCTTTTCAAAGATTCCGGTACATACCAAAGAGGTATTTGGCGTGATTACCCCTTCCATAAGGCCTGCCGTTGAAGATACCATCTTAAAAGTGGATCCCGGAGCCGTCATCTGGTAAGTAGCATAATTTCTCATCGGTGTTGACAGGTCATTTAAAAGCTCGGAAAAATACTCTGCATCCACACCGTTTGCCATTTTATTATTATCATAGCTCGGATAGGAAACCAGTGCCAGCACATCTCCCGTGTTTACATCCGTAATAACCATGGAGGCAGAATAAGGATCAAGCGCCAGCTGCGCCGGAGTGATATCAAGATTGCGTATTCTATCCATCATAAAATTATAGGCTGATACCGCCCCACGCATAAACTGCTCCTCATCCTCAGGGGATATTTCTACAATGCCCTGTTCCAAAAGAATTTTACATATCTGTGTCCCGGAAATAATGTCCTTTTTGATCATGAAACGATATATCTTTTTGGTAAAATCAAGATCCTCGTCAAGCTGCTCTAAAATATATTCCACGATTTTTGAATAAATTTGTTCTGAATCAGAATACTGTTCCTTTAAATCCAGCTTGGACACGTCAATCCAGTTCATTGCAATACAGTACTTAAGATACTCATTTAAGCTGATTACCTCATCTGTGGTCCACGCAATATAAGTGGCATCATCAGTATCTACCTTGTCTCTTACTATAATGCCGTTATCATAAAGCATTTCTGCAATATGACTTTCATAGACCTGATATTCCATATCCAGGTCATCATATATGGTCAGGATTTCTGTCAGCTCCTGATAAAGCCTGTCAAATACCTCATCCTTTCTCTCCAGATATTTTTCGTATACCTGCTTTTCCGTCTCCCCTGCATCTTTTTCTGCGAAGTGCTTTGTGTCAATGACAGAGTTATTGATCAGCGCAAAATATACATCATAAATGGGAATTTTAATTTTGCTGCTGCTCACCTCAGCAGTATTAAACTCCTTAGCATTAATTATGTTAGTGCAGAGAATTCCTGCCAGCCGCTCCTCCAAAATCTTATAGGCTGCAATTTGCAGATCACGGTCTATGGTCAGATATACATCATTACCCGCAACAGGTTCCACATAATTGGTGGTTTCTGTCACCTTGCCCACACTGTTTACAAAAATAACCTCACTGCCCTTTGTTCCCTGAAGCTCGCTTTCCATAGATTTTTCTATTCCAAGCTTTCCTACGGTATCATTCAGATCATAGGACTTACCGTTTCCCGATGCCTGAAGCTCTTCAAGATCCTCCTGGGAAACCTTACCTGTATATCCGATAATCTGTGAAAAATAGATGCTGTCCACATATTTGCGTACCGTGTCCTCCACAATGGATACACCCTCAAGTGAAGAACTGTTTTCCATAACAACAGCTACCGTTTCCTCGCTCACATCGGTTGCCACAGTTGTTGCAATATATTTCTGGAAATTATTGGTATTCATATCATAGCGGATTGTCAATATCTTTAAGGTCTCCGCTTTGGTATACCCGTTTCCGGGGATAAAGGTATCACTGGTAGTTTCACTGTCATAATCCCCAATTCGGAACCTGTCCCATCCGCACAGATAATCCATGACCTCCTGCGGTGTGGCTGTCCGCTGCTTTTCCTCCAGCTTGTCAATGGTGGCATGCCCATATACATCGGCAAGGAAACGCAAAAGCTGTGTCCCCTCCACCGTAAAGGCATAATGATTATTCTTGTCCAATATAATCTTAAAGTCACTGACTATGCTGTCTCCGTTTTCTTCTATCATATTGATCAGATTATAAATTGTAGTATTAATATTCAGATTTTTAAACCGCCCGCTTTCATATACATCTTCAATGGCAACCGAATAGGCAAGCTCATTATAGGCAAGCAGATTTCCATTTCTGTCATAAATACAACCCCGGCTGCCCTTGATTGTACGCTCCTTCATGATCTTCATCTGAAAGGAATCCAAATACTCTTCCCCATGAACGATCTGAAGTTCAAATATTCTGTTAATCATAATTCCACCGATGCAGATCATGAATATCACCATCACAAAAGCTCTGGAGGTTATGATATTAATAAATTTTTCTTTAAAATTCTCAAACAAACTTACGTGCACTCCTTTGTTCCGATTCCTCAAGCTTCTTATTCAGCCACAGAACCAGCGGGTATAATAACAGTGTGACTAAAATGGTATAAACCATTTCCGGCAAAATAATATTCATAAAATAAAAGCCGAACTGAAAACGTCCCCTCATCAAAAAAAACGTAATGTAATATAATAAACCGTAGCAAAAATCGCTGACTAAAATCAGTACCAATGGCAGCTTAATTTCCTCCGGATAAAAAATCCGGTTGAACTTCCCGTTTGCATATCCTATGTACATATAAATCATGGCATTGAGCCCCAGTACACTGGCAAAGAAAATATCAGTCAGCAGTCCGCAGAAAAAGCCAAACAGAAGTCCTGTCTTTTCTCCCCTCATAAACCCGAAGGATGCGGTTAGCACTATCATTAAATTTGGTACAATGCCTCCGAAATCCAGCCACTGAAAAACAGTGGTTTGAAGCAGAAAGCATAAAATAATTAATAAAACAGATACGAAAAATCTTTTCATACCAACAAACATGCCCTTTACCCTAATCCTCTGTTGTCTGCTTAAGCTCTGTAATTACGAGTACCTCTTCCAAATGCTCAAAATCAACCGCCGGTGTGATAAGCCCTGACTTGGTCAGGTTGTTGGAATCCACATTCACCTTGGAAATATATCCTATCAAAATTCCCGGCAGGTATTTATCACTTACATTGGAGGTCACAATTTTATCTCCCTCCACAACTCTGTCTGCACTGTCAATCAGCTTTTCAAATCGAATTACGCCTTCGGCATAAAGCTCAAGATCACCGCAGACAATTAAATTATCGGAGGTGGAAAGGATCATGCCGCTGGTATTGGAATTATCATCAATAATGGACATAACCTTTGACCAGGTAGGTCCTACATCCACAATTCTTCCAACCAGCCCGCTTCCTGCCATAACATTCATGTCAATCATCAGTCCGTCATTGGAACCCTTGTTGATTACGAAGGAGTGAAACCAATTGCCGGAATCCTTGGCAATAATACGTGCTCCTACCTTTTCATATTCATCATATTGTGCATCCAGATCATACAGCTCCCTTAGGTTGGTAAGCTCATACCGATCCTGCTGAAGCCTGATATTCTCCATTGTAAGTTCATCAATCTGCGCTTTTAATTCTTCGTTTTCGCTGATCAGGGATCTGATCTGGACCAATTCCTCAGACCTGGTATTTAACCATGCTCCCGCCTTGCTGACTCCGTTTTGCAGCGGTGTAATCAAAAAGCCTCCCACCGCACTGGCAGGCGCACTTAAAAAATCCGTACTGAATGTCAATACAATTAAACCCGTACATAACAATGTTAAAATAAAAAGGAGATATTTACCGGGTAATGTAAACTTCTCTCCTTTTTTCTTTACGATTGGACTCATTTGCTCATTCCTTCAATTGAATAGGCTACCGATTTATAATTATCATCCTTAATAATTTTAGCAAGCCCTAATGCAACGCTTGTAACAGGATTTTCGGAAACATTAACCTTAAGGCCCGTTCCTTTCTGCACCAATGCCGCCAAATGATTTACCTGGGAAGCACCGCCGGTTAAATAAATACCGTGTCTGTAAATATCTGCCGCAAGTTCCGGAGGCGTTCTTTCCAAGATTACCTTGATGTTATCTATGATGGTATAGAAATGCTCAATCAATGCCTCATCAATCAGCTGGGTAGGCAGTTCACGCGCTACCGGAAGTCCGGTTACAATATCCCTTCCGAAAACCTCTGCTCCCCGGCCTTCCTTTTCCAGCTCGGCAGCTGACATTTTAACTCCCTCAGCCGTCTTGCCGCCGATAATCAGACTGAACTGTTTCCTTACCGCCGCCCGGATAGCATCATCAAACTTCTGTCCTCCTACCTTAATCAGCCTGCTAAGCACAATTCCTCCCAGAGACAAAATGGAAATTTCCGTGGTATCAAAGCCTACATTGACAATCAGCACACCCTGGGAATTTTTCACATCAATATCCAGTCCCAGACCGTCTGCAACAGCCTTTTCCACTACCATAATTCTTCTTGCCTTCACTCCCGCGTCCCTGATCAGATCATAAAAGGCTCTCTTTTCCACCTCGGTAACATCTGTAGGAACCGCAATATAATAATCCGCAGGCTTCATATTGCTTCTGTTAAGATCATTAATAAAATATTTAATTAAAAGCTCCATGTTTTTGATATCCGCAATCACACCATTGGAAAGCGGATAGGAAATATGAATGTTGCCGGGTGCCTTCTCATACATTTCAAACGCCGAATCGCCATAAGCAAACAGCGTATCCTTGTTCTCAATAGCGATCATGTTTTTTTCCACCAAAATGGTATCATCACTGCGGCTGTATATCTTTATATTACTGGTTCCTAAATCAATACCAAATGCATTGTTTGACAAAGTAAGTACCCCTCTTTCTATAATAGCTCTTCCTTTTTCAGGCTGATATAACATCCATCTCCCAAAATGATATGATCCACAAGGGAAATATCCATCAGTTCGCCTGCCTTTTTCATCTTTTGTGTAATCATGATATCCTGACTGCTGGGCCGCGGATCTCCGCTTGGATGATTGTGAAGCAGCATCAGCTTGCTTGCCCGGCATCTAAGCGCCTGAATAAACACATCCCGTGTAGACAAAAGAGAGGCATTTACCGTTCCCAAAGATATCATATATTCTTCAATTAATTGCAGCTTATTATCCAAAAGCAGCAGCAATATTTTTTCTTTTTCCTGATGGCGCATCTCTTCCATATAATAATCCGCTACCGTTTCCGGTGTGTCAAACCGAAGCGCTTTAGCTGCTTTTTGCCTGGCCATTCTGATTGCCATTTCAGCCAGACATTTCACCTTAACTGCCTTGATCTGCCCTATCCCCGGAATTTCCATCAGTTCCTGCAAGGATAGATGATGCAGAGAATTAAGGCCGCCCTCCGGTCCCTTTGCCCTGGATAAAATTTCCTTCGCCAATTCAAGAGCGGAACAATTTCTCGTACCCGTTCTTAAAATAATTGCAATCAGCTCTGCCTCCGTAAGCGCCTCAGGCCCAAGAGTAAGAAATTTCTCGTAAGGCAGCTCCTCCTGCGTCATTTCTTTTTTAATCATTTTTTCCTTTCCTATCCCTTCTCTCATTCGGAACGCAAAGGAAAACACTATTCCCTAAATCAATCGATATACGATAATACCAATTACAATGCCAATGATACTTGCCACAGTAATTTTGATCGTAAGGCCAAAGGTAATACACATAATACCAATATCAAAAACAATCGGATTCGCCAGTCCAAAGGTTTGTCCGTAATTCAGCCACGTACTGGGAAACAGACTTCCGATAAAGCCGCCGATCACAATTCCCGCAAGGATCAAAAGAAAACATGCCCAATTATTCTTGCGCATCAAAGTACCTCCAGTAAATCTTTTGTAAACCACCATTTATATTAACACAGTTGGCAATTTATGTATACTAATTTCATGGATTTTTTATAAGTTTCGTTTGTCAAAATCCTTCAGGATCATCCCTTTTTCAACCAGTTTCTGCAAACTTTTCATAATACCGAATTTTCCATGCTGCCAGGTAAGGCCCCCCTGAAAATACACCGTAAAGGGTGGCTTAATCGGCCCGTCAGCAGAAAGCTCAATAGAGGAGCCAGACACAAAAGCGCCTGATGCCATGATTACCGGACTGTCATATCCCGGCATGTCCCACGGCTCCGGCGTTACATGCCCGTCCACAGCTGAAGCCTGCTGAATCCCCTGGCAAAAGGCAATGACTCCCTCCGGATTTCCAAAGGTAACCGCCTGAATAATATCGTGCCTGCTCTCCCGTCCGTCCGGTACCACCGAAAAGCCCAGGCTTTCATAAAGATTTGCCGCAAAAATTGCTGCTTTCAATGCGTTTGCCGTAACGGAGGGTGCCAAAAACAGTCCCTGATAAAAGGCGGGAAGCGCCGAAAGCGATGCTCCCACTTCCTTTCCAAGGCCCGGTGAGGTCAATCTGTATGCCGCATTTTCAATGCAGTCCTTCCTGCCTGCCAGATAACCGCCTATAGGCGCCAATCCGCCGCCGGGGTTCTTAATCAGGGAACCTACCACCAGATCGGCTCCCACATCGCCAGGCTCCAGGTTTTCAGTAAATTCCCCATAGCAATTATCTACCATGCAGATTGCATCCGGCTTAATTTCCTTAATAAAGGCAATCAGCTCACCGATCCGTTTCACCGACAACGTTGGCCGGGTCTGATAGCCCTTGGACCGCTGAATGGTTACCATCCTTGTGCGCTCATTTACAGCTGCTTTAATCTTGTCATAATCAAAGCTTCCGTCTGGCAGAAGATCCACCTGGCTGTAGTTTATCCCATACTCCTTTAAAGACCCTTTGGAAGGCCGTATTCCAATGACCTCCTCCAGGGTATCATAGGGCTTTCCTACCGGCGAGAGCAGTTCATCCCCCGGTCTTAAGTTGCTCATAAGCGCCAGTGCCAGCGCATGGGTTCCGCAGGTGATCTGGGGACGCACCAGAGCATCCTCCGTATGAAAGATATCCGCATAAACCTTTTCCAGCGTATCTCTCCCCAAATCATTGTAGCCATAGCCGGTGGTGCCCAAAAGACATGCCTCACTAACCTGGTTTTTCTGCATAGCTTCTATTACCTTAAGCTGGTTAAATTCAGAAAGCGCATCTATCTGTTCCCATCTGGGGCTTAAGGAATTCCAGATTTCTTCACAATAATCATAAATTTCCCCTGATATACCCAGCTTCTCAAACATATTTCTTTTATCTCCCAGGTTCAATCATTTATCCTCCTATAGTTTTCCATATAATTAAGCAGCTTCTGATCGTCATACTGAAAATCCTTTTTATTCAGCCAGATCACG
>JAUNGK010000134.1 GCA_030524555.1 Bacillota bacterium | reverse complement strand
AAATTTGACATTAACCTCACCTTATAATATAATTAATTTTAATAAAATTTAATTCAGGAGGAGTACATGTCAGCGGTCGTAAAATAGAATCCAACTAATTAAATAGTTGTGGGCGGTTATTTCGCTCTGATGTCGGTATTGTGCTACCGACTATTGATTCTGTCTTACAAAATGCTTCATATACTATTCCTTATCTGTTTTTGTATGGAACAAAGCATGACTGTATGGTCATGCTTTTTGAATAATACAATGATAATGGCTATGGTGAGTTATGCCTTTTTGAGGCAGAATCCCATAGCCTTTTTACGTTAACGGGCAATGAACATGCACAAAATTACACTATGGAGGTTAAAAAATGAACATTATCGAAACCAAAAACTTATGTAAAACATACCGCAGATTTGCAAAGCCGGAGGGCATAAAGGGCAGCATTCTAAGCCTTTGGAAGCGGGAGTATGAGGAAAAGTGTGCGGTACGGAATCTGGATTTTGTTATGGAGGAAGGAGAATTTGTGGGGCTGATTGGGCCTAACGGAGCGGGAAAGACTACTTTGACCAAGATGCTTACCGGCATTATTGCACCGACCTTTGGGGAGATACAGGTGCTGGGGTTTTATCCCAACGATTTAAAAAATGAGTTTAAGCGGCAGTATGCGGTGGTGATGGGGCAGAAAAGCCAGCTTTTTCTGGAACTGACCGCCAATGATACATTGAGGCTGTTTAAAGAAATTTATGAGCTGGATGAGAAAACCTATCAGGAGACTAAGGAATACTTCGTGGAGCTGTTTCAGGTGAAAGAACTGATGGACGTACAGGTACGGACATTGTCATTGGGGGAAAGAATGAAAATGGAGCTGATTGTTGCGCTGCTTCACAATCCACGAATACTCTTTCTTGATGAACCTACCATCGGACTGGATGCAATTGCTTCCAGACAGATACGAAGCTTTCTGCAGGAGGTGAATCGGGAGCGGGGAACCTCTATCATCCTCACCTCCCACTATATGGAGGATATCAGAGCGTTGTGCCAGCGCTCGGTGGTGATCAATCACGGCAGCAAGATCTATGACGGCAGTACGGAGGAGCTGTTTAAGGCATATCAGAAGAATAAGCAGATTACGGTGGTCTTTGGAGGAAGCACCGGGGAGATTACTCTGCCGGAGTATGTAAGGAGGGTTGAGCAGACTGCCCATAAGCTGACGGTTTTGGTGCCCAGAGAGCAGGCCGGTGCGGTTCTGAAAATTCTGATGGAGTATGAGCCTATGGACATTACAGTTGAGGAGGATGAGATTGGGACGGTGGTAGAGAGAATCTACAGGGAAAAAGGGATGAATGAGATTACGGAAGAAGGCTGGAACGCAGCTGGACATGGAAAGGAGGAGATGGATGATGCAGGCAGCAAAAGAGCTTAGTGCAGGGCAGTGCAGAATAAGGATTGGCAGATATAAGGAGGTAATCAGAATTAATTTGAAGGCGCAGATGGCGTGGCGGGCTGACGTTATCTTTCAGATGGTATTTACCGTTACCAAAATTCTTTTTGCGTATCTGCTGTGGGGAATTATTTTTCGGGAAAATCAGGTAGTGGCAGGCTTCACCTTTCATGGAATGCTGTCCTATTACATTATCAGCGCTTTCCTGTCGCAGTTAGACCTTTCCGGCGGGATTAGCGAAGAGATCACCCAGCGGATCAGGGGAGGCACCTTTTCCAAATATATCGTACTGCCTGTCAGTATAGAGGGCTACTTCATTGCAATGGAAGTGGGAGTGGTGCTGTTTTATCTGGGTTTTGATCTGATAGCGGCATTGGTATGGGTTTTTGTGTTTCGTATTCAGTTTGTATTTACGCAGAGTTTGTTTTTGATAATCTGCGCCCTGGTGATGGTGCTGCTTGGGCTGTTTTTTATGGTGCAGTTCAATTATTTCCTTGGAATACTGACGTTGAAATATGAGGAGATCAGCACTTTTCTGATGATTAAAAACAATCTGATTGCCTTAGTTACCGGAAGTATTGTACCGCTTGCGCTGTTTCCGGGGAAGGTGGTAGCATGCATGAAGCTTTTGCCGTTTTATTATGTGACTTATCTTCCGGCCATGCTTTTAACCGGAAGATGTGCCGACGAGGCGGTAACAGGGATTATTGTTTTGGCATGCTGGTGCCTGTTGATGCAGGGAATGATCGGGGTTACATGGAAAAAATACAGAATCAAATATGACGGGGTGGGAATCTGATGAAAAAACATTTGAGAGTTTTAAGAGAATTAATGCGGCTTCGTTTTCAAAAGCTTATGATGTTCCGCTTAAGCTTTTTGGGGCCTTTTCTGGTGGATGGAAGCTTATTTGCCGTGCAGCTTCTTGTATTCTCGGCAGTTTATGCCAATGTGGACACCATAGGAACCTGGGGCAGGGGAGAGATGATTATTTACATCGGCTCATTTTCCCTTTTAAATGCAGTCAGTATGATGATATGCTTTTTTGGAATTGTGATGATCCCGGACAAAATTAAAAGCGGGGAGATGGATTTGTATCTGACCAAGCCTGTTAGTCCTCTCTTTCGGTTTACCTTTGAAAATATGAATCCTGGATCGGCGCCGCTGGTAATTATGAGTGTGCTCATTATCGCATACGGTGTCTTGGCTTCGGGAGTGAAGCCGGGTGCAGGCAGGATAGCAGGATATCTTTTCTGGATGCTGATTATGCAGCTTTTGTATTATGATATGGAGGTGCTTATGCGAACCGTTACCTTTTATCTGGTATCAGCCTCCAAACTGTATCAGATTGAGGAGGCATCTCTGGATCTGTGCATGAAGCTGCCGGGTATTGCCTTTTATGGAATATACAAGGTGATTTTTTACTTTATTCTGCCTTATGGTATTATGGCAACGCTGCCGGTCCAGAGCCTGGTAGGGGAGCTGACATGGCAGACGGGCATAGCGGGAATAGGAGTAGTGGCGGCTTTCAGTATGCTGACTGCCTTTTTGTGGAGAAACGGGATCAGGCATTATAACAGTGCCAGTTCATAATGGGAAGTGACAACAAGGTGACGTTCATTGTGACATGAGAATTTTATGCATAGGATAGGGCGGTAACAATTCAAACACCTGTGGTTTACAACCGCAGGTGTTTTGTGTATAATAACACATGTAAGTGTTAGCTTTTGGTTAGCTTTTGGCTTGCAGCATGGTTCTATGTACATTGATAATTGAATAGAACAGCATTGTCATTGTTTCCTACATCTAGCGCCAGACCTTCCGCCGGGCGGCAGGAGGTTGACGAGGAAAAGAGTTATCGAAAATTCGGCGGATGCTCTTTCGTACAGACTCCGGTGCGAGATATACCGGCAAATATGCGGGTAACTGCAAAACAAATACGGTATAACGGAGGAAGTCTACCGACAGCGGTCAGACCATATAGATAATGATAAGAAGCTTTTAATATAATATAGAAAGATGAGGGAAACAATTATGTGTGGAATTATTGGATATACAGGCAAAAAAGATGCAAAAGAGATTATGCTTGATGCGCTTGAGCTTTTGGAGTACAGAGGCTACGATAGTGCCGGCATTGCGCTTTTGAACCAGAATGGAACACAGATCGTAAAGCGTGCGGGAAGAGTGAAGGATTTACGGAATTTGTGTGAGGAGAAAAAGCCGGTGGGGTGCTGCGGAATTGGCCATACCAGATGGGCTACTCACGGGGGCGTGTGTGATGAGAATGCCCATCCCCATCAATTCGGCAGAATCACGCTGATACACAATGGTATTATCGAAAATTACAAGGAGCTTACCGAAAAGTACGGACTGGAAGGTAAGCTGGCCTCAGAGACGGACAGTGAGGTGGTAGCAGCTGTACTGGAACATTTTTACGAAGGAGACCCTTATTCTGCAATTCGTAAGACGGTTTTGAAGCTTAAGGGAACCTTTGCGTTGGCGATTTTGTTTGAGGATCAGCCGGGCAGGATATTTGCGGTGCGCAATGTAAGTCCTATTGTGGCAGCAGTTACGAAGGACGGTGCAATCCTGTCATCGGATGTGGCTGCCATTGTGCCTTTTACCACCGATTATTTCGTGGTGCCTGAATTTCATGTAGTGTGTCTTTCGGAGGAAGGCATTGAGATGTTTGACTTATCCGGCGACAAGGCAGAGATCGACTGGCTGAAGGTTGACTGGGATGTAAGCCGCAGCAGCAAGGGCGGTTATCCTTTCTTTATGGAAAAGGAGATTATGGAGCAGCCTCAGGTGATTAAGGACACCATTATGCCGAGGATTAAGGACGGCAGGCCCGACTTTTCGGAAGAGGGAATCGGGGATGAGGTTCTTGCAGCCTGCAAGAGAATCTGTGTGATTGCCTGCGGAACGGCCATGCATGCCGGACTGGTGGGAAAGAGCCTGATTCAGGCCATGATCGGCATTCATGTGGATGTGGTGATGGCTTCCGAATTTATGTACAACGATCCGGTTGTGGATAAGGAGACGCTTGTAATTGCTATCTCCCAGTCGGGAGAAACCATTGATACCTTAGAAGCGCTTAAGTTTGCCAGAAAGTGCGGGTCACCCAGCATTTCCATTGTAAATGTAAAGGGTGCATCCATTGCAAGGGCAAGCGAATATGTGATTTATACCAATGCCGGCCCGGAGATAGCGGTAGCTTCAACCAAGGCCTACACCACCCAGCTTGCAGTGCTTTATCTGCTGACAGCAAGGATGGCAGTGGCAAGAGGGCTGTGGAGCGATCAGGAGCTTTCTGATTACATGAGAGAACTTTGCAGGGTACCGGAGGTAATGGGCTTTGTTCTTTCCCAAAAGGAGGAAATTCACCGTCTGGCAGGCACTATCATTAACGCAAAGGATGTGTTTATGATCGGAAGGGGACTGGACTATTCCATTCTGCTTGAAGGCTCTCTGAAACTGAAGGAGGTATCCTATATTCATTCGGAGGCCTATGCGTCAGGCGAGTTAAAACACGGAACCATTGCGCTGATTACGGAGGATACGCCGGTGATTGCGGTGGTGACCCAGGATAAGCTTAAGAGCAAGGAGCTTTCCAACATCCGGGAGGTTCAGTCGAGAGGCGCCAGGGTATTGCTCCTGATTAAGGAAAATGAAGAGCTTGAGAATGATGAACGCTTTGCTAATGTATTCAGGCTTCCGGTGATGGCAGATGCCTTTATGGTGATGCCCGCATCTATCGTGCTTCAGCTGATTGCTTATTATGTATCATCAGATAAGGGGCTGGATGTGGATAAGCCGAGAAATCTGGCAAAGGTAGTAACAGTAGAATAAAGATAAGGGAAACAATGACAGGATGAAAGAAGCGAATTTAATTGTTGTCACCGTAAACAACGCCGGTTTTGAATATGATATTCATTCATTGGTGAAGGCTTTTTATCCGGCCTGTGATGTGAAGGTGGCTGTGGAAAAAACGGAAGAAAGCTCAGGATATGGGCTTCCGGATTTAAATATTGTATTTGAAAAGGAAGCTGTTTTGCTCTCAGTGTCATGCGGGGAGGGCCAAACGGCTTCTTTTGCTGCAAATAAGGTGGAAATATCCGAGGATATGCCAAGACCGGAGGTAAAGAACCGCTTAAAGCAGCTTATTTATGCGACGCTGTCAAAGCATACAGGCAAACAGCTCCCATGGGGAACCCTTACCGGCATACGTCCCACCAAGATTCCCATGCTTTTGTTGGAAGAGGGAGCTAAGGATGAGGATATTCTGGCCTATATGGCAGATAAATATTATACCGGGGAGGAGAAAAGCAGGCTGGCGCTGGACATTGCTAAGAGGGAAAAGAAGCTCCTTGAGACGCTTCACTACGAGAACGGGTACAGTCTTTATATCGGTATTCCCTTCTGCCCGACTACCTGTCTGTACTGCTCCTTCACTTCCTACCCAATTGTTTCGTGGAAAAAGCGGGTTGGAGAGTATTTAGGCGCATTGGAGAAGGAAATTGATTTTGTGGCGCAGCAATACGGGGACAAGGTTCTGGACACTATTTACATCGGAGGCGGCACGCCTACTACCTTGGAGCCTGCGGAGCTGGAGAGGCTTCTTTTAAAGCTCCGTAATACCTTAGATCTTTCACACCTGAAGGAATTTACTGTGGAGGCAGGACGGGCGGATAGTATTACTGCGGAAAAGCTTAAGGTGCTTAAGGAGAATGGAGTAAGCAGAATTTCCGTCAATCCCCAGACCATGAAGCAGGAAACCCTGGATTTCATTGGTAGAAAGCATACGGTGGAGCAGGTGAAGGAAGCCTTTCTCCTGGCAAGACAGGCGGGCTTTACCAACATTAATATGGATTTGATTTTGGGACTGCCGAAAGAAGAGGCGGCGGATGTGAGAAATACTATAGAACAGGTGATAGCTCTTGATCCCGACAGCCTGACGGTGCATTCTCTTGCCATCAAGCGTGCCTCCCGGCTAAGCCAGTGGATTGAGGAAAACGGAATTGATACCCTGCATAATACGGATGAAACCATGCAGATCACCATGGACGGCGCCGAAAGGATGGGGATGGTTCCCTATTATCTGTACAGGCAGAAAAATATGTCCGGCAATTTTGAAAATGTGGGATATGCCAGAGAAGGAAAGTTTGGTATCTATAACATTTTGATTATGGAGGAGAAACAGACCATTGTTGCGCTGGGCGCAGGAAGTATTACCAAGAGAGTGTTTGCAGACGGAAGAATCGAGCGGTGCGACAATGTGAAGGATGTGGCTCTTTATATAGAGAAGATTGACGAGATGATTGAGCGGAAGAGAAGGTTGTTGTAAAATATAAATTTAATATGTTTGTTGCAAATTTCATTGTTGCACACACTATGTGCCATTTTATGTAATAGTGGAGGTATCAGCGTGAGTAATGAGAATTTGGAAATGATAGATAGTAAAGAATTTCAAAATTTGTTTGAAAAATCAAAAAAACTGATTGATGGTGCCAGAAGTAATATGGGGCAAATGGCAAATGCAATCACAGTTCTCACAAGTTTTTTGTTAGGAAGATATATTGTTGAACAGGAACAACAGGGAGCTGAAAGAGCTAAATATGGAGCAAAAGTTTTGGATTCTTTGTCAGCATATCTGACAGAAGAATATGGCAGAGGATTTTCAAGAAGCAATGTTGCTGGAATGCGGCAATTCTATATTGCTTATAAAGACAGGGAAGATGAAATTATCCAATCGGGAATTGGACAATTGGAGACAGCATACAAGAAAGTACCATTTAAGCTCAGTTGGACTCATTATCAGATACTTATGCGTATAGAGGATAAGGATGAGAGGGAGTTTTACGAAAAAGAAGCAATACGTTCTAATTGGAATGTAAACACATTAAAAAGACAGTTTCACTCCAGCTTATATGAAAGACTTGCATTAAGCCGGGATAAAAATGATGTGATGCGATTGGCAAATGAAGGTGCTGTTCCTCAAAAGCCGGAAGATATTCTACATACACCGTATGTGTTGGAATTTGCAGGACTGGAAGATAAGGCATCATACCATGAAAGTGACCTTGAATCGGCAGTAATAGAAAAGATGCAGAAGTTTCTATTGGAATTGGGGAAAGGTTTTCTCTTTGAACAGCGGCAAAAGAGATTTACATTTAATGACAAAAATTTTTATGTGGACTTGGTTCTATATAACAGACTATTGAAATGTTATGTTCTTATTGATTTTAAAATTGATGAACTTACACATCAAGATTTAGGTCAAATGCAGATGTATGTAAATTATTATGATCGATA
>JAUNGK010000133.1:1850-7752 GCA_030524555.1 Bacillota bacterium | reverse complement strand
TCCTGCTTGATCTCTTTTAGGCTGCCCGATCTACAATGTTAACTTAATGACATTGAGAGTTCATAAAACGCTTTTCCGAGCGGATGGATGGTATGATTTATTGCAGGGATATTTTGGGAAAGGATATTTCCAAGCCCCAGGACATGGCCGTTATTCGGCAGGAAGGACTGATTTTGCAGAAATGTCCCAGAGCAATTAATATCAGTATTGAAATATTGGAAGATATGCTTAAGGATCATCTGAAGGATATGACAGAGAGCAGCATTAAGCCTGAGGATATTCCTCAGAATGATGAGATGGAGAGCGTTCTAAAGAGCATGGGCAGGCTAAGACGGTTTAACAGGAATGCACGAAATCTTTTGTATTCTTCTTCCAAGGGGGTTGCTTTCATTCAATTTGATATCCGGAAGTTTAAGATTATCAATGATTTATATGGAGAAAAATTTGGTGATGAGGTATTGGATTTTATTATCAGCCAGTTAAAGGAAATCTGCCATTCAGAGCAGTATTATATTAATCTTCACAGTGATGTGTTTATGGTTGTGACGGAGTATGACAGAGAAGAAGAGCTGACTGAGTTTACCAGACAGCTGGATGCACGAGTCAGCAATTATAAAAATGTAAAGCTTCAGCTGTCGTACGGTATATATACGGTAGAGGATAAGAAAATGGAACTGCGTCAGATGTCTGATCGGGCCGCAATGACGAGAAAGGCTGTTAAAAACAGTCTTTTGACGAATGTGCTGTTTTATCGGGAACAGTTTAAGGAACTATTGTACAACAGGAAGTTTATTGAGGAAAATATGCAGGCTGCCGTTACGGAGCGGCAGTTTATGATGTACCTGCAGCCTAAGTACAGCATTTCACATAATACAATTGTGGGAGCGGAGGCTCTTGCCAGATGGAGGCATCCGGAAAGAGGTATGATTTATCCGGATCAGTTTATTCCGATTATCGAGGAAAACGGATTTATTAAGAAGGTGGATTATTACATATGGGAAGAGGCATGCCGCTTTATCAGAAATTGTGTGGATGCAGGAATCCCAGACTGTCCGGTTTCTGTGAATGTATCCAGGGTTCATCTGAAGGACAATGAATGCATACAGGTGCTTTCGGAGCTGATTGAAAAGTATGATATTCCTAAGCCGCTTCTGGAATTGGAAATTACGGAAACCGCAAATGATCAACAGGTAAGCAGAAAGGCCATGCAGCTTAAAGAAGAGGGATATACGCTGTTGATGGACGATTTTGGAAGCGGGTATTCTTCTTTGAATATTTTACTGGAGACACCCTTTGACGTGATCAAGCTGGATAAGAAATTTATGGACAACATGATTGTATCCGATAAGGGAAGGATTCTTCTGGAGCAGGTGGTTTTGATGGCCAACAGGCTGGATCTGGATATTGTGGCGGAGGGAGTAGAGACAAAGGAGCAGGTGGAACTTTTGCGAAATATAGGATGCGATAAAGTGCAGGGCTACTATTATGACAAGCCTATGCCGGAAGAGGAGTTTTTTAAGAAGTTGAAGGGAGCAAGACAGTAAAATGGCTTCAAATAAACCTGTTATACGTCAAATTGCATGGATTTCAATGATACCACAGCTGATTGTTATGGCAATATTAGTAGTACTTTTTGGAATTTTGATTAAGCCCTTTGAGTATGCGCTGATTGTGGCAATGCTTTTTTATCTGTTTGTGTCTAATTTGCTGCGAAATCTGGTGCCCAGACATCATCGAAAGGGAATAGCGTTATATAAAGCGGGTAATTATGCGCAGGCAATCGGTGAATATGAAAAGAGCTATGCCTTTTTTACAGAGCATGCATGGATTGATAAGTATCGTTTTATTGTGCTGCTTTCTTCAAGCAGAATTTCCTATACGGAAATGGCGTTGTTAAATATTGCATTCTGCTATGCGCAAATGGGCGATGGGAACCGGGCGAAGGAATATTATGAAAAAGTATTAGAGCAGTTCCCGGACAGTGAGATGGCCAAATCGGCGCTGCGGATGCTTATGAGCGGGGTGTGAAATGGAAGTAATACGTGCAGAAGAAACTGAAAAATCCTTTTCATCCTTAGAACTGCCGGAGGGAAAGGAATTAATCCGGGTAAAGAAAGATGATATTTTTCACTTACGGAAAAAACAAAAAAACAAACTTAGGGTTAAAAAACTTGACGTAGAGGAGAAACTATGCAAGGATAGAAACAATCCGTACAAGGGATTAGCCAATTTTGCAGGCGGGGGAATTGAGGGGGACTAACGGTGAAAGCATATCTTTTTGCTGCTAAATTAAGAATACAGACTGCTTTGGCATATCGCTTTGATATCCTGTCAACGATTTTTGTGCAATGCATTGTCATGTTTGCTATTTCTTTCTTTTGGATTGCTGCGTATGGCGGGGATGACAGCGTTTTAGATGTGAGCCGGAAAAGCATGCTGACCTACACCACCATATCTATTCTTATGGGCAACATGCTGACAATGAATGTCCAGCACCGGATTGTTGACAGCGTGAAAAACGGTAATGTGGCAGTTGATATGTTAAAACCGGTAAGTATTTACGGACTCTACTTGGCAGAAGATATCGGAGACTTTGTACTTTCTGTTTGTCAAAAGGTGATACCGCTGTTTGTAATCAGCACGATCATGTTTGGGCTTCCGAAGCCGTCCTCAGCGATCAGTCTTATCCTGTTTCTTATCAGCTTTGTATTTGCATATTTCATTAACTGGCTTCTGGCGGCACTGCTGGGAATGTGTGCCTTTCAAACCCTGAGCATGGGAGCAATGATGGCGGTGAAAAGCTATATCATTAAGCTTTTATCCGGCAGCATTATTCCGCTGTGGTTTTTTCCGCATGAGTTACAGGTGGTTCTTGAATTGCTTCCCTTTGTAAGCATTTATCAGCTGCCCTTGGGCATTTATATAGGGAAATATACGTTGGATGACATATTGCCTCGAATGGGAATTCAGTTAAGCTGGGTTTTGATACTGTTAATCATATTTAATACGGTGCAGAAAAAGATGGCCGATCGAGTTTTAATTCAGGGAGGGTGATCCGATATGGGACGTACGATAAGATACTATTTTTCCATGGCCATCACTTTTACCAGGCTTTCTGTGCAGTCGGGATTGGAATATCCTATTAATCTGATCAGTTGGATACTGGTGAATCCGATTCAGTTTATTTTAGGCTTTGCCACGATTAAATTTGTGATTGAACAATTTGGAAGCTTAGGCGGATGGGGATATGAAAGTCTTGCCTTTCTGTATGGTCTGGCAGTGCTGAGCCACGGTTTTGCGGTGATCTTATTTATTCAGACATGGTATATGGGAAGACATATTATACATGGCGAATATGATACATTTATATTGCGGCCTATGAGTGTTTTGTTTCAGTTTCTATTTCAGTATTTGAATTTAATAGGTATTTCGGATTTAATCCCCGGACTGATTGTGTTCATCTATGGGTGTATGAAAGTGCAGTTCACCTGCAGCATTGCCAATATTTTACTGGTAATCATTACAGTGATCGGCGGAGTGCTGATCAGGGGTTCTGTCTGGCTCTTTTGCGGTTCCTTGTCTTTCTGGACCCAAAGCCCTACACACTTTATTGATTTTACCCTTGAATTGTTTGACAGGGTAACCATGTACCCCTTATCGATTTATCCAAGGGCAATACAAGTGTTTTTTACATTTATATTACCCCTTGGGTGGATTACCTTTTATCCCACAAAGGATCTTTTAGGGTTAGGCGGAAGCGTCATTCCGATTAACATGGCGTTTGTTACCTTGGGAATAGGCGTGTTAATGTTTACTTTAAGCTGTGTTTTCTTCAACATTGGTATGAGAAGATATGAAAGCGCAGGAAGCTGATTGGTTATGAAATTACAGAGGGACGTTTGATGAAAATAATAGAAGTGAAGCATGTGGTAAAGGAATATAAAAAGGTTAAAAAGGAAAAAGGCTTAAAAGGAGCAATCAAAAACCTGTTTGTTCAAAATGTAGAGTATGTGCGTGCGGTTGATGATATTTCATTTGATATTGAGCAGGGCGATATTGTTGCCTATATCGGGCCGAACGGAGCCGGAAAAAGCACTACCGTAAAAATGTTATCGGGGATTTTAAGGCCCACTAGCGGCGACATTTTGATTGATGGCTTATCTCCTCAGAAAAACCGGAAGCAGGTTGTGAAAAATATTGGTGTGGTTTTCGGACAAAGAAGCCAGCTTAACTGGGATCTCCGTCTGGGTGAGTCCTTTGAATTATTAAAGCGGATTTACCAGATTGATGATGAGCTGTACCAAAATAATCTGGCAATGTTCAATGATATTCTGGAAATCAATAAGTTTATTGACACGCCGGTACGGCAGCTTTCCTTGGGACAAAGAATGCGCGGAGATTTGGTTGCCGCCATGCTGCACTCGCCCAAGGTGTTGTTTTTGGATGAGCCAACGATTGGACTAGACGTGGAAGCAAAGTACGCTATCAGAAAGTTTATCAAGGAAATCAATGAACGGAATGCAACCACCATTATATTAACCACACATGATCTGGGAGATATTCAGGAACTATGCAAAAGGCTGATTATTATTAATGAAGGAAAGATTATTGAGGATGGTTCTTTAAATGAACTGATTGACAGAATCGCACCCTATAGAGAGCTGATTATTGATTTTTACAGTCCGGTTCATATTCCTCATCCCAAGGCGGAAATCGTTTCCATGAATGAAGCGAGAACCGTTTATAAGTTTAAGAAGGATGAAATTTCGGCGGCACAGCTGATCGAGGATATTTCCCGGCTGTCACCGATTAAAGACATCAGCTTGCAGGAGGCAAAGATTGACGATATTATCAGGGTTGCATATAAGATGAAGGCATAAACATACCGGACTGCATGCTGCCTATATAGCAAAAACCATGAACATAGATAAAAGCTATTTGAGCAGAATAATCAAAGCGCATGAAAAAAGCGGTTATCTGATAAGAGGCGTATCGCAAAAGGATTCAAGATCGTTTGATTTGCACCTGACGGAAGCGGGAGTTCAGCGGGCAGAAGATTTTATCAGGAAATCCAATCAACAGATTGAAAGCATCATAAGAACCTTGCATGAAGAAGAATATATAAGCCTGATGGAAGCGCTTAACATAGTCACGGACATTTTAAAAGACTGTAAGGAACCGGAAAGATAATTTATAAGGAGTGATTATTTATGAAAATAGTGCCGTATGCATCCAAATATAAAAACGCTTTTATAGAAATGAACAGGGAATGGATTTCCCGGATGTTTGTAATAGAACAGGAAGATTTAGTGGTTTTAAATAATATTGAACAAATGTTGGAAGACGGCGGCCAGATATTTTTTGCAATCGATGATAATGATGAGGTACTGGCCTGCTGCATGATAGCACCCTTGGCAAACGGTGAATGGGAAATAGAAAAGTTTTGCGCCAAAGGAATGTACACAGGTACAGGTGCAGGAAGCGCCTGCCTGAAAGCCTGCATGGACTATGCGAAAGAAAAGCAAATCGAAAAAATCGTGATTGTAACAAATAAGAAGTGTGAGCATGCAATTCATTTATACAAAAAATTTGGGTTTGTTGAGGTGCCTGTTGATAAAGAAAAATTTCCATTTGAAAGGGGAGATATAGCTTTTGAACAAATTTTCAGGTATTAGCAAAATACCTGCAGTATAACGGAAATGATGCAAAATGAAAGACCAAATCCCAATTTAACGTTGGATTGACAAATGAAATACAAGATGCTAAGATAGCATCATCTTAATGAGAGAGGTGAAAAGATGCGGAGATAATTTACTTTTGGGTACATGAAGGTTTTAAACGGTATGAATGGCAATATTCGTACTGTTTTATCATGTTGCCAAAAGTGGATTATGTTCTCATA
>JAUNGK010000133.1:0-1840 GCA_030524555.1 Bacillota bacterium | reverse complement strand
GAAAGATGAGGAGATAATTTACTTTTGATTACATGAAGTTTTCACAGTGTGAGCAATGATATTCATGCTGTTTTGTCATGTTGCCAAAAGTGGATTATGTTCTCATAACCTCTCTTTTTGTGTGCATAAAAACGTTTTGCAAATCCCATCCCGAATATGAGGTTATAGTATGTAATGGAACTGTTTGACAACAAATAGTTCTTTTTTTGCCTAAAATGCAGGCCGAAACGGGAACCTTGAAGGGAGAAATGTATATGGCACAAATTAATGTGAATGATTTGACATTTTGTTATGAGGGAAGCTTTGACAATGTTTTTGAAAATGTTTCTTTTGTAATTGATACGGATTGGAAATTGGGGTTTATAGGGCGTAACGGAAAAGGGAAAACCACCTTTTTAAATTTGCTGCTTGGAAAGTATGTCTATAGAGGGGCAATCACTACCAATGCAGTGTTTGATTATTTTCCCTACCAGATTTCGGAAGAGCAGCTGCAGCTGTCCGCTGCGGATTTTGCCGGGGAAATCAAAGCGGGATGTGAGGTGTGGCGTGTAATATGTGAATTGGAGCAATTGGGAGAAGGGGCGGAAATTCTATACAGGCCCTTTATAACCTTAAGCCCTGGAGAGCAGACTAAGATTCTGCTGGCAGTTTTATTTTCCGGGCAAAATGACTTTTTGCTGATCGATGAGCCTACCAATCATTTAGACGAGGACGCCAGAGAGTGTGTAAAGAAATATCTGTGCTCCAAGAAGGGATTTATCCTTGTTTCACATGACAGGGATTTGCTGGATGCCTGTATCGATCATGTGCTGGTGTTAAACAGACGGACGATTGAGGTTCAAAGCGGTAATTTTTCCAGCTGGTGGGAGAATAAAAAACGCAGGGATCAATTCAGGAAGGCGGAGAATGAAAAGCATCTGAAAGAAATCGGAAAGCTGAAGCAGGCAGCAGCGCAGACTTCCCAGTGGGCAGCTCAAAATGAAAATACCAAAATCGGCTTTGACCCAATCAAAGAGCATGACAGATGTACAGCGACGAGAGCGTTTATCGGTGCAAAAACCAAAAAGCTGCAGAGCCGGGTGAAACAAATGGAAAAGCGGTTGAACCGGGAAATTGAGGAAAGGGAAGGTCTTTTAGAAGACATTGAGGAAACAGTGGATTTGAAGCTTGTGCCGCTTTTGCATCATAAGGAAAGGATTGTGAATATCAGGGAGTACGGAATTCAATATGAGGGAGCGGAAAATCCGGTATTCACCGATCTGACAATGACAATCAGCAGAGGGGAGCGGATAGCGTTACATGGCGAAAACGGATGCGGTAAGTCAACACTTTTAAAAATGATTTTGCAGAAAGCAGGTGCTGCAGACAGTCATATACCGGTTACGGAATCGGGAGTCTGTGACATTGCATCCGGGCTTACCATTTCCTATGTCAGTCAGGATACATCCTTTTTAAAGGGGGGAATTTCCAAGTTCTGTAAGGAACGAAATCTGGAAGAAAGCTTATTCTGCGCAATCCTCAGGCAGCTTGATTTGGAGCGCACACAATTCTTAAAGAATATGGAGGATTATTCGGAAGGCCAGAAAAAGAAGGTGTTGCTGGCGGCAAGCCTGCTTACTCCCGCACATCTCTATATATGGGATGAACCGTTAAATTATATTGATGTGTTTTCCAGAATGCAGATTGAGAAATTATTGTTGCAGTATCAGCCGACCATGCTGCTTGTAGAACATGACAGAAGATTCCGTGAGAAGATAGCAACGGGGATCATTGAATTGTAGAATAGGGGGAACATATGAAGAATGTTTTTGTAGAAGGTATTCAGGGAATGGGAAAATCC
>JAUNGK010000132.1 GCA_030524555.1 Bacillota bacterium | reverse complement strand
AGGCAAGGTGGGAAAAGCCCCTTCAAAGAGCGGACAAACTGGAAGAAATCCGGCTGGGAATAGGACGACCTGTCAGGTTTTTGATCGGAGGAGAAGAGTTTTTCTTATCCTGCCGGGGGTGCATCAGCAGAGGTACGCAGGATGCATGGTACATAACAGAGCGGGAGATGGAAGAAATATTAAAAAATGTATGTCATTATTCCATGTATGCTTTTGAAAATGAAATTCGCCAGGGGTATCTGACTATCCCCGGAGGGCATCGGATTGGAGTGGCAGGACAAGTGGTGCTGAATGAAAACGGAAGTATAAGGAATATGTCTCATATCCGTTTCCTTAATATTCGCATTTCCCACCAGATCATAGGTGCGGCAGATGAGGTGATGTGCTTTCTTTATGAGAAGGGGCGTTTTATGAATACCCTGCTTATATCTCCTCCGGGATGCGGAAAGACAACCCTTCTTCGTGATATTGTGAGACAGGTTTCCGAGGGAAATATATTTGGGGCAGGGCGGCAGGTAGGGGTTGTTGATGAGCGTTCCGAAATTGCAGGAAGCTTTATGGGGATTCCGCAAAATGATGTGGGTATGAGAACGGATGTGCTGGACGGATGCCCCAAGGTACAGGGAATGATGCTTCTGATGCGTTCTATGGCGCCTTCGGTAGTGGCTGTGGACGAGATCGGGGGCTATGAGGATATGAGGGCGGTTTATCAGGTGCTCCAGTGCGGGAGCAGTGTGCTTGCTACCATGCATGGAAATTCCATGGAGGATGTGGAAAGACATATGAACGCAGGAGGCAGGCTGACGGAAGGAGGCTATACGCCGTTTAAACCGGCGGATTTTTTTGAACGATATATCTTTTTGGAAAGAAGAAAGGAGGTCTGCCGTATCCGGCAGGTTGTAGATAAACAGGGAGAGGAGCTTGGTGAAAAAAGGGAGGAGCTATTATGCTGCAGCTGACAGGATGTCTTCTCATTATCGCCGGCTGTACAGGAATTGCGGCAGTATTGTGCGGGGATTTAAGAAGCCGGCTTTTGCTGCTTCGGCAGATCAGTGAAATATATGAGGACATGAAGTATTACATATCTTATCAAAAGGCTACCGTGCCGGAGACACTGCTTAGGCTGTCCGAACGGGAAAAGGAACCTTTTTCCGAGGCCTTTCTTGCAATATATGAACGGATGAATAAACAGGGAGGAAATCTGCCGGAAATCTGGAGGGAGCAGATGGAAAAGGCATTGGCTCACACGCCTCTTCAAGCGAAGGAAAAGAAGCTGATGCTGGATTTTCCATCCTGTCTGGGATATATGGAGGAAGGCGCCCAGGCGGGAGCGTTAAATGAGCTGCTGCGGGAGGCCGCACGGCAGGCGGAGGAGCTTTCAGGGGAACAAAAGAACAAAAATAAAATGATGATGAGCCTTGGAGTTGCCGGCGGGGTGCTTTTGTCCATTATGCTGCTGTAGCCCGGGTGTGGAGGAAATATGGGGATAAGCCTGATTTTTAAAATTGCAGCAGTGGGAATTCTGATCACCATTTTAAGTCAGATTTTGAAGCACAGTGGAAGGGAGGAGCATGCCTTTTTGATCAGCCTTGCCGGATTAATATTGGTGCTTACATGGATATTGCCTTATATCTATGATCTGTTTGTGATGATACAGGATTTGTTCAGTATGTAAACGGGAATTGTCTTTTTGTTTGACCGTGGAGGAATATTGCAAAATGGAAATTATTAAAATCGGTATTCTTGGTGTGGCAGGGGTAATGCTGGCATTGCAGTTTAAATCAAACAGACCGGAATACGGGCTATATCTTGGGGCAGTACTGTGCCTGATTATTTTTTTCTTTTCTTTAAGCGGGTTAAATCTTTTGATGGTTAAAATACGGGATCTGGAAAAATATATAAACGGAAGCGAAAGCTATCTTGGCTTTTTGTTTAAGGCGGTAGGAATTACCTATGTGTGCGAGTTTTGTGCATCAATCTGTAAGGATGCGGGATATGGCGCCGTGGCGGGACAGATTGAGATTTTCGGAAAGCTGTCGGTGCTGCTTATGGGGATGCCGGTGCTTGTTGCGGTAGTGGAAAATATTAATGCAGTGGCCGGTTAGGTGGGATAAAAGATGAAAAAGAGGATAAAGGTATGCTTTCTTTTGGCGGAAATATTGTGTGCTGTTTTCCTGTGCAGTCTGCCTGTTCTGGCTAAGGAGGAAGAGGACGACGGGGTGACTCAATATATGGACAGATGGCTGGAAAGCATGGATATGAGCGGTATTGACAGTAAAATAGAGGAAGTGTTTCCGGAGTTTGAAATGAATACAGAGGAAATGCTGCAAATGATTTTGGAAGGCAGGGCAGCGGATGCGGGAAAGGAGCTGATTAGCCAGGTACTGGGGAATTTAAAGGGCGAGCTTTTAAATATCCGTCAGGTGTTTTTGTACATTTTGGTTTTAGGGGTGGCATCGGCTCTGTTTTCCGGCTTTTCGGATTTGTTTGCAGGGCAGCAGATTGCCCAGGCAGGCTTCTATTTTCTTTATCTTTTTTTGATGATGATTTTGACCAAGGTGTTTGCACTGGTGTCGGAGATAGCTGCCAATGCCATAGAAGAAATCGTGCTGTTTGTAAAGCTGTTTATTCCAACTTACTTTATGGCGGTAGGAGCCGCACAGGGCACCACCACAGCCGTATATTACTATCAGCTGATGCTGATCATTGCCTATCTGGTGGAAAGCTTTTTAAAATCCATACTGCTCCCCTTTATATACAGCTATGTACTGCTGGCGCTTTTAAACGGTATCTGGGTGGAGGAGAAGCTTTCTCTTTTGCTGGATTTTATCAAAAAAGGAATTATTTTTGCCCTAAAGCTTTCTATGGGCGCAGTGACGGGCTTAAGCCTGGTACAGGCAGTTATAGTTCCAGTGGTGGACAGGCTGAAAATATCCGCACTTAGAAAGGCGGTATCCTCCATTCCCGGAATTGGCGGGGTGGCAGAGGGGGTAGCGGAGCTGGTGTTAGGGTCGGCAGTTCTTTTGAAAAACAGCATGGGGGTGCTTCTGCTTCTTATATTACTGGGAACCTGCCTGATGCCTCTTTTAAAAATTCTTTTGATCACCGGTGCGGTCAAGCTGGGAGCGGCAATTACGGGAATTGTCAGTGATAAAAGAATTTCCGCCTGCGCTGACAGGGTTTCAGAGGGGTGCTTTTTACTGTTTCGCTGTGTGTTTACAGCTATGGCCTTATTTATTATTGTAATTGCAGTGGTTGCCTATACAGTGTCTTCCTAGGAGTGTTTTATGATTTCTATTATCAAAAATACATGCATATTTATGATTATAGCTCAGGCGGTTTTATTTTTTGTCCCGGGCGGTACCTATGTGAAGTATGTAAGAATATTGGTAGGAGTTTTAATCATTCTTCGGATCACGGAACCGCTTTTTGGATTCTTGCTGGATGAGGGAAGAGAGGAAGAAATTAAGGGACAGATAAGGGAGTGGGAAGCCGGTATGGAATATGAGAGCTATGGATTGGAAATAGAGGATGGAAGCATGGGAATTTACAGCGGTATTGAGGAGGAACTGAAGGAAAAGCTTGATGGGTGTAAGAGTGGTTATCAGGTGAAGAGGGTAGAGCTTGTGGAGGGGTTAAACGGAGAGGATATGGGAATTGTCATAACTATTGTACCGGAGGAAGGATCAAACGGTATAAGAAACAGCGATGACATAAAACCCGGTGAAAAAATACAGATAGATCCTATTGTGATCGGGGATGCCGGCTCAGATTCCAAGACGGAGGAAAACGCATTGGATGAGGAAAAAAAGCTAATGGAGCTAAAGGAGCTGTACGGAAATTACATTGGGGCAGATCCCGAAAAAATGGAGATCAGATATGAAGGGAATTAAGGGAGGTGACGAGGGTGCCTGATATTACAAAGCTGAAGGGAAAGCTTACTAAGGATAATTTTTTGATCATGGCGCTTTTGGGAGTATTGCTTCTTGTGATTGCCTGGCCGACAAAGAAGGGGGAAGATGTGTCAAAGTCCGGTCTATGGGACAGTGGAAATGATACACTGGATATACAGCATACGACGGGGAAAACGGTGGAGGAGACAGATGCAGACAGGTATGCGGTTTCCGACTATGCGGCATATTTGGAGGATTCTCTTGAACAGCTCCTGTCTACGGTGGACGGGGTGGGACAGGTACAGGTCATGGTTACCCTGGAGGATAGCGGTGAGAAAATAATAGAAAAGGATTTAAATACCTCGAGGCAGGGAACCACAGAGGTGGATTCGGCGGGAGGAAGCAGAAATACTACCGATATTTCGGAGCAGGAGTCTACAGTTTTCATCAGTGAGGGAAGCGGCGATGAGCCTTTCATCAGACAGGTTAAGTATCCTAAGGTGTCGGGGGTGGTAGTATCTGCCGAGGGAGGAGGAAACGCCCAGACTGTTCAAAAGATTACCAAAGCAATTCAGGCATTATTTGGTATAGAGGCTCATAAAATTATTATAGTTAAAATGATATCAAGGTGAGAAGGAGACACGGGTTTGAAAAATATGGTGAAGAAAAATCAAATCATGATTACGGCGCTGGCAATTATGATTGCAGTCGCAGGGTACCTTAACTTTGCCGGTACTAAAATTACGGATGAGGAAATTATGACAACCGGATCAGACACAGTAACTACAGCAAGTCAGGACAGCGCCGACGATACGGAGGTGGCAGCATTATTTGAGATTTCTGATGAAGATATGGAACAGGCGGAGTATGGGGAAATTGAGAGCCTGGATTCTGATGTGATCACGCAGGAGGAAAACTATTTGGATGAGACTATGGATGAGGTCATGGGAGAAACTGCTCAAAATCTGGAAAATGAAATTTCTGACAGTGAAACACCGGGCGAGGCGGTGTTTACATCCGCAGCAAGCTTAGACACTTTGTCCGGCGCAAGACTGTTAAAGGAACAGACCAGAGCCAGAAATAAGGAAACTCTTTTGGAGATCATCAATAATGTAAATATCAGCGAGGAACAAAAGCAGGAAGCAGTAGATAATATGATTGCAATTACCGATATAGCCGAAAAGGAAACGGCAGCGGAAATTCTTTTAGAGAGCAAGGGCTTTAATGATGTTGTAGTCAGTATTACGGATGAGACGGTAGATGTGGTAGTAAATGCTTCCGAGCTTACAGAGGCACAGAGAGCGCAGATTGAGGATATCGTGATCAGAAAGACCGGTGTGGCACCGGAGGCTATTGTGATAAGCACCCTGTCATCGGAACAATAAATTAATGCTATATTTTGAAAAATGTGGTATTCTATTACAGAAGTAAAAAATTCGCCTTTTTGTAAGGCTTATCGTATAAGGAAGGATACTTTATGAAGAGAGTTTTTTTGATTGTATTGGACAGTGTGGGAATAGGTGCAATGGATGATGCGGCAGAATTTGGGGACGTGGGAACAAATACACTGCGTTCGGCATCGAAGGGCTCCTGTTTCCACATGCCTAATATGGCTCAAATGGGATTGTTTAATATTGACGGCGTGGATTGGATAGGCGGAATCAGTAAGCCTTCGGCCTTGTATGGGAGAATGAAAGAGGCATCCAGGGGGAAGGATACCACTATCGGGCATTGGGAAATTTCAGGGCTGATTTCCAAAGAACCGCTTCCTGTTTATCCGGGCGGCTTCCCGGAGGAAATCATCAGGGAATTTTCTGCTTTGACAGGAAGAGGTGTGCTGTGCAATCGTCCCTATTCGGGAACGGAAGTGATTAAGGATTACGGGGATGAGCATGTAAGAACAGGGAAGCTGATTGTATATACCTCTGCGGACAGTGTTTTTCAGATTGCGGCCCATGAGGATATTGTTCCGGTAGAGGAACTGTATGAATACTGTCGTAAGGCCAGAGCGCTTCTATGCGGGAAACACAGTGTAGGACGCGTGATTGCAAGACCCTTTACCGGTACTTCAGGGAATTATCAGAGAACCTCGGGGAGGCATGATTTTTCGCTTCCGCCTACCGGAGAAACCATGCTGGATGCACTGAAGGGTGCAGGGAAAGAGGTTATTGGCGTGGGAAAGATCAGGGATATTTTTGCAGGGCGGGGTATTACTTCCTATGTATATACCAAGGGAAATGCAGATGGGATTGAACGTACCCTGTCCTATCTGGAGCAGGATTTTGAAGGTTTATGCTTTATTAATCTGGTGGATTATGATATGCTCTATGGGCACAGAAACGACATAGAAGGTTATGCCAAAGCGCTGTCCGAATTTGATGCAGCTTTGCCTGAGATAGTTTCGAAACTGCGCGATGAGGATATTCTTATGATTACGGCAGATCATGGATGTGACCCCGGATATACAGTATCCACAGATCACTCCAGAGAATATACGCCTCTTATTGTTTACGGAAAAACTATTACTCCGGGAAATCTTGGAACAAGAAATACCTTTGCGGATATAGGGGCAACGGTGCTTCATTATCTGGGAGTTTCAGGGGAAATTGCCGGAACAAGCGTATTATAAGATACTTGTATTATTTGGAGGATGAAACAGTGAGTAATTATGAGCAGGAAATAAACAGAAGAAGAACCTTTGCTATTATTTCCCACCCGGATGCAGGTAAGACAACCCTGACGGAAAAGTTTCTTTTGTACGGAGGAGCTATCAATCTGGCAGGAAGTGTAAAGGGAAAGGCAACAGCCAGGCATGCGGTATCGGATTGGATGGAGATTGAGAAGGAAAGAGGTATTTCAGTTACATCCTCTGTTCTTCAATTTGAATATGACGGATTTTGTATCAATATTCTGGACACGCCGGGACATCAGGACTTTTCGGAAGATACCTATAGAACGCTGATGGCGGCGGATTCCGCAGTAATGGTTATTGATGCGTCAAAGGGTGTAGAGGCTCAGACCAGGAAGCTGTTTAAGGTATGCGTGATGCGTAAAATACCGATCTTTACCTTTATTAACAAAATGGATCGGGATGCCAATGACACCTTTGAGCTTTTGGATGAAATTGAGAAAGAATTGGGAATTGCTACCTGCCCCATTAACTGGCCCATAGGTTCAGGTAAGCGCTTTAAAGGCGTCTATGACAGGGACAGGCAGTGTGTGATCACTTATTCTGATACGGAAAAGGGAACTAAGGAAGGGGAAACTACCGAAATCCCGGCATCTGATGAGGACAAGCTTTTAGCTGCTATCGGTCAGGAAGCGGCAGATATCTTAAGAGATGAGATTGAGCTTTTGGATGGAGCCAGTGCGGAATATGATCTTGATATGATACGGGCAGGAGAGCTTACACCGGTCTTTTTCGGATCTGCCCTGACTAATTTTGGTGTGGAGTTCTTTCTTCAGCATTTCCTTAAAATGACCACCACACCCCTTCCGCGAAAGGCGGATAAGGGAATTATTTCTCCGGTGGAGAATGATTTTTCAGCTTTTGTGTTTAAAATTCAGGCAAATATGAATAAGGCTCACAGAGACAGAATTGCCTTTATGCGTATCTGTTCCGGCAAGTATGAATCCAGCATGGAGGTTAAGCATGTTCAGGGCGGCAAGGTGATGCGCCTGTCTCAGCCGCAGCAGATCATGGCAAGTGAGCGCAAGATTTTGGAGGAGGCGTATGCAGGAGATATTATCGGTGTTTTTGACCCCGGGATATTTTCCATAGGGGATACCCTGTGTATGCCAAAGGAACAGTTTAAATATGAGGGAATTCCTACCTTTGCACCGGAGCATTTCGCAAGAGTGCGCCAGATCGATACCATGAAGAGAA
>JAUNGK010000131.1 GCA_030524555.1 Bacillota bacterium | reverse complement strand
ACCTCCAAAGAAGAATACTATCATGCGATTCACACCGCATATTTATGTGACAGGATTGCTAAGCGGTTAAAGCTGGATGATGCGGTTGTAAAGGCCTGCGGATATTATCATAGAATCGGAACTGTCAGGGGCGAAAACAGTTGGGAAAATGTACAGGCTATTTTGGAAGAGAATAATTTCCCGCAAAGAGTAAGGGATATTCTTAGAGAATATATTGATAAGACTGAAATGATGGTATCTAAGGAAACGATTGTACTTTTGTTCTCTGATACGGTAATTGCGTCTGTCAATTATTTGTTTTCCAAGGATCCCAAAATACAATTGGATTATTCCAAAATAATCGAAGGAATATTTAAAAAGCGCATGGAAAGCGGCATGATAGATCATAGTGATCTTACCTTCGGTGAACTGCAGGAAATGAAAAACATACTGGTAGAGGAGAAGCTGTATTATGACTTCCTACGTTGAAAACGAGACATCCCTGACATTTGATTTCGATGTAAAGGAAATATTTGATGCTGTTATGGAGCAGGTGCTTGATATGGAAAATTGTCCCTATGAGGCGCAGGTCAATCTTTTAATTACCGATAATGATGGAATTTGGCAATATAATAAAGAGTATCGGCAGGTGGATGCGCCTACAGATGTTTTATCCTTTCCGATGCTGTTTTTTGAAACAGAAGGCGATTTTTCCATGGCAAAAGATGCTAAAGCCGACTGCTTTGACCCGGAAAGTGGAGAGCTTATACTTGGCGATATTATTATTTCGGCACCAAAGGTTTTTGAACAGGCTGCAAAATACGGACATTCCATCAAACGGGAATTTGCTTTTCTTACGGCACACAGTATGCTTCACCTATGCGGCTATGATCATATGGAAGAGGAGCAGGCACGGATAATGGAAGAAAAGCAGGAGCAGGTGCTTATGCTGCTTGGAATAACGCGGGATCGTTAAAGATACCGGTATAGATAGTATGAAATGAGGAACCATATGAAAAAATTTGAACGAAGAAACCCTTCATCCAAAAAAGATTATTTTATGATAACAATTGGAATTACCTTTATTGGAATGTTAATTTTCAGGCTTTTGCTTGGAAGGATCATTGGGGATAAGGGTATGGCCTGCTTTGGAACTGCCGGTGAAATTTACTTGGTTTTAGGAGGAACGGCTGCCTATGGGCTTTCGGAGGCAGTTTCGTCACTGGTAAAGTACCGAATAAGAAGAGAACAGTACAGAAGTGCACAAAAGGTATTTAGGGGGGCACTTTTGCTGGGAGGTGTGACAGGGGCAGTCCTTAGTATTCTGGTTTTTCTGTCGGCGCAAGCTGTTACGGGAGCTCTTATGAATATTCCGTTGGCACAATTGTCGGTTCGCATGATGGCTCCTTCTATTTTCTTTTTTGTTATGACAGGAGTGTTTAAGGGATATTTTCAGGGAAACGGTTCCAGAGTACCTGCAATGCATTCCCGTATTCTTCAGATGATTTTCCTTTTTACGGGAGGATTGATCGGAGCCAAAATTTCCGGTGATTACGGAGTTAAAGTATCTGCGCTATTGCAGAATGATGATTACACTAATGTATATGGTGCAATGGGAGCCTGCGTGGGAATTCTCTCCGCTTCGGTTATTTGTTTCCTGCATGCCCTTATTTTGTTTTTTATATTTCGAAGAAGTATTCAAAACCAGATTACAAAAGAATTTCCTAAAAACCAGGATAGTCGTCCACGCATTATGCATATGCTGCTTGGAACGGGAGCGATTTATGCACTTTTCTGGCTGACGTTTCATGGATGGGTTTGGTTAGATGAAGTTCTTCTGCTGCGATTTGGCAAAAACACTGATGAGTTGATGGTGCAGTGGGGGGCATATTACGGAAAGACATTGCCTATAATTGGCATTATAGGAAGCGTAATCTGTATGGTCTGCATTCCTTCTATTCGGAGAATTATAGTTTTGTGGGAGAGAGAGGAGCATCGCGCTGCCAAAGAAAGGCTGGGGCTTTTGATGCATCAATGTGCGGCGATAGTTATACCCTCTGCAGTATTTCTTGCGGTGCTGTCCGAAAATTTATTAAATACTATTTTTGGAGGAAATAATCATCAGGCAGTTCTCTTAACACAGACAGGAAGCATCTTTCTCATCTTTTATGTGTTTTCAACACTTTTTATGGAAATGCTTCAAAAGCAAAGGCAGTTATCTTATGTTGTAGGAATTGGAGCAGGAGCTTTTGTCCTTCAGGCGGGAATTGTGATTTTGCTGTCAAATTCAAAATTGGGAGTTATGTCATTGATTATCGGAAGCATTGTGTTTTACCTTGTGACTGCAGTTTGCGGATTTTTGATTATAAGCCGCAGGTTTCAGTATAATCAGGAGTGGATCAGAACTTTTGCGGTTACCATTGTTGCGGCAGCTGTTTCGGGTGTGATAGCCATGCTTTTGAATAAGGTTTTTGAACCTTTGACGGGAGCATTGATATCTATGATTATTTGTTTAGTGGCAGCAATCTTATCTTACCTTTTGCTTTTGGTGGCAGCAAGGGCTTTCAGGAGTGATGAAATGGATGATATGGCAGGAGGACGGCTGTTAAAAAAGCTATCCGAATTGCTTCATATTATGTAGAGGTATAGTTTTAAGCATTTTGGCTGATACTGTTTATAATCAAATAGTAAAGGTGTATATACTATGAAATTTGCAAAACGTATCAGCTTATTTTTTATTTATCCGCTAAGCATGTTCAGCCTGGGATTTGCTTCTAATATGGCAATTATGGAATTTTTTTACCCGGGAGAAGGAACTGCTGATATAGAGATGAATGTGGAAGATCCTAAGAGTGAGGAACCGATTGAGGTATCTGTCAATGATGAACCCATTGTGACAGCTAATACCCGTTATGTAGTTCAGGAATATAATGCTGTGGATACAGAAACCAGAGAAACAGAAGAAAATACGCCTGATAAGTATATAGGTCTCAGCAGGGCGCAGCTGGTTGAGGAGATTGATAATTACAATCAAAATCCATCTCTTACGGATCTTGAGAAGGGCTTTCGTTATATGGAGCTTGTTTCCTTTTCAAGTTCCAGGGTTGTGGTAAGAAAAAGCTATGAGCCGCCGGAAGAGGCTAAAGGTTTCTTTCTGTTAAATGAAAATCATTATGTGGTTGTGTATGATCAGAGCCTTTCACAGGTCTATATGAATACGGATATTCTGGTGGAGGATCTTCCGCAGAACCTGCAGGAAGAAATTATTAATATGAAATATGTGGAAAATGAGGGAGAATTATATAATTTTCTTGAGTCATATTCCAGCTAAAGATATATTACGAATCCAAGAGAGATATTAACGCAGTATCACAGGTAAGGCTTGCGGTATGCAGGAGTATATGAATGAATGACAGGATTAGAGTTGCAATAATCGGAGCAGGAGCATCGGGAATGACAGCGGCAGTTGCGGCGGCCAGGCAGGGGGCTGAGGTAACTCTGTATGAGAAAAATGATCGTGTTGGAAAAAAGATTCTTGCAACAGGAAACGGCAAATGCAATCTGAGTAATCTGAAGTTTACGACGGATCAGTATTATTGTAATGATAAGGAGAAGCTTCAGAAGATTTTCAATGTCTTTTCCGTGTGGGATACAATTTCCTTTTTTGAAAGTATGGGATTGATGATTAAGAGCAAAAATGAAGGCTTGTATCCTTATTCGGAGCAGGCATCGGCAGTATTAGATGTTCTTCGAATGGAGCTTAGAAGAAATCAGGTGAAGACAGTTCCCGAAACAGAAATTGAAAAAATTATTTTCAGGCAGGAGAGAGCAGTATTTGAGGTAAAGGATGGGAATAAAGCAGTATGTTGTTATGATAGGGTTATTCTTGCCTGTGGGAGTCCAGCTTCCATGAAGAATAAAAATATAAGTGGTTATAAGCTGGCGGAAGCCTTTGGACATAAAATTAATCCTATCGTTCCGGGATTGGTTCAGTTAAAGTCAGATGAAGAATTTTGCAGGGCGCTTGCCGGAGTAAGGTGCTTTGCAAAGGTTACTTTAATGATAGACGAGCATTCCGTGGGAAAAGAAATCGGTGAGGTTCAATTTACGGAATATGGAGTTTCAGGAATTCCAGTATTTCAGATCAGCAGAACAGCTGCATATGCACTGAAGGAAGGAAAAAATGTTAAGCTCCTTGTTGACTTTTTCCCGGATCAGGAGGATAAAGCATTTTTGCATCTAATCAGGCTTCGTTATGAGTCACAAAAGGACAAAACTCTGGAAGAATTTTTAACCGGTACGTTAAACAAAAAAATTAATATGGTATTAATCAAAAGAAACGGTCTAAAGTCTGGAATGAAGGCGGAGGATGCAGGGTTTAAAAAGCTGAAAGACATATTTTTACAAAGCCGCAATTTTTCTATACATATCAGTGATGTTAATTCTATAGAAAATGCACAGGTTTGTGCAGGCGGCGTGGATTTTGGAGAAATAGATATACAGATGCAGTCCGTAAAAGTGCCGGGACTTTACTTCGCAGGCGAAATCGTTGACATTGACGGCAAATGCGGGGGCTATAATCTTCAATGGGCATGGACAAGCGGCTATGTTGCCGGAATGAATGCTGCAGGCTGCTCTACAGTGGGAATAGCAGAAGATTTGAGGGAGAATAAATAGTCCGGAGGTAGCAGTAAGAATGCTTAGAATTAATCAATTGCGGCTTCCCATAGATCATTCATGGGAAGAGCTTGTTTCTAAGGTTAAGAAGCTTCTAAGATATGACGGTACGCCTCAGATTTCCATTGTGAGGAGGTCTGTGGATGCAAGAAAGAAGCCGGAGCTGTATTTCAGCTATGTTTTGAATATTACCGTTAAAAATCAAAAAGAGGTTTACCGGCGGTGTGACAAAAAACAAGTCATGATTTTAGATGAGGTGCCTTATCGGTTTCCGGCAGAGCAGTATACCGGAGCGGTAAGACCTGTAATCATAGGAACCGGCCCGGCAGGTTTGTTTTGCGGACTGATGCTGGCAAAGGCAGGCTTTAAACCCCTTCTTTTGGAGAGAGGGAAGTCTGTTAGGGAGCGCACCGAAGATATAAGGAAGTTCTGGGAAACCGGAGAGCTGAATCCTGAGTCTAATGTACAGTTTGGTGAGGGTGGAGCCGGAACCTTTTCCGACGGAAAGCTGAATACACTGGTGAAGGATAAATACGGACGAAACAGAGAGGTGCTGCGTTTATTTGTGGAAGCGGGGGCACCGGAGGAAATTTTGTATGATCACAAGCCTCACATCGGAACGGATATCTTGTGTACCGTGATTGAGAATATCCGCCATAAGATTGAAGCTGCAGGCGGAAGCTTTCGCTTTCAGGCCAGGGTTACGGATATATTGATAGTAAATGGGCAGGTTCGGGGCGTTGAGATAAACGGAGAGGAAAGGTTAGAGGCATCCTATGTGGTGCTTGCACCGGGGCATAGTGCCAGAGATACTATTAGCATGCTGTATCAGAAGAGTTGTCCGATTGAGGCGAAACCCTTTGCCGTAGGTTTGAGAGTGGAACATCCCCAGAAGCTGATCAATGGTTCCCAGTATGGAAGTGACGAAAATTTGATTTTGGGAAATGCCCCCTATAAGGTTACAGCCAGGGCGGAAAACGGCAGAGGAGTTTATTCCTTCTGCATGTGTCCCGGCGGCTATGTAGTTAATGCATCCTCAGAGGCAAAGCGTCTGGCGGTCAATGGGATGAGCTACAGTAAAAGAGACGGAAAAAATGCCAACAGTGCAATTATTGTTTCCGTATCTTTGCAGGATTACGGCAGTGATCATCCTCTGGCAGGAATTGAATTTCAAAGAAGGCTGGAGGAAAAGGCCTATTGCTTAGCTGATGGGAAAGTTCCGGTGGAAAGGTATGGAGATTACCGAAGGGCTGTTTTGGGAGAAAAACAACCGGCGGATGAAACGGACACAGCTGTAATTTCAAAGGATTTCGCACCTTGCATTAAAGGGGAGTGGGAATATGCGCCTGTTCATGAAATTCTGCCGGAAGAGCTTTCAGAGGCCTTTGTGGACGGAATGGAACAATTTGGAAGAGTGATTAAGGGATTTAATGACGGGAATGT
Source organism: Bacillota bacterium (assembly GCA_030524555.1). GTDB lineage: Bacteria > Bacillota > Clostridia > Lachnospirales > Lachnospiraceae > Suilimivivens. The sequence goes on along the minus strand of JAUNGK010000131.1, from coordinate 1,696 downwards.
GCTAGTGGAGGGGATAGAGAGCAGAACTTCATCACCTGTTCGGATTGTAAGAGATGAAAGTCTTCAGACATGCTTTAAGGGGTTATACCCATGCGGTGAAGGTGCCGGATATGCGGGAGGCATCACTTCTGCCGCAATGGATGGAATACATGTTGCCGAGATGGTGGCAGAACATATTATAAAAGCAGAGGAATACAGCAGATAAGGAGGACTGTTTATGGTAGAAAATGGTCATATCAGTAAGCAAAGCATCAGAAACAGATATTTGGGCTGCAGGAACAGCCTTTCTGTCAGTGAGCGAACGCAAAAAAGCCGGAAGATATGGGAATATTTGAAACAGGAGCCCGCTTATCAGGATGCGCAGGCAGTGCTTGTTTATATGGATTACAGAAGTGAGGTTATGACTACCGGGCTGGTTTTGGAGCTGCTTGCGGATTCGTCCAAAAGAGTTTTTGCACCTAAGGTTGAAGGAATGGATATCCGATTTTATGAAATAAGCTCCATGGAGGATTTGAAAGCGGGGTATCAAGGCATCAGAGAGCCGGACGATAATTGGGAAAAGCTGTTTACTCTTCAGATGATGACACAATTAGACAGCCTGATTTTAATACCGGGAGCGGTTTTTGACAGACAGCGTGGGAGAATGGGATATGGAAAGGGATTTTATGATCGTTTTCTTGCAGATTACATAGGCCTTAGAAGTGCGGCCCTTGCTTTTGAATGTCAGTTTGCCAAGAAGGTGCCTATGGAAGAGCATGATATCAGACCGGAAATCATTGTTACGGAAAATGGAGTGATAAGGTAGAAAAGGAGATTATAGGAAGATGGAACAATTGGATATGTTAAAGCAATTGGGAAGTAAGGCAGTGGGTGCCAAATATGAGCTTCAAAGATTGGATACGGACATGAAAAATAAAGCGCTTGTTGAGGTGGCATCAGCATTGGTGAAAGAAAGTGCTTTTTTGCTTGAGGAAAATCAAAAGGATATCCGGGCAGGAGAGGCAAAGGGAATGCATGCCGGATTAATTGACAGACTGCGTCTTACACCGGAAAGAATTGCCCAGATGGCAGAGGGGCTTAGGCAGGTATCAGAGCTAAAGGATCCTATCGGAGAATTGATGGAGGTCATAGAGCGTCCCAATGGGCTTCATATTGAAAAAAGAAGGGTGCCCATTGGAGTAATCGGCATCATTTACGAATCCAGGCCCAACGTGACGGCAGATGCCTTTGCTTTATGCTTTAAAAGTGGTAATGCGGTGATTTTAAAGGGAGGCAGTGATGCGATACATTCCAATAAAGCTATTACGGGAGTTATCAGGGAAGCGCTTGATGGCATAGGAATTACACCGGATGCCATACAGCTTATTACTTCTACGGACAGAAGCGTGACCCAGGAGTTTATGAGAATGAAGGAGTATGTGGATCTGCTGATACCAAGAGGCGGCGCCGGGTTAATCAGAACCGTAGTGGAAAACAGCATTATCCCTGTTATCGAGACCGGGACAGGAAACTGCCATATTTATGTGGATGAATGGGCGGATTTAAAGCAGGCTGTGCCCATCATTGTTAATGCGAAAACCCAGAGAATTGGCGTGTGCAATGCCTGCGAGTCTCTGGTGATTCATGAGGCGGTAAAGGAGCAGTTCCTTCCGGCGCTGGCCGAAGCGTTAAAGCAGCGTAATGTAGAAATCCGGGG
>JAUNGK010000130.1 GCA_030524555.1 Bacillota bacterium | reverse complement strand
AGGTATTACTGGTAGGCGGTTCTACACGTATTCCTGCTGTACAGGATAAGGTAAAACAGCTGACCGGACATGAGCCCAGCAAGAGCCTTAACCCTGATGAATGCGTAGCTCTTGGTGCTTCTATTCAGGGCGGTAAGCTGGCAGGCGATGCAGGTGCAGGTGAAATCCTTCTTCTGGATGTTACACCCCTTTCTCTGTCCATTGAGACCATGGGTGGTATTGCAACCAGATTGATTGAAAGAAATACAACAATTCCTACCAAAAAGAGTCAGATATTCTCTACAGCAGCAGATAATCAGACAGCGGTAGATATTAATGTATTACAGGGTGAAAGACAGTTTGCAAGAGATAACAAGTCTCTCGGACAGTTCAGGCTGGATGGTATTCCTCCGGCAATGCGTGGTGTACCGCAGATCGAGGTTACCTTTGATATTGATGCAAACGGTATTGTTAATGTGTCTGCAAAGGATCTTGGAACAGGTAAGGAGCAGCATATCACCATCACAGCAAGCTCCAACATGTCTGATGATGAGATCGATAAGGCTGTAAAGGAAGCAGCTGAATTTGAGGCACAGGATAAGAAGAGAAAGGAAGCTATTGATACCAGAAACGAGGCAGACTCTTTCGTATTCCAGACCGAGAAAGCATTGAATGAGGTTGGCGACAAGATTGACGCTTCCGAGAAGGCAGCTGTTGAGGCAGATGTTCAGGCAGTGAAGGCTATTCTTGAGAGAACCAAGGATCAGGAAATGTCGGATTCCGATTTGGATGAATTAAAAGCAGCAAGAGAAAAGCTTACAAATAGTGCACAGGCTTTGTTTACTAAGATGTATGAGAACATGCAGCAGGCAGGCGGGGCAGCAGGTTCTGATATGGGTGCAGGAAATGACGGTCCGGCTGATGATGTGGTTGACGGAGATTACAGAGAAGTCTAAACGAGATGAGAGATGCTGAGCCGTCTCGGGGAGAATGGCTTTAAGGAGCCATTCTTCTTGTGCGTTTAAGCATGTATCTGGTGGCATGGGAGGAATAGTAATGGCAGAACAAAAACGTGATTATTACGAGGTTCTTGGAGTAGACAAGAACGCGGATGATGCCGCAATTAAAAAAGCATATAGAGCTCTTGCCAAGAAATATCACCCTGACATGAATCCGGGAGATGCGGAGGCTGAAAAGAAGTTTAAGGAAGCTTCGGAAGCATATGCTATCTTAAGCGATCCTGAGAAAAAGAAGCAGTATGATCAGTTTGGTCATGCAGCATTTGAAGGCGGTGGCGGCGGATATGGCGGCTTCGATTTCAATAGTGCGGATTTCAGTGATATTTTAGGTGATATTTTTGGCGATTTCTTTGGCGGAGGACGTAGAAGCCGCGGAAATAACGGACCCATGAAGGGTGCAAACATCAGAACCAGCGTAAGAATCTCTTGTGAGGACGCCGTCTTTGGTGTTGATAAGGAGATAGAGCTTACGTTAAAGGATGAATGTAAGACCTGCCATGGAACCGGAGCAAAGCCCGGAACCAGTCCGGAAACCTGTCAAAAATGCGGTGGAAAAGGACAGGTGGTATTTACCCAGCAGTCTTTCTTTGGTACGGTCAGGAATGTACAGACCTGTCCGGAATGTAATGGCACAGGCAAGGTAATAAAGGAGAAATGTGCGGATTGCCATGGCTCTGGCTATATTGCAAACCGCAAGAAAATTCAGGTATCTATTCCGGCAGGCATTGATAACGGTCAGAGTGTGCGGATCCGGGATAAGGGTGAGCCGGGAGTGAACGGAGGCCCCAGAGGCGATCTTCTGGTAGAGGTAATCGTAGCACGACATCCGATTTTCCAGAGGCAGGATTATAATATTTATTCCACAGTGCCGGTTTCCTTTGCGGTGGCAGCACTTGGAGGAGATGTGGTGGTTGATACCGTTGACGGCAAGGTAATTTATGAGGTTAAGCCCGGAACACAGACGGATACGAAGGTTCGTTTGAAGGGCAAAGGTGTTCCCACGCTTCGTAATAAGGAAGTGAGAGGAGATCACTATGTAACATTGGTGGTTCAGACCCCTGATAGGCTTTCTCATGAGGCTAAGGAGCTGCTGCGGCAATTTGATGCTGTCACAGGAGACAGTTTGAATGCAGCACAGAATATTCAGACAGACAAGAGCGAAGCAAAGGATTCAAAGAAAAAGAAATTCTGGAAATAATCAAGGAAGGCTTTATGAATAAAAAGTTCCCGTTTGAACATAGCTGTTTACGGCGTATTTTCAAAGGGAACTTTTTGAATCATATTTTCAAAAAATCAGCATAAACTGAATTACTGACAGAGCTCGTTTAAATATTGTATAATGTGCTTCTTCAAAGGTGAATTTAAGCCCTCGGCAATAGGAACTAAAGCCTTGATTTTCTCCGGCATGCCTTTTTCCTGATAAATAGTGGCAAGGAGCTTATAGGAAGCGCTTACATCTGTACGGGTTTCAATAGCAAATTCCAAAATCTGCCGGGCTTCGTCAGAATATCCCTTTTCATATAAGGTACCTGCCCAGGCCTGAAGGGTGCGTGCGAGAAGGGTGTAACGCTGATCGTATTGTGATAAAAGGTCTATATTGGGTGCTCCGTATTGCAGCTTCAGATCCGTGTTGCTGATTCCTGTCAGGTTAACAATCTGAGCCGAGGATAATTCATGAAGGGTATCTAAGCATTCGCTGACAGTGGGGTCTGTGGACAAGGTGTTTACGGGAAGCTTATCAAAAGGAATTTGAATATACTTAAGCTGGTCAAGGGATTTACGGCGCGTATTGTTGGCATCAGCCTCTCTTTGCCAGAAATCATCATTTGCTTTTGACTCAATATTGCGGCGTTTATGCAGCTCATAGCCGAGCCAGATGCAGAACACGATAAAACTTGCAAAAAACGGGAATCTCATATATAATATCCTTTCAAAGATGTACAATTGGAGGTAGGAAATGTTTAACCTTTATAATAAAAAAAATAAAAAAATTGTTTCATCCATTATTATTGTTTTATTAATATTAGCTATGATTATTCCAACTATAGCATCTTTTGTGTATTAATGCAAACTTGTTATGTGCGATAAGCGTCACAGAAATGAGGTTCGTAATGAAATTTATTAAGGGGATGCTCTGTATCTTCTTAAGCTGTCTGGTTATAGGGCTTATGGGAATACAGGTCAGAGCACAGGAAGAAAATAGAATATTGGCCGGCATATATATAGAGGATATTTCCTTAGAGGGCAAGACGGCTGAAGAAGCAAGAAAAATGATAGAGGACTATGTGACGGCCTTATGCCAGAAGGAGATTACTTTGATAGCCGTGGGCGGCAATGAGGTAAAGATCACGCCTGCAGATATCGGCTTTTACTGGTCTAATAAGGAAATAGTGGATGAGGCGGCAGCCATAGGTCAAAGAGGAAATATTGTTCAAAGATATAAAGCCGCCAAGGATTTGGAATACCAGAATGTAGTATATCAGCTGGAGTTTGATATTGACAAGGAGCTTACAACTCATGTGATTGCAGACCAGTGCTCTGCATATAATGTAAATGCAATGGATGCCACACTTTCAAGGGAAGACGGGAACTTTGTGATTCATCCTGGTCAGGTTGGCCAGGTGATAGATGAGGAAAGCTCATACAGCCTCCTTTATCAGTTCCTGAATGAGGATTGGAATGGAGAAAACGCTTCCTTTGAGCTGGCAATTAAAACAGATGAATCCAGAGGAACTGAGGAAGAGTTGTTAAAGGTAAAGGATGTGCTTGGTACCTTTACGACCAGCTTTAAGACATCCGGTTCCTCCAGAAGCGCTAATGTGAGAAATGGATGTGAGCTTATCAACGGAACTACGTTATATCCCGGAGATGAGTTTTCAACCTATGAGACTGTAGCACCCTTTACTTCCGACAATGGATATTATATGGCAGGATCCTACTTAAACGGACAGGTAGTAGACAGTCTGGGCGGCGGTATCTGCCAGGTATCTACCACCTTATATAATGCAGTGCTTTTATCGGAGCTTGAGGTTACGGAAAGGCATAATCATTCTATGATTGTAACCTATGTAGACCCTTCTGCAGATGCGGCAATTGCAGAGTCGGCAGGAAAGGATTTTCGATTTGTAAATAATACGGAGGCTCCTATTTATATAGAGGGCTATACTACGGAAGACAAGCAGATCTGTTTTACGATCTACGGAATGGAGACCAGAGACAGCGGCCATCAGGTGCGCTATGAAAGTGAAATTATCAGCAGAACATCTCCGGATACAGAAGTAATCTATGTGGATGCAGGTGCACCGGTAGGTTCAGTTGTTGTGCAGTCAGCGCATATCGGTTATAAGGCTAATCTCTGGAAGATCGTTACGGAAAATGGGGAAGAGATAAGCCGGGAAATGGTAAACTCCAGCACTTATAAGATGGTACCAAGAACCGCAACAGTAGGTGTGGCAACGGAAGACCCTAATGTGTATAATGAAATCATGGCAGCTATTAGCACTAACAGTATTGATCATGTAAAGAATGTTGCGGCGGCCCTGACCGCAGCCGCGGCGCCTCCCCCAGCTGAAGCACCGGCAGATCAGCCGGCGGCTCCTGCAGAAGGTGTACCGCAGTAGGCACCGGTGTGTTGCCGGTTGCCTTTAAAACGGCAGAAGGTGGAAGCTTTCGGACCGTAAGGATACAATGAGGGCAGCTATGAGAAGAGGGAAAGTATCGGAAAGTGTTTTGAAGCGTTCCGTGTTGAGACTAATTAAAAATAACAGAGTAGAAGTAATGAAAGGTGCAGAAGTGGGATCAGACTGTGCCTTTTTGTCGTGGAATAATGGCCTGTCCCAAACAGAGGACGGGGATAAAGGATTGACGGCTTTATCCACGCAGACGGTTACCCTGCCGGTGAAGAATGCAGCATATCTGGCGGTTATGGCGGCGGCCAATAATTTGGCGGCGGAAGGAGCTGAACCTATAGCGGTTACGCTGGGAGTGATACTGCCTGAGGATGCACAGGAGGAACTGTTAAAGGAGATTATGAAGCAGGCACAGCGGTGTTGTGATGACTTGCGGATGCAGATTATAGGCGGACATACGGAAGTAAGTCCGGCGGTGAAAACTCCTGTCATTACGGCTACTGCGGCGGGAGTGGCCTATGAAGCGGGTCATTTTGGAAGGGATGCGGTTTGGAATACTGACCAGAAGCAGGTAAAGAACGGCTGCAGGGCTGCTGCCGGAATGGACATTGTAGCAAGTAAATGGGTAGGACTAGAGGGAACGGCGATCCTTGCAGCTGAAAAGGAAGAGGAGCTGGGAAGGCGCTATCCCATGCAGATAATTAATCAGGCAAAGGCTTATGAAAAATATTTATCTGTGGCCTCGGAGGCTGCCATAGCCCTTAAGTCCGGCGTTTATGCAATGCACGATATGAGGAATGGCGGCGTTTTCGGTGCATTGTGGGAATTATCCCGGAAAATAGGCGTTGGACTTACCGTAAATTTAAAGGATATTCCGATTAAGCAGGAAACCATTGAGATATGTGAGTTTTTTGCTTTAAACCCCTATGAGCTTTTGTCAGGCGGCTCACTTTTGATGGTTACAAAGAATGGAGAGGAGCTTACGAAAAAGCTTGGAGATATGGGAATTTCTGCGGCAGTAATCGGAAGAACTGATAAGGGAAATGATAAAACAGTGATTAATCAGGATGAGGTCAGGTATCTTACCATGCCGTCACCTGATGAAATATTTAAAGTATCATTTTATGCGCAGGAAAACAGCGCAGGCTAAGAGAAAGGAAAGGTTTATAAATATGAGAGAACAGATTTTGGCGATTATAGAAAAGAATAGTCGAATTGATTTGAAGGAACTGGCGATTATTTTAGGTGCACAGGAGATCGATATTGCCAACGAATTAAAGGCGCTGGAGGAAGAAGGGATTATCTGCGGTTATCATACCATGATAGATTGGGAGAAAACATCCATTGAGAAGGTGACTGCTCTCATCGAGGTGAGGATTACGCCACAGAGAGGTCAGGGCTATGACAACATTGCAGAGAGAATTTATAAGTATCCCGAGGTAAACAGCGTATATCTGATCTCAGGAGGCTACGACCTTTTGGTGACTCTTGACGGAAAATCCTTAAAGGCCGTTTCCAGCTTTGTATCCGATAAGCTTTCCACGCTTGACGGGGTACTCAGCACAGCAACACATTTTATTTTGAAGAAGTATAAGGATCACGGAACGATTCTTACCAAAAAATATGAAGATACAAGGGAGAAGATTACACCATGAGAAATCCATTAGCAGACAAAATTGTAAAGGTGAAGCCCTCCGGTATCAGGAAGTTTTTTGATATTGTAAGCGAGATGGATGACGCTATCTCATTAGGAGTGGGTGAGCCTGACTTTGATACCCCATGGCATATCAGGGATGAGGGTATTTATTCATTGGAAAAGGGAAGAACCTTTTATACTTCCAATGCAGGATTAAAAGAACTTAAGGTAGAGATTGCCAATTACATAAAGAGAAGCCAGAACGTAAGCTATGATGCTGATCATGAGGTTATTGTGACGGTGGGAGGATCGGAGGCAATTGATATTGCGCTTCGTGCAATGATTAATCCGGGTGAAGAGGTTTTGATACCCCAGCCAAGCTATGTATCCTATGAACCCTGTGCGATTTTAGCAGATGCAGTTCCGGTTATCATTGAACTGAAGGAAGAAAATGAATTTCGGCTGACTGCAAAGGAACTGCGGGATGCGATTACCGATAAGACTAAGGTATTGGTGCTTCCCTTCCCTAATAATCCTACCGGAGCTATTATGGAGAAGAAGGATCTGGAAGAGATCGCTGAGGTAATCAGGGAAAAGGATATTTTCGTGATTTCTGATGAGATATATGCAGAGCTTACCTACAAGGATAAGCATGTTTCTATTGTAAGCCTACCCGGTATGAAGGAAAGAACGGTTCTGATTAATGGATTTTCCAAGGCATATGCTATGACAGGCTGGCGATTGGGCTACGCATGTGCACCCAGGGAAATTATGGAGCAGATGATTAAAATTCATCAGTTTGCCATTATGTGTGCTCCCACCACCAGCCAGTATGCAGCAGTGGAGGCACTTAGAAACGGTGATGAGGATGTGGCTTCCATGAGGGAAGCTTATAACCAGCGGAGAAGATTTTTGATGAATGCCTTCCGTGAGATGGGGCTGAAATGCTTTGAGCCCTACGGAGCTTTCTATGTATTCCCCTGCATCAAAGAATTTGGGATGACCAGTGAGGAGTTTGCAGAGAGACTTCTTCGGGAAGAGAAGGTGGCTGTTGTGCCGGGTACTGCATTTGGTGACTGTGGAGAGGGATTCCTGCGTATTTCCTATGCGTATTCTTTGGAGGATTTGAAGATTGCATTGGAGAAGATTAATCATTTCATCACAAGGCTTAGGGAAGAGAAGAAATAAGAGATGGAATACAGATATATGGAAATATCTGATAGTAAATAGCGGTATAATAATCAAGAAAAGGAAAGCCCTAATATGGCTTTCCTTTTTGTTGCTGCCATATAGAAGCTAAGCCAGCACACTGTATTCATTCCGGGGCGGCGGGATTACGTTATCGGTTCTGCGTCTGACTTTTTAATAACGGTTATATGTAGTTTCTTTGCTTCGATTAAACATTCCTGTTTGTACTACAGACAATAGAGAGGATAATTTATCAAAATTGTATCTTCTCTAATTTTGGCATGAGGTTTATTTTTGCAGAGTATGTGAATAAAAGTCTGTAAATACTGATCTTCTATGATAATGAT